>JBOHMN010000135.1:0-6737 GCA_050730175.1 Acetobacteraceae bacterium | reverse complement strand
AGGACGAGCGGGCGGTTCGGGCGCGGATCGATCAGGCGGGTCGGCGGAGCCGGGGCGAAGCCAGCGATCTCCTTCGGCTGATAGGGGTCGCGTATGTCGAACACGCGCACGCCGGCATTCTGATACGTGGTGAAGATGATATCGGAGCTGATGAAGTTTCCCGGGCGGTTCTCATAGACGTTGTGTGGCCCGAAATGACCGCCGACCTTGATGTAATCCCGGTCGGACGGCAGCGGAAAAGTCGCGATGCTGACTGGATTGGTGGCGAGACGATTGTCGAACACCCAGATCGGCTTCATGCCGTCTTCCATGCCGTCGAGCACCGCCTCGTCGAGAACGAGAAGAAGGTCGCGATCGGGCAGCGGCAGGCAGTTGTGCGTCCCACCCCCGAAAGGCGGCGACCAGCTCTTGTGGGTGATGAGCTTGGGCGCCGTACGGTCTTTCAGGTCGACGACGACGAGGTTGGCGTCGCGCCAGGCGCACCAGGCAGTGTCGCCATGGACGAGGCCGTGGTGGCAGCCATAGCGCCCCGTCGTGGTGGGCCAGTTCGGCTTCTCACCGGCCGCGAGATTCATGCCCGGTAGCCAGAACCGCCCGGCCTCACGCGGGTGCGCCGGGTCGGCCATGTCGATGATGATGAAGATGTAATCGCTGAAGCCTTCGATCAGCGCCGAGGCATAGGCCCAGCGCCCGCCGACATACCAGGCGCGGTGCAAGCCGCCGCCGTCAACCGGCATGAAGCCGATGCGGCGCGGTTTCGCCGGCTTGGAAATGTCGTAGACCGCGAGGCCGGCCGACCAGTTGCGCGCGCCTGAAGCCTCGGAATGCGCGTGAAAGTCGGCGCTGCCCTTGTAGTAATTGCGTTCGTCGGCGAGCTCGGGCTGCGCCCACATGTTCTTGGCGTGAACGACGAGAAGCAGATCGTCGTGCGCCTGCAAGTGCAGGTTCCACGTATTCTCCGGACAGGGGAAATATTCGACGAAGCGGGGCCGGGTCGGGTCCTGGACGTCGATGACGCTGAACCCCTGCGAGAACAGGTGGCCCACATAAGCGTGCCCCTTGTTCACCATCACCTGCACCGCGTCCGGACGGCCACCCTGATCGCTGTGGCCGATGACGCGCATGTTGTGGATGTAGTCGGGCTTCGGCAAATCCGTGGTCGCCATCTTGTGCTCCTCGTTCGCGGTCCCTGGTGCTGCACCCGCCGCTCGGTGCGCGCCGGCTGCGCTCTTCACCGGACCCGCCGTTGTGCAGCTCTATTTCCCGTCCTGCCCGAGAGCTTTGCCGGGCGCCGGGCACGCTGAATGTGAATGGCAGCCTATCCTTGACCCCGATTGGGAGTACTATAATTTCTGCTAATAACTGCCGGGACGACGGCGATGCGTGACGACGTCATTCCGTTTGATCTCCGTTCGTTGGAGGCGTTCCTCTCGGTCTGCGACCAAGGCACCATGGCCGCGGCGGCGCGGGTTCTCGGGGTTACCCAGCCGGCGGTGTCGCAGACGATCGCCGAGCTCGAGGAGCGCACCCGCGCCGTGCTGTTCGATCGCAAAGTGCGACCGCTTGGCCTGACACCGGCGGGCGCGGTGTTACGCCAGCGTGCGCGTGCCCTGATCGCCGACGCGCGCCAGATCAGCCCCCTGTTGCGCGAAGTGCGGCGCGGCCGGCTTCCGGTGCTCCGGGTCGGCTTCGTCGAGTCGTTTTCCCGTGCGCTCGTTCCCGAGCTCTCGATGCATCTTTCGACGGTATCCGAGAGCGTTTCTTTTGTCTGGGGTCTGACCGCCGATCATGTCGATGCGATCCTCAACCGCCGTCTCGACATCTTCATCGGGATCGACGATTTCGAGCTGCCCGATGGGCTCATGATGTGGCCACTGATCAAGGAGCCCTATATCGTCGTCACCCCGCCGGACGTCGCGCGCGTCGCTTCCCTCGGGGACCTGCCGCAGCTTTGCGAATCGAAGGCCTTCATCCGCTACAGTGCGCGCACCAAGGTCGGTCGCGAGATCGAGCGGCATCTCAGCCGGGTCGGCATCGACCTGCCGCGCGCACAGGAGTTCGACACGCCCTACGGGGTGGCGGCGACGGTCGCTCAAGGCGGCGGGTGGGCGATCTCCACGCCGCTTTGCATTTATGAGGCGGCGGTTGCGGACAATTTGCGCTTTCACCCGTTGCCCGGTCCGGGATTGACGCGGCGCCTGGCGCTGATCGCGCGGCGCCACGAGCTTGGCCGGCTGCCGATGGAGACGGCACAGTTCGGAGCCGAGCTGCTGCGCGGCAAGTTCCTGCCCGCCATCTTGCGGCGCATCCCGTGGCTGGCCGAGCAGATGGTTCTCGGCACCGGGATGGTGGCCGCAACGCTTGCCGCAGCGCGTTGAGCCGCGGCGGCGACCCCACGGTCAGCGCGCGCCGCGCTGCTGGCCGCGCCAGGCTTCGTACTCGGCCAGAGTTTCCGGAGCGGGCGGGTAGAGGCCGAGCAGCGGGCGGCCGGCGTTCACCTGTTGGGTGATCCAGGATTCCATCAGCTCGGCCTCCGGGCCGCGCTCGACGACCTGATCCACCAGGGCTCTCGGGATCACCACCGCCCCGTCATCATCGAGGACGATGACATCGTCGGGGAAAACCGCGACTCCGCCGCAGCCGACCGGCTGCTGCCAGCCCACGAAGGTGAGGCCAGCAACCGAAGGTGGTGCGGCCACCCCGGCGCACCAGACGGGGAGACCCGTCTCACGCACGCCGCGGGCGTCCCGCAACGCGCCGTCTGTCACCAGCGCGGCGACGCCGCGCTGCTGCATCCGCGCGCACAGGATGTCTCCCAGGATTGCCACGTCCTTCACACCCATGGCGTCGACGACGGCGACCGAGCCCGGCGGCATCGCCTCGACGGCGCCGCGCGTGGAGGCGGGCGAGGCCAGGGATTCCGGTGTTGCCAGATCTTCGCGCCCTGGAATGAAGCGCATTGTGAAGGCGCGCCCGACGATCCGGGGATGATCGGGGTCCAGAGGCGCGGCGGCGCGGATGGAAACGTTGCGCAGGCCGCACTTCAGCAGCACGGTCGTGATTGTCGCTGTCGAAACGCCGGAGAGCATGGAACGCGTATGCGCATCGAGACTACGGAGCGGGCGCGTTCCCGTATCGTTGTTGTTGACCATGATCGTAACCCCTCGACCAGATGCCGGCGTCACTGATGCCGGCGTCACTGATGCCGGCGTCACTGATGCCGGCGTCACTGATGTAAGACGCGCGGTCACCCCAGGAATGCGGCCGCAAGGCGCGTTTCACGCACGCGGCTTGCACACGCTGCAGACGTAGCCTGAGGCGCCGTGCGGCAGGCTATAAGATTTGCTAATTCGCGGCGCGAGCGCCCGTCATGGCGCGGCTTCCCGGCACGACTGATTCTGGCCTCGCCATGCCCAGAAGGATGTGCGCGGGCTCGACGCCGCAGAGCTTCCTGACGTAGGGCTTGTCGGGGTAGCCGGCACTCTGCGATCTTGCTTGCCCGATCAGGGGTCGGTCCAGGGAGGAGCGACATGCCGGAAGGGACATCGAGGCAACCGCAGATTTTCGAGCAGGATCTGGCCGCTGGTCCGGTCAATCACGTAGCGCTTTCCCCGCTGAGCTTCCTCAAGCGCGCGAGCCACGTCTGGCCAGACAAGATCGCCGTGATCGAGGGCGAGAGGCGCTTCACATACCGGGAGTTCGC
The DNA here is from genome assembly GCA_050730175.1 of Acetobacteraceae bacterium. Classification (GTDB taxonomy): domain Bacteria; phylum Pseudomonadota; class Alphaproteobacteria; order Acetobacterales; family Acetobacteraceae; genus JAKAWQ01. Next base: position 3,034 of record JBOHMN010000135.1, on the reverse strand, counting down.
GCTCCGCTGCCAGCGCCTGGCCGGGGCGCTCGGCAAGGCAGGGCTCCGCGCCGGCGAGGCAGTCGCCGTGCTCGCGCCGAATGTTCCGGCCCTCCTCGAGGCGCACTACGGCGTGCCGCTGGCGGGTGGGGTGCTTGCCCCGATCAACGTGCTGCTCGATCCGGCAGGGATCGCCTTCATCCTCGAGCACGCGGAATGCCGGTTCCTGCTCGCGGATCGCGAGCTCGTCGAGAAGGCGCGCGCTGCCATCGCCCGGCTTGCGCGCCCGGTGATGCTGATCGAGATCAGCGAAACGCAGCACGCGCGCGCACCCGGTGCGATCGGCTATGAGGAATTCCTTGCTGCGGCTGACCCCCTCCCCTGGCGTCTGCCGGCCGACGAGTGGCAGGCGATTTCGATCAATTACACCTCGGGCACCACCGGCAATCCGAAGGGCGTGGTCTGCCACCATCGCGGTGCTTATCTCGGGTCGCTCGGCAATGCGCTTGCCTTCCACCTGCGGCCGGAGTCCGTTTTCCTGTGGACGCTCCCGATGTTTCATTGCAACGGCTGGACCTACACCTGGGCAGTGACGGCCGCCGGCGGCACGCATGTCTGCCTGCGGCAGGTCGAGCCGGGCGCCGTGTTCGATCTGATCGCGGCGCATCGCGTGACCCACATGTGCGGCGCGCCGGTCGTGCTCAGCATCATCATCAACGCGCCAGCCGCGGTGCGCCGCCCGGTGCCGGAGTCCGTCATGATCATGACCGGAGGTGCTGCGCCGCCTTCGACCGTCATCAAGGGAATGGAGGCGCTCGGCTTCACGGTGCTGCACGCCTATGGCCTCACCGAATCTTATGGCCCGTCGGTCTATTGCCAACTCCAGGATAGCTGGAACGAACTTCCGGAGGCCGAGCGGCTGGCACGGCAGGCACGGCAGGGGGTCAACACGGTCACGATGGAGGAGCTTGCCGTGATCGGCGTGACAGGTGAGGAGCTGCCGGCCGATGCGGCAAGCATGGGCGAAATTGCGCTGCGCGGACACGTGCTGATGAAGGGCTATCTCAAGAACCCGGCGGCGACGCGCGAAGCTTTCGCGCAGGGATGGTTCCACACCGGCGATCTCGGCGTAATGCATCCCGATGGCTACATCGAGGTCAAGGACCGCGCCAAGGACATCGTGATTTCGGGCGGCGAGAACATTGCCTCGATCGAGGTGGAAGAGGTGCTCTATCACCATCCGGCGGTGCTGGCGGCGGCGGTCGTGGCAAAGCCCGACGAGAAATGGGGTGAAACGCCCTGCGCTTTCGTGACGCTCAAGCCAGGCGCCACCGCCACCGAAAACGAGCTGATCGCCTTCTGTCGCGACCACATGGCACACTTCAAGGTTCCGAGGACGATCGTCTTCGGCGATCTGCCCCGAACCGCGACTGGCAAGCTGCAGAAGCACGTGCTGCGCGAGCGGGCGAAGGCATTGCAGAGCCGTGCCTGAGCCGGCGAATATCACGGTCCCGAGCGTTGAGGCGCGCCGAGAAAGGCCCGGATCGGTGCTCAGCCGAAGATTGCAGGGTGGAGTTAAGCGGTCGGCCATGCCACGCTCCGCCGTGCGCCCGTAGCGGCCGTTCTGCCGAACGGCTGGCGGTCTCGAAGAACGGGTGTCCGGCGGCCCGACTCATCGCGGCACAATCGGTTGGGAGCCGTCATAGCTGGCTCGTGACCCCAATGGCTGCGTGGCACCCAACTCGGCCGACGCACCTCGTTTCCCAAAAACAGACACATGGGCTGAGCCAGAGTCCCCGCCGAACCTACCACGGCGGGTGCTGTGATCGGAGCTGTGAGGATGGCGCTCGAAAGCGCGTGGAGAGCGGTCTCTAATTCCTCCACCCGGGCCGATGACCGCGACCGTAATGACCGCAACCGTGCAGCCCAACTCGCAGAGGGCGCTAGAGGCCGCACTTCGCGAAAATGAATTGCTGATTTTAATCATTGGATAAGATGGCGCGAATTACGTTGACGAACGTTCGCCGCGCGGAAATCTACAGTGCCCTCGAATCTGTGGATACGTCGCGGTGTACACATGGACACAAGCGAGAAAATGGAGCGACGCAGGAAGCTCGACAGCAAGCCGAAGCCATTTCGTACCCTGGCTGAAGTGCGCGTTGACAGTGTCGTCGAAGCAATCGGACGAGTTGGCAACCCGTCAAACCATCAAATCTACGTATATGATGAGGCGGGTGGACGCAAGGTGATCCGAGCGGTCAACGAAGCTGTCGCCTCTCTCGAGCCGCGTCTCGAGTCATCGCGCGGCAAGACCGACGGGAGCATTGATTATTGCGAGAATGAGGGATGACGACGACCGCTGTCACCGCACTGGAGGTCGCGGACGAGGACTTCCTGGTTGCCAGTCTCATCGAGCGCTGCCCAAAGATAATGATGATTCGCGAGCTGATGATGAATGCGCTGGAAGCGTCGCGTTTGGCTCCGGAGGGTCGGCGCCTCGTCGAAATCAGCGTCCTGGAGATCGACGGGGCTAACAAGCTAGCGATTTGGAATACAGGCCCGGGTATGGATGCGCCGGATCTGCTGAAAGTGTCGAATATCGCCTCGTCCGTTGGCAAGGAAAAGAGCCTGACGGGCAATTTTGGTATGGGTGCGAAGGTCGCTTCTCTTCCGTCTAACCAGCGCGGCATGCGTTACCGCTCGTGCAAGGGCGGGCGCGTCCATGAGGTGATATTGTGCAAGCGCGAAGACGTGTACGGCCGGCTGCGGCGGTATCACCCCGATACCTGTGAATATCTAGAAGTGGTGGATGTCACCGACCTGGCAGCGGAAGCTGGCCGTGCCTTATCTGAAGACTGGACCGAGGTTGTGCTGCTCGGAAACGCGCCGCAGCAAGATACTGTGCGGGACCCCTACGACGGCGATCCCGAGCAAGACGCCCAATGGCTTGCGACGTATCTCTATCATCGGTTTTATCGCCTACCCGACGGGGTGAGGGTCTCGCTTCTCAAAGGCACGAATAAGCTGGATGGCAACCGGCAATTTGAACCTATAC
>JBOHMN010000134.1:0-2228 GCA_050730175.1 Acetobacteraceae bacterium | reverse complement strand
GGGTCCTCGCCATGCTCGCCGTGCTCGGCCGCTACGCGTGCCTTCCGCGCGGCTGTGCGTGGCTCTGGTCCCGCGGCGCCTGGTCGGTCCTCCCGGTCCGGCTCTGCCGGTGCCGGGTCCGGTCCGCGCCGCGCCTTTCACGCCGGCCGCCTGATGCCCGGCCGCAATGAACCGCACCCGAGGGGGAAAGCCGCAGGCATGGGGCCTGCGAGCCCCACGGGAGTTGAGAGATCCGAACATGGCCGCGAAGACCACTCAGAAATCCGTTCAGAAGCCCGCCCGTACCCCACACGTCCGCCAGGCCATCACCCTCGAGCTCGTCACCAGGCTCGCCCCCACCACGGTCCAGGCCGAAACGATTGCCACCCGCTTCGCCCTCGAGCCCGTGGACTATGACGGCATCCGCGAGGCGACCGAAGATCAGCTCGGCCTCTCCGCCAAGGCACTGCAGCCGACGCTGAACGAAACCGCGCTCCGCATCCACCTCCAGCGCGTCGTCGGTGCCTTCGTCAGCTCGGCCCATGGTGCCGCCACGTTCTACGGCAGCAAGGTCACCCAGGCCCGCGACCTCACCTCGACGCTCGCCAACGAGGATCGCGACGAGGACCGCGAAGGAGTCCTCGGCTTCGACTCACGGGCCGCCCGCGCCCGTGCGTTCGCTGCCCAGGCGGGCCTCACCGCCTACGCCCTGCTCGCCGCTGCGAACGGCGCCGTCCATGCCTACGCCGAAATCACCGGCGACGCGTGGAAGCCCTACGAGGCCCCCAGCGCTCCGGCCGGCAGCGTCAGCCGCCAGGCCGCAACCGCCGAGATCGAGGCGTTCGGCTGAAACGAGCGGGCGGGAGCCGAAAGGCTCCCGCCTCTTCGCCTTCACCGCGGAAAGAAAAATTGAAGGGCCGACAACGGCTCTCAATGCCGGCGAGATGTTGCCGACGGCTTGATTGCCTGGGAATGAAGCTGGCTTGGCGGCGACACCTTCGTCTCTTCCAACAAGAAAGCCGCCGCGGTGATTGCCAAGTAGGAATGAGAGACCAGGCTGCGAGCCTGATCGCGGGCAATGGCGATCATCGCCGCACCGGGAACCGGGAAGACTCCCTACCTGTCTTGCAGCAGCTGGGTATCGTAGTCCTGACCGCCGTAAAACACGCCGACGATCGACACGAGTTCGGCCTCCGTGTCGACGACAAAGGCGATGACCGCGCTGCCACGGTAGTTGGTGATCCTGAGCCCTGGCACGAGGTCATCGCGCTTTCTGCCGCGCTGCGGGAACGTCACGAGACCTTCGCAATACGTGATGATGGCGTCCACGTACCGGACCGCCGCGACGGGCGATCCTGCCTCGGCGATGTGGCGCTCGATGGCAGCGAGCTGGTCCTGTACTTCCGGAGCGAAACGGACAGTGTAGCTCACGCCTTGCGCTTGCCGGCTGCCCCCCGCTGCCGCGCCAAATGCGCGCGCACCTGCCCAGCCGTTCGCGCCCGGCCGGGATCGGCTTTCAGGGCTTCGGCCGCCGGCACGACCTGTTCACGCAACCACGCCTCGACCGTCCGGTCGCGGGCTGCCAGGATCCGCAAGCCATCCCGAATGACCTCACTTTCCGACGCATATTCGCCGGCTGCGACTTTGGCCTTGAGCATGTCGGCCATGTCGTTCGGCAAGGTGATGCTGAGCTGCTGCGTTGATCGCACGATCGGCCCTCCGGTCGCCGAGTAGGATTTAATCCTACACCTCCGACGTCGGCCACGCAACGCGCATCGCTCAGGCAGCCCAGTTCGCGTTGGTGCACGGATAGCCCGGAGGTTGAACGACGCCCTGTCACCTTTGCCGGGCAGCTTGCCGGCCGATGGGGGTGGAGAATGGCTGGGCGGATGGCCGTGTTGATGCCCGGACGCTAGGGTGGCCCAGTCGTTCCGTCGTGGTAGTTCTGGAAGCTCATGCCGTACAAATTCAACGAAAACCGCCGCCACAAGTTTCCCAAGGCGAGATATCGGGTGACGAATTGGCCAGAGTACGATGCCGCTCTGGTACGACGGGGCAGCCTGACAGTCTGGTTCACCGAGGAGGCCGTGGCGTAGCGCCCCGCCAGTGCACCCAGCGGCTCGTCTCGTGTCGCCATACTGATTCGCCCCATGTTCCGCTCCCAAAGCACGCCGCTCGGGAGCAAGTTAGATGAGGCAACGGGTCAGCCCTCGGGAGCATTTCAGGCGAGGCAATGCGCTCTCTCACCC
>JBOHMN010000133.1:0-11766 GCA_050730175.1 Acetobacteraceae bacterium | reverse complement strand
AATCGGCATCGCGCACGGTGAGCGTGTCCGCGCGCGCGAGCCGCGCATAGGGTGGCCAGGAGGTGAGCGCGATCGCGATCACCGCGCTCTCGATTCCGGGCTTCAGCGCGGCGACGAAGGCAAGTGCGAGGATGAGACGCGGAAAGGCCAGGAAGATGTCGGTCACCCGCATCAATGCCCGATCGACCATGCCCCCGAGATAGCCAGCGACGCAGCCGATCAGGAGGCCGAACGGCGCCACCAGCGCCACCACAGCGACCACCATCCCGAGCGTGTCCCGCCCGCCATAGATCAGCCGCGAGAGGAGATCCCGCCCGAGACCGTCCGTGCCGAGCCAGTGCGCCGCGGATGGCGGGGCGAGCCGGTGGGCAAGGTTTTGCGCGTAGGGATTGTAGGGCGCGAGCCAGGGTGCGGCGAGTGCCATGAACGCCAGAGCGAGCACGACGACCAGGCCGCCGAACGCCAGATGGTTGGCCGCCAGGCGCCGCCAGGCGCGATAATATTCGGCCCAGATGCTCTGCCGGCGCGACGTCGGGGCGTCCGTGAGCAGCCACTCCCGCCAGGAGATTCTCCCCGGGGTCTCGATGCGGACCGGTTCGGTTCCCTCGTTCACCTGACCGCTCACCTAACCGTTCATCTAACCCTGGGATCGAGCAGCCGATAGGCGAGATCTGCGAGCAGATTGAGCCCGACATAGATGACCCCGATCACCAGGGTCGCCCCGAGCACCGCGTTCATGTCGGCGTTGAGCAGCGAGGTCGTGAGATAGAGCCCGAGCCCGGGCCAGGTGAACACAGTCTCGGTCAGCACCGCGCCTTCGAGCAGCGACGCATAGGCCAGAGCCAGCACCGTCACCAGGCCGACGGCGATGTTGCCGAAGGCGTGCCGCCACAGCACCAGCCACTCCGGCACGCCCTTGGCGCGCGCGGTGATGATGTATTCGGAATTGAGCGCGTCCAGCATGTAGGCGCGCGTCATCCGCGTGATGTAGGCGAGGCTGAACAGCGCCAGCACGAGGGCGGGCTGCACCAGGTGCGCGAACGCACTTTGGAATGCGCCCCAGTCACCGGCCAGCGCCGCATCCACCACCACCATGCCGGTGATGTCGGGAACCATCCCTTCATAGGCGACGCCGATCTGGCCGGAGCCGGGCAGCCAGCCAAGCTTCACGTAGAGCACCAGCAGGAACAGCAATCCCAGCACGAACACCGGGATCGACTGCCCCGAAAGGCTCACCACCCGCACGCAATGATCGAACCGCGAGCCCGGCCGCGCCGCCGCGAACACGCCCGCCGGCACGCCGATCAGGACCGCAAGGATGATCGCCGCGGTCGCAAGCTCGAAGGTGCGTGGAAAGAAATGCAGGATATCGGCGGTGACGGCGTGGCTCGTCATCACCGAATCGCCGAGATTGCCCTCGCTCAGCCGGCGCAGATAGATCGCAAACTGCACCGGCAGCGACTTGTCGAGGCCAAGCTCGGCCCGGATGTGCGCGACCACTGACGGCGGCGCATGATCGCCGGCGATCGCCACCACCGGATCGATCGGCATCACCCGCCCGATGAAGAAGGTGACGAGGATCAGTCCAAAGAGAGTGATCGGAATGCTGGCGGCGCCGGCCGAGAGCGCCCGCAACCGGCGCCACGCGTGATGAGTTCGAATCACCACGCTCTGCCTTTATTTTCTTGATCAATTTCATGGCTTTGGCGGTACGCTGCGCCATTCCGCCAAAGGCCGCACTGATCTGGCACACCGATTCGGCGCAACTGCACACGTCCAACCCTCCGCGCCGCCGCGTGGTCTATCCCCCCACGATCATCGCGAGGAGTGCTGCACGCGGAGCGCGCGGCACGACGTGGCGATCCCGGTCGCGCCAGAGCTCCGTCGCTGTCCAAGGGCTCGATAGGAATCGTCTCATGAAGACGCTCCCTTGGCCCTCGTACGCTCCCGGCCACGCCTCACTCATCCCGGAACCAGCATCCTCCTCACGCCTTGCGGATCCCGCCATAACGCGTGAAGTCCGATTGCGCGCCGAGCAGGAACCCGGTCACATCCTTGCGTACCACGGCAATCGCGTTCTGCTGCAGCATGAAGGCGATCGGTGAAATCTCCCAGGCCCGCCGCTGCATGGAGTGATAGATCTCGATCCGCTTTTGCGTGTCCAGCTCCTGGGCCGCGGCCGCCGCCTCCGCGGTCAGCTTCGGGTCGAAGAAATGGTTGCGCCAGGCGATGATCTTGAGCGGACTGTTGTCCGAATCGTCGGGATTGGCATTGAACGCCTGGGCATTGGAGTTGGGATCGAAGTAGTCCGGATACCATTCGGAGATGATGAGCTGATGCTGCCGCGCCCGCATCTTGGTGAACACCTGCTTGCGCGTGCCCGGCAAGAGCGAGACCTTGATGCCGATGGCCCCGAGATCCGCCTGTACGGCCTCGGCGATATCCGAATAGGGATGGTCGGAGAAATGATCCAGCGTCGCCGTGAGCCCGTCCGGATACCCGGCCTCCGCCAGCAGCGCCTTGGCCTTGGCCGGGTCCTTGTGGAACGGATTCTCGGCGAGTGCGCCCAGGATCATCGTCGGCTCGAACGCCTGGTTCACGATGTAGTTCTCAGGCGTGATGTTCTTCTGGATCGCCGCGTAATCGACCGCCCATTTGATCGCCTGCCTGACCCCGCTCTTCTTGAACGGCGCGTAGCCTTCGTTGCCGGCGAGATACATCTGGTCGGTCGAAGGGGTGGTGAGCCGATAGAGGTTCGGGTCGCTCGCGGCAGTCTTCAGGAGGTCGGCGGTCAGATCGCGGGCGATGTCCGCATCGCCCCGGCGCAGCATCAGAAGCTGCGTCGCCGGATCCTTGATGTGGCGGATGAAGATGCGCTTCGTCCCGACCGGAATGCCCGAGCGCGGGTTCGCATCCATGATCACGTGATCGTTGGCCGACCATGAGGTAAGCTGGTACGGCCCGGCGCCGGCGGAGTGGCTGGTCAGCCAATGGTTGCCCAGATCCCCCTTCTCCTGATGGGCGAGTGCGGTTGCCTTTTCGACGATCGCGCCGACATTGGCCGACAGGCAATAGAGCACGAAGCTGGTCGCCGCGATCTGCGGCAACTGCATCACCAGCGTCTGCGGATCCGTGGCCCGGATCAGCTTCTCCACATTGTCCTTGGTGAAGCCGAACTGGGTGACGATGAAACCGGGCGTAAGGTTCATGGTGACGACGCGCCGCAATGAGAACTCCGCGTCCTCGGCCGTGACCGGCTTGCCGGAAGGGAAGTAGGCATCCTTGGCAAGGTGGAAGGTGAAGGTCCTGCCCTCGTCCGTGACCTCCCAGTGGGTCGCGAGATCCGGCCCGATCTTGCTCAAGTCCTTGAGATCGGGCGAAATCAGCTTCCGATAGACGTTGGCATCGACCTCGGTATCCGAAAACTCGTAGGACTGGGCCGGGTCGAACGAGATGATGTCATCGATCTCCTTGGCCATCACCACCACGTCCTTGGGCGCGGCGGCGGCGAGCGGGCCGGCAGCGAGCGGTGCGGCCGCAGCGGCGGCACCAGTTGCGAGAAGCGTGCGACGTGTCAGCATGGTCTACTCCCCGTTGTGCTTGGTTGGATCTTCAGCCTGGTACTATCCCTTGATGCGATCCTCGGGGTCCGGCCGGAATACCCGCTCAGCCCTTGCGGATCTCGTGGTAGCGCGTGAAGTCGGGCTCGGCGCCCATGACGAAGCCGCTCACGTTGCTGCGCAGCACGGCAACGGCGTTCTTCTGCAACAGGAAGGTGATCGGCGCCTGATCCCAGAACTGCCGCTGCATCTTCTCGTAGAGCGCCAACCGCTTCGCACTGTCCACCTCACGCGCCGCAGCCGCCGCCTCCGCCGTCAACGGCTTGTTCTGGAAGTGGCAGCGCCAGGCGATGATCTTGAGCGGGCTCGCATCCGAATCGTCGGGGTTGGCACAGAACGCCTGCGCGTTCGAGTTCGGATCGAAATAATCAGAACCCCAGTACAGCAGCAGGAGCTGATGCTGCCGCGCCCGCATCTTGGTAATCACCTCTTTCTGCGTTCCCGGTAGCAACGATACCTTGATGCCGATCGCCCCGAGATCCGCTTGCAGCGCCTCGGCGATATCGGAATAAGGCGGCGCCGAGATGTAATCCATCGTGACGGCAAAGCCGTCCGGATAGCCGCCCGCCGCCATCAGCGACCTCGCCTTCGCGACATCCCGATGGAACGGGTTGCTGCTCAGCGCCCCGAACAGCCCCGCCGGCAGAAACGACTGATCGACCGTCCAGGTCCCGGGCGTGATATTGCGGGCAATCGCTTCGTAGTCGATCGCCCACTTCATCGCCTGCTGCACCTCCGGCCTCGTCAGCGCCGTCACGTTCTGGTTGGCCGCCAGGTACATCGAGGTGAGCTGCGGGGACGAAACGCTGTGGAAGTCTCTCTCCCCGCCGATCGATTTCAAAAGATCCGACGTCAGGTCCCGGGCGATGTCGGCATCGCCCCGACGCAGCATCAGAAGCTGTGTCGCCGGATCCTTGACATGACGGATCACGATCCGCCTCGTAGCTGTCGGAATGCCGGAGTGCGGATTGGCATCCACGATCACATGGTCGTTGGCCGCCCAGGAGGTCAGCTGATAGGCCCCCGCGCCCGCAGAATGGCTGGTCAGCCAGCGATTGCCGAGATCGCCTCCCTCCTGGTGCGCGAGCGCCGTCTCCTTCTCGACGATGCCGCCGACATTGGCCGAGAGACAATGCAGCACGAAGCTCGGTGCTGCCACCTCGGGCACTTCGACGACCAGCGTGTGCGTGTCCGTGGCCCGGATCAGCCCCGCGACGTTGTCCTTGGTGAACCCGAACTGGGTGATAATGAACCCGGGCGTCAGATTGAGCCTCGCCGCACGCCGGAGCGAGAACTCCGCATCCGCCGCGGTCAGCGACCGGCCGGAGGCGAAGCGCGCGTCGTCTCGCAGATGGAAAGTGATCCGACGTCCTTCGGGCGTGATTTCAAAGTTGGTGGCGAGGTCCCCTTTGATCGCGCTCGGGTCCAGGGGATCCGGAACCACGAGCTTGCGATAGAGGTTGCCGTCCACCTCGTTGTCGGTGAATTCGTAGGATTGCGCCGGATCGAACGAGACGATGTCGTCGATCTGCTTGGCCATGACGACAATCCCCGCCGGCGTCGCAGACGCTGCCTCGCGAGCGAACTGCGGCGCCACGGCGGTTGCCGCTCCGGCTGTGAGAACCGCGCGTCGGGTCAGCATGTCGGCCTCGCTCCGTTCCGCTCGCAGTCTATTCCAATCCTCGAGACCCGGGAAAGTCCGCTCGCAAAACTTCGATCGCGATCGCCGTAATGTTGTCGGAGGCTTCGTGGGCGAGTGCCGCAGTGAGTAGCAGCTCGGTCGGCGGCACGCCCTCCGGCGCCCCCAGGAGGGTCCGCAACTCCGCCTCCGCGAGGGACTTCGAAACCCCGTCGCTGCACAGCAGCAGCCGATCGCCGATAACCAGCGTCCCGGTTGCTTTGTCGAGCTCCAGCTCTTCGAGATCGGCGCCCACCGCCCGGGTCACGATATTGGCACGCGGGTGATGCTCGGCCTCCGCAGCGGTGATCGCGCCGGTATCGACCAGCTCCTGCACCAGGCTGTGGTCGTGCGTGATCTGCGAGAGAACGCCGTCGCGCAGCAGATAGCCACGGGCATCACCCGCCCAGAGGCATGCGAAATGATCGTCCCGCGCCAGCAGCACAACCAACGTCGCCGCAATGATCGCGTACGGGCCGCGTCGCGCCGCCTCACTCCGCAGTGCCTCGTGCGCCGCCGCCACTCGTCTCCGCACCTCGGCCAGAAGTCCGGCCGCCCCGAGGTCTTCCGGGATTGCGGCGAGTTGCTCGGCAATCATGACGGCCGCTACCTCGCCCGCCTCATGGCCGCCGGCACCGTCGGCGACTGCCCAGAGGCCAAGCCCGGGGCGATCGACGAAACTATCCTCGTTATGCGTCCGCCGCGCCCCGGGATGCGTTGCCGCCCAGGAACGAAAGCGGTGCCCGTTCATCCGCTCACCCCGGAACCCGTCGGCGCGAACTCCGCATCGAGCATGCCAGCGAACCGCTCCGCGTCCGGCAAGACCGGGAGGATCAACGCGCCGGGTGGAACCCGTGGTGAACCCTCGGTCCACCAGAGTCCGCAATCGAGAGCCGCCACCGGCGGCGCCAACGGCCCGGCGGTAAGCGGCGCACTCGCAGGCTGTGCCAGTCTGTCCGCCACGGCTTCCGGCGTCAGGTCTTCGGCCAAGGCCGCCCGCCCGGCGGCTTCGGCCCGCGCCAGCCATTCCGCAACGTCATCGGCCAGAGCGCCCGCAGTTCCATTCATCCTGAGAGCGGCAAAGCACAGCGGGAAGAACCGCCCCGCCCGATCCACGCTCGGCATGAAAAGCCCCGCGACCGTCGCCGGTACGAGCATCCCTGCGGGCAAGGCAAAGCGCCAGACCGGCGCCTCGAGCCAGGCCGCCAGCCAGGCGTCGCCCATGATCGACCGGCTGCCGACCAGCACCGCCTGAGTCCAGTCATCCCAGGCCGGGATGAATGGCCCGGTAAGTCCGGATCGAACGAAATCCCCGCGGGCCGGCAGCTTTCCATAGAACCCGCATTGCCTCACCTCTGGCTCGCCCGCTGCCAGATCAATATGGCACTTGGCGGAATCGCGGAACGATCCACCACAGTCGGGACATTGGTCGAGCCAACAAACCCCGAGCGTGATCACTGGAAATCATCACGCGAGTGTCGCTCGCACAGTTCGCAGTCGCACCATCACCCCGCCTGCCCGCATCGCCGGATGAGCGTGCCGGTATATCCTCCACCATGGATGATTCCGGGGATGATTCCGGACACTAATGCACGCTCGGACACCGGAACGCCTGCAGGACGCCGGGCGAGAACGGGTTGAACACCGAGGCGGCACGAATCCCGTATGTCACGCTCTGCCCGCCAACCTGGAAGGTCAAGGTGAAACGTTCCGGCGCACCCTGCTGCGCCAGCACGCCCTGGCCGAACAGCCGGAACAGCGCCCATGGCCCCGTTGCCTCGATCACGCCCGTGCTGCCCGAAGGCGGTGGATCGAAGGCCAGTCTGACACGGTCCATCCCGCTCGGTCCGGGCCAGGTCACCGCCGCCGGCTGCGGCGGGCCATGCGCATAGGAGACAGTCGTCGCCCCAAGCGAGAGCGTCACCTGCTGCGTCTTGTCGTCAAGCAAGACCGGCGTGATCGTGAAGCTCACCGACGGCTGCGTTCCGCCGGCCGCAAAGAACAGGTTGCGGATCACCGAGGCACGCTGGAATTCGGCGACGTCGCCCGCGGAAAACGGCGGTTCGACGCCGTTCAGCACCTTCGGCTGCCAGGTCGCCGAAGCGGTATCGACATAAGGCAGCACCTGCGCATTGAAGAAGGTGTCGAGCAGGCCGCTCGGGGCGAACAGCCGGCCGAAATCGCCGAGCGGAATATCCTCGGTCGAGCCCGGGAAGAACGGATAGCGCCCATTTACCGCCTTCTGACAGAACTGGCCGGGGCCGCCCGGCCCGTTGAAGCCCGCCTTCACCTGCTGCCCGCTCGCGACCCCACGCAGCACATTGGCCGAAGTGGCGATTGAGCTCAGCCAGCGGGAGACTGGCGCCGGATCGCGCGCCGCCTCCGCCGCCACCAGCTGTTCCGGATCGCCGCCCGCCAGCGCCGCCGGCTGGCTGCCTGGCGTCGTTGCGCTCTGCGACAGGGATGCGAGCTGCTGCTGCACCTGGGCCAGAAGTTGCAATGTCGCCGCTGCCGGCGCCGCAGCACCGGTGCCTACGTAATCGATCAGCGGCTTGTAGTGTTGCGCCACCTCCTCGCCGAGCGGCGCCGCGGGCTTCCCCGGCTTGGCGAACAGGCCCTCCAATTGTGCGGCCCCCTTGCCGAGTGCACCCGCCTTCGTCTTTGCCGCGGCCTCGGCGGCCGCCGCCGCGCCGCCCTTCTCCGCCGCGGCGGCAGTCTTCGGCGCTGCCGTGAGATCGAGTTCGCCGGCGATGCTCTTGAGCAGCGCCAGCATCGGCGATTGCGGCGATGAAAGCAGACTGAGCGTCGTCACTGCTTGCGGCAGTGCCGCAAAGCCACCGGGCGCCAGTTCAAGATCAGCCAGCATGGCGTCCCAATTGCGCTCGTAATCGCTCTCGTAGAGACGGACGACGTTCGCTTCCAGCGAACGCACCTCGGGGCTCGCCGGATTGATCGCCTCGTTCTTGCCAAGCACCCAACTCTCGCTCGCCACTTCCTTCGCGACGTTGCCGAGCGCCGGCAGCAGCACCGAATAAAACCCCTCCTTGGTAAAGAAACCCGCAATCCCATCGGTCAGTGGCTTGCCGGAACTGCGGCGGAACAAAAGCTGCCCGGCAGGGCCGAGCGCCGCCGCCGGCGTCCAGGCCGCAACCGCTGCCGCCTGCGCCGAGGGGCGGATGCGCGAATAAACACGCTCCGCCAGCGGCACGCGAGAAAAAGCGATCCGCGCGGCCGCAACCAGTGGCCCGTCGAGCGGGATATCCGGCAGCGGTTCTGCGAGCAGCGCATCGAGATGGGAGAGGAGATCGGCACGCACCGGTGCCAGCGCCGGACCAGGAAACTGGCTCTCCCAATCGAGCGCCATCCAGGCATGCACCAACGCCGGATCGAGCGGTCCCTGATTGCCGAGCATCAGGTACACTCGTGTCGCCTGATAGAGAAAGTCCGGCCGGTCGAGGCTGCCGCGCATCTCGGTCTCGAGCCGGTAGAGCAGCCGCGGCAGCAGGATCCGCTCGAGCGCGTGCCGGTAGACGAGATCCGCCGCCTGCGCGAGCTTGCCGCTCTGCGACAGCCCGAAGCCACCAACCGCGGGCACGCCACGCGCCGCCTGCTGCGCGGCATAGCCGAACGGCAGCGCACGCGCCTGATCGAGCAGCGGCGCAATTTGCGGCAGATCGGAATCCGCAACCGGGCTGAGCCTGGCCGCTTGCGCCACCTTGTCATAAGCGGCGATCGCCGCAGCACTCTTGGCGATCGCGGTCTGGTTGGCAGCCCGGCTCGAGACAAACAGCGCCGCGAACACGATGACGATGATCGCGATCGCCGCGAACCCACCGCTCCTGAGCAGAAGATCGCGCCGCCGCGCCGCCGGATCGGCAACGCCCAGCATCGCCTCGCCAAAAATCACCTCGCGCAGCAGATGCCCGAGAAAGTAACTGCGCCCGCGCTCCGGCTTGAGGCTCGGAACGCGCCGCTGATCAACCCCGAAGGCGCGCGCGAGCGTCGCCGTCAGGCGGTCGATCGGCGTCCCCTCCTGGGTTCCGGAGGTGAAATAGGCGCCGCGCAGGAAGGGCGCCGGATCGAGTCTGGAGCCACCGAACGCGGCCTCGAGAAAACTCTCGATCGGTTCGCCAAGGCTCGCTACCTGGGCCGGGAAACCGGCAATCAGCGCCCGCCTCTCCGGGCTTCGTTCCGCCTGCAGGCGCTCGAGCAGCCGCCCGTTCAGCCGCTCCATCAGCCCGGCAAAGGCTTCGCGGAACCGCCCCGCCGCGCCGCCCTCGCCGGCGCTGCGCCCGGTCGGAAAGGTCGTGCCCCAGACCTGCGCCCGCTTCTCGCGGTCGAGATCGTCGAAGAACTCGGTGAAGCCGGCGAGCAGGTCCGCCTGGGTGAACAGCGCATAGACCGGCACCCGGACCCCGAGCCGTTCCATGATCTCCTTGATGCGCTTGCGAATCGCCCGCGCGTGCGCCAGCCGTTCCGCTTCCGCCCCGACAATGTCGGGGATTGCAATCGCCACCAGCACGCCATTGAGCGGCTGACGCGTGCGCGTGCGCTTCAAGAGATCGAGGAAAGAATCCCAGCCCGCCCGATCGACCGCGGCATCCGAGTCCTGCGTCGTATAGCGCCCGGCAGTGTCGATCAGCACCGCCTCTTCGGTGAACCACCACTCGCAAAGCCGGGTCCCGCCAACTCCCCCGAGCGCCCCTTCGCCCATCTCCTGAGCCAGCGGGAATTTCAGCCCCGAGTTCAGCAGCGCCGTCGTCTTGCCCGCGCCCGGCGGCCCGATGATGACGTACCAGGGCTGCTCGTAGAGATAGCCGCGCCGGCCCTGAGCCTTCCGCAAAATCCCGAGCGCCCGGGCGAGCTTCTCCTTGACGGCAGCAACTTCCTCGGCGGATGCCGCGAGCGCGGGATCGACTTCCCCAGCCGTCACTCCTTGCTCGAGTGCCGCGTCCTTCTGCCGGCGCCTGGCATCGATCCAGAGATTGGCGATCAGCCAGACGATGACGATGATGGCGATGATCACCGCCCGCACCAGCGTCGGCCTCAAGGGTGGGGCCAGCGGGCCGAAGAACCACACCAGGGCCGCAAGCAGCGCCGCGCCGAGCGCCGTCAACAGCCAGCGCAGGCCCAGGGAGCCCACAGCGGGCGAGCCTTTAAGTGATGCCATCGCCCGCCCCTCAGCTCTGCCGGATCAGAACGATTTCGATTCGCCGGTTCCGGGCCCGCCCGGCTTCGGTGGTATTGGACGCGATCGGGTCGGCCTCCGCGAACCCCTTGGCGGTGATGCGCGAGGGGTCGCCGATCGTGTGCCCGAGGATCGCCGCGGCCGCTGCGGCACGGGCTTGGGAAAGCTGGTAGTTGGAGGGAAACTGCACGGTGTGGATCGGCTCGCTGTCGGTGTAGCCGCGAACTTCCACCTTGCCCGGATTGACCTTGAGCTCGGCCCCGATCCGCTCCAGCAACGGCACGAACCGGCTGCTCACGAGGGCGCTGCCGGAGGCGAACATCCCCTGGTTTTCGATCCGGACGATCGGCACCGCCTCGGTCCCCAGCACTTCAACCAGCCCGGCCTTGATCTCGGGGGCGAGGAAGCCACGCAGCGTTTCGAGAATTCCGGGTACCACGGGCGGCGGTGGTGGTGGCGGCGGTTTGACGACGGCTGCGCGCAGGATCGGCGGCATGGCTTGCGGCGGCGTCGCAAGCGCCGCCTGGAATGCCTGATCGGACGCGGCATTGATCGAGCGGCCGGCCCAGAACCAGACGCCGAGGATGATGCCAAGTCCCAGCACCGCCGCCACCCAGACCGGGAAGATCGCGCGCACCGGCCGATACGGTGCGTCCACCCCCTGCCAGCGCGGCGACAACTCGGGCGCGACCGCCGGGCGCGCCCGGACCAGAGTCGCATAAGTCTCTTCGCGCAGCCGCTCGAGCTCGCCCGAGCCGCGCTGGGACACGCGGTAGCGGCCCATGAAGCCGAGTGAGAGGCAGAGATACATCAGCTCCAGCACCGGCAGGAACCGGCCGGGGTTCTGGCGAACCTGCGCCAGGAGATCGAAGAACCGCTCCCCGCTCTGCACCTCCTGATGAAAGGTCGAGACCAGGGATCGTGTCGCCCAGGCTCCCTGGCTGCCCCAGGGCGTCGCCAGCACGACATCATCGATGCTGGCGCAGAGTGCGTAATGTGCCGGCCGGAGTTGCTCCATCGGCACTTCCGCCGCCCGCGCGGCCTGCTCGAAACCCCGCATCTCTCTCACGGTGCGGCCCAGAAGCTCTGCCGGATCAGGTTGCGAGAGGGTGTTCCTGAGCCGGCTCAGAAGCTGCAACAGCGGTGCGGCGGCGGCCAGCAACGCCGATCCGCCAACCGCGATCCGCTCCGGCCCCGACGACGTCTGCGCAGGCTGTGGCGAAGCTGCTGATGAAGGCTCAGCCGGAAGTCCCGGCGCGGCGCCGCTCGCCGGCCGTGAC
>JBOHMN010000132.1:0-3904 GCA_050730175.1 Acetobacteraceae bacterium | reverse complement strand
CCGTGACGGAGCGGATTCGCCACCATCGCCTGGTGGCTCCGTTCACGCAGGAGAATGGCCGTTTGACGCCAACGCTGAAGATCCGCCGCCAGATCGTGCTCAGCAAGCTGGGCGCGACGGAGGCTGCGGCGAGCTCATCGCGAGGACCATAACGGGAGCGGCGTCAGCGGAACAGTTCCGTACGGTCAGGGATAGAAAATGCGGGCGCCCCAGAGCAATATTACCCTGACTGGAATCGCCAGATGCCAGTCAGGGCGATATTGCCCCAGCGTGACGCCTCTCGCAGTTCTCCCGGGCGTGGAAAGCATGCGTGCCTGCGCTCGGGTTTGTCCTTGTTCGGTGCATTACCGGGGTGCGGCCCGCGACGCACCGGCTTTGCCCCCGCGAGCAGCCGACCCGGCGATTGGCTTGCCGAAGCGCTGTTCATTTCAAACCTGCAGGAAGCCCAGTCGGTCCTCCTCCAGCACAGCGGCGGTCAGTGCCCCGCCAAAGACCGCGCCGGTATCGATGCCGATACGGTTCGCCCGCACCACCGGCGCTTTGGTTGGCGTGTGCCCGTGCACGACCACGACACCGAAATCTCCCCGATAGGAAAGGAACGGCTCGCGAATCCACACGAGATCTTCCGCATCCTGGTCCGCCAACGCGACTCCCGGACGCAATCCGGCATGCACGAAGAAATAATCCCCGTCGCGATGGAACAGCCGGAGCGCCTCGAGGAATTCGAGCTGCTCACTTGGTATGCCCCGGGCCCATCGTTGGTGCGGAGCACTTGGGTCGATTCGCCAGCTTCTGAGGGTCGCATCCGCGCCGTTCATGCGCCAGAGTCGCGCCGCCTCGTCATCGCCGCCGAGCAGCACCCCAAGCGCCATCGATTCGTGATTACCGGTAAGGCAAATGGTCTGAGCGCCCGCGATTGCGACGTTGGAGGCGAGACGTGCGAGGATTGCGGCACTCTCCGGCCCGCGGTCGATGTAATCACCGATGTGCAGAACCAAAGGTATCGCGCAGGGCCGGGCCGCGAGGTCGACGGCAATCGCTTCGTGCATTGCGAAAAGCCGCTGTGCCATGCCGTGCACATCGCCGATTGCGTAGATGCGCCGCCCGGGCCCGAGTCTCGCCGGCGCTAACCGGAAGGTAACCATGGCGGTCGAACTTAGCAGCTTCAACGGTTCGCTCCGAGACGCCCTTGCTCCAGGTTGGACAGGCGCTTCCTTTGGCTCGGCCAGGCCGGGCTAGGGGAGAGCGCGATCCGCAAGCATTCCCCAGGGATAGCCAGTGGGGGGATAGCCAGTGGGGGGATGGCCAATGGGGCGCGGGCCAACTCCTGCCGCTTGCTCGTGCTGAGATGGAACTCGCTCTCGACTATGCCTTGGCTCCTGGTCCACCTGCGTTCCAGGCCGCAACCAACAGCTCGGCCGAGCACCTCCTGCTGGATGCGGCAGGCCGGGCGGCGCGAAGCCAGGGCGCGTGGGCGGCTCTCGTGCTACATCTCGGGCGATTCGGCCCTCCCGCTCCGGAGCCGCACCATCGCCGGATCGCCAGGGCACTTCTCACGGAGGCGGCGCAGCGCCACGACGGGCAGCTTTTTGCGCTTGGCAACGGCGACCTCGTCCTCCTCTGCCGTCCGAGCTTGAGCCATGCGGCGCTGGCTCAGGACGATCCGGCTTCTCTGCAGGGCAAGCTCGTTTGCCTGTTCGGTGCCGAGACCAGCGAACCGGATACGATCGTTTCGCTCTGGCCGCTTCCGGGGCGTGCAGACTTGTTGCTTCACTACGCCGCCGAACGGTTCGCTGCTGCCGGGCCGCCCGGCCCCTCTTTGCGGCGTCTCGCGCGCGTTGAGGCCGAGGCCTTCCCCGTTTCGGCCGCGCCTGCGGCGGGACTGGTTGCCGCCCTGCCTGGCTTCCCGGAGTTGTTGCAGCGGCGGACCGGCGTCCTGGTCGCGTGGACAGACCGTGGGCGCACACACACTCTTTCTCCGCTGTTTCGCGAGATCGCCTTTTCTCCGGCCGCTCTTTGGGCGCGGTGCGCGCCGCCCAACGAATGCGGCCCGGATGCCTGGCTGCTGCGCCACTTCACCCATCGTCTGGATGACCCGCTGCTCGCGTTGCTCGAAGCTGCCTTGCCCGGCTCCGGTCCGATCGGCATGGCGGGCACTCCACCCGACTTCGCACTCCATCTCAATTTGTCAGCGAAATCCGTTGTTAAAGAACGCTGCGCCCACCTTTTCGACACGTGCCGCTCCATGGGCGTGGCGGTCGGCGTTGAAGTTTCTCTGGTCGAGGTGGCAGCGGCGCCGGAGGCGCTTGCGGCTGCGCGTACCGCTGTGCGCAGCGCGGGCAACCGGTTGGTCCTTGGCGGGATTTCCCATCAGGCGCTGCTCTTGATCCGGCCCGGCTCGCTCGACGCCGACCTCTTCAAGCTCGATTGGTCACCGCGCATTGCCCGCCTTGCCGCGGCCGACCATCGCCGTTTGGTTGCGGCGCTGGGCGCGCTGGGGCCAGAGCGGGTGATCCTGAGCCGGGCGGACAACGAAGCGGCGGTGCTGTGGGGGCTCGGGAGCGGCATCCGGCGGTTCGTCGGCCAGCATGTGGAGGTCATGCTCGCGGCGGGACGCATGTTGTCGTGCCCGGCCGCTCAGGGATGCACGCTCGGCCAATGCAAGGAACGAGCTGCGTCGGCCGTGCCTTCGGGCCGGCGCTTTTGCCGCAATCTCGTTTTGCTCGACTCCCGGGCAGCGGCCGCCGGCCTGGGATGACCGCAGCGCCGCAAGTCTCGGGCGCGGAACAGGACGCGATAGCGCTCGGCCGGTTGGCAGCCGATTGCCGGCTCGCCGGGGTCGAGCGCCAGGTTCTGCTGCTTCGCCTCTCGCTCCTTCCGCCCGAGCATTACCGTCCACACCACGGCCGGCTTGCCGAGGGCGCGCTTGAGCCCCTCTCCAGCGCTGATCGCGCGCGATTCTACCGCCTGCCCGGAAATGACCTCGCGCTCGCTTGGCGCGGCGGCGCCGCGCGGCAGGAGAGCCGCGTGCTGGCTACTCTCGCGGTGCTGTTTGCCGAATCAGAGCCGCCGCTACCCGGTTTTGCCGAGCTCGTGCGTCGCTTCACCGTGCCGCGCGACGCCGAATGGCTCGCCGCATGCCTCGCCCAGCCTGAAGCCGCAGCACCTCACGAGCCTGCGCGCCCGCCGCCCGATCTCGCGGTGCTTGGCGCGGTCGAGCGGGCGCTCGCCTCAGCAGACGTCTCACGCTTCGCGCGCCGCCGATCCGTGGCACGGCGGGAGAGTTCGGGCGTGCTCCGGCTCGCCTGGGAGAAGCGGCTCCTCTCGGTCGCCGAGATCGGTGAAAGCCTCGCCCCTGAGCACGATCTGATTGCCGATCCGTGGTTGTTTCGCAGGCTTTCGCGCACCCTCGATCGACGCCTGCTCGCCCTGCTCTCCGCGCCTCACGAGCTCGCTCAAGCCCTGCCGTTCGCCGTTGCTCTCAACGTCGAATCGGTCCTCTCGCCGGCCTTCCTCGGCTTCGATGCCGCCCTTCCGCCCGGGTTGCGCGGGAACATCGTGCTCGACCTCCTCCCGGCGGACGTTCTGCAGGATGCGGCGGCCTTCATGTTCGCGCGCGATTTCGCGCGGGCGCGCGGGTATCGTCTTGCGCTCAGCGCCGTTCCGCCGTCGCTTCTACCAATGCTGTCCGTTACGGCTCTGGGGCTCGATTTCCTTGAAGTCGGCTACTCCCCTGCGCTTGCGTCGTTGCCCGTTTCGCTGCTCGATGACGCCGCCGGCGAGCGCGCACGGATCTTGCTGACAGGCGTCGATTCTCCGGCGGCATTGCTGTGGGGTGAGGCGCAAGGTTGCGTGCTGTTTGAAGGCCGCGCCGCGGTCCCTGGGAGTGTCCTGCCCCTTTCGT
>JBOHMN010000131.1:0-1954 GCA_050730175.1 Acetobacteraceae bacterium | reverse complement strand
GAATACGATTTTTCAGTGCTTCTTTTCCTCTACTCGGCCGTCTTCTGGGTCTTCGCGCTGACGCTCGTCGCGATCGCCGCCCGCATCCTCCTCGCCTGAGCAAAGCCGATGGACGGCTGGCAGCTTTTCCTGACCACTTCAGGCGTTTCCGCGAGCCCCGCGAAATTCGCCTTGACCCGGACCTTGACCACAGTCGGTATATGCATATCGACTCTATCAACCAGCGGAGGCACCCGTGCTGGACCAACAGCAACTCGACCACCCATTCGGGCACGCCGGTACCGTCCAGCGCCGCCTGCCGCCCCGCTCCACGATCTGAACCGGCACGCTTGAGGAAACCGGAACCTGCAACAATTTCTAGAGTTTTGGGCCAAATCGGCCCAACCTGGCGACCAAGCGCCGATGCATAGCGTCGCGCATCACAGTTTAGACGTTGCCGCCGTCGGGAGCGTCCTGCTGGAAAGCTTCCCCGCGCCTGCGGCGGTTCCGCCGACGGCTATCGCCGGTCTGCTTGCCCTGCACGACATCGGCAAGTTCACCCGTACCTTCCAGGCCAAGGTCGAGGGCCTTTGGCCTGAAGCATTGGGACCATACGTGCAGCCACCGCCCGGCTACCCGCATGACGACGCCGGCTTCTCCCTGCTCTGCGGATCCCTCGCGGTGCACCTCGACCGGCTTTTCGCCGCCTGGCCGACGATGGCCAGCCGCGCTCCTTTGCTGCGCGCTATCGCCGGCCATCACGGCCGCCCCCCGCGCGAGCAAGATCATATCGGCCTGCCTCGCAAAGTCGCCTGCCCGACCTGTATCGCCGCCGCCGGCGACTTCATTGCCGAGGCGCTTCTTGCTATCGAGCCGCCGCCTCTGCCAGTGCTCGAGAAGTCCCAACGAACCCGGCTCGCCTGGTTTCTCGCCGGGCTTGCCGTGGCGGCGGACTGGATCGGATCGGCGCACAGTTGGTTCCCGCCGGTCGTCGCGGCGGACCATGCCGACCTCGTGCGCTATTGGCGTGACGTTGCATTGCCCCGGGCCGAGCGCGCCGTACACGCATCGGGCGTCGGTTCGGCACCGGTTGTGCCGCCATCAGGCATCCAGGGCATTTTCCCGGAAATCTCCAGGCCGCGGCCGGTCCAGGAGTGGGCGCAAACCACGCCCATCCCGGAGGGGCCGGCTCTCTTCCTCATCGAGGACGCAACCGGATCAGGCAAGACCGAGGCGGCCATCGCACTTGCCCATCGCCTGATGGCCACGGGTCGCGCCGACGGCCTTTTCTTTGCGCTGCCGACGATGGCGACCGCAAACGCGATGTACGACCGCCTCGCGGGCGCCTACGCTCGTCTCTTCGCAGGCGACGAGAGGGCATCCCTCGTCCTGGCGCACGGAAGGCGCGTCCTCAACGCCCGCTTCACCGAAAGCATCCTGGATGCAGCCTCTGAACCCGCATCCCTCCCGCGCGAGCCTGCCGATCAGCCGGCCGGCGCCCAATGTGCCGCGTGGATCGCCGACGATCGCCGCAAAGCCTTCCTCGCCGAAATCGGCATCGGTACCGTCGACCAGGCGCTCCTTGCGGTCCTCCCGACCCGGCACGCACCGCTCCGGCTATTCGGATTATCGCGCCGCGTTCTGATCATCGACGAGGCGCACGCCTATGACTCGTACATGTTCGAGGAACTCCGCCGGCTCCTCACCTTTCACGCTGCCCTCGGCGGGAGCACCATCGTTCTCTCCGCGACCCTTACCGCGACTCAGCAAAGTGACCTCGCGGCAGCTTTCCTTAATCAGCCTCGGCCGGATCTCCGGGCGCGCAACGAAGCTCCGTATCCTCAGGCCACCACCGTCTCCGCCGCCGAGGTGCACGCCGTTCCGTGCGACATCGCGCCCGAACTCCGTCGCACCGTCACCATTGAGCGCGTGGAAAATCCCGAGGAAGCCGCCGGGATTCTCGCAGCGGCTGCCG
>JBOHMN010000130.1:0-2999 GCA_050730175.1 Acetobacteraceae bacterium | reverse complement strand
GGTCTCGATATAGCGCCGCATGACGATCGGCGGCCCACCTTGTCCGGTAAACGCGTAAGTACCATCGCGCTTCCTCGGCACCTCTTTGCCGTTGATGAACAGCCGGCTGTGGATGACCTGGATCGTATCGCCCGGCAGCCCGATGATGCGCTTGATGTAGTCGATCGACGGGTCGCGCGGCAGCGCAAACACGGCAACATCGCCGCGCCGGGGCAGCGAGCCGAAGATCCTTCCTTCGAACAGGTTCGGGGAGAACGGGAAAGAATAGCGCGAATAGCCGTAGCTGTATTTCTCGACGAACAGGTAATCGCCGACCAGAAGTGTCGGGATCATGCTGCCGGACGGGATATTGAAGGGTTCGAGAAAGAAGGTCCGGATGCCGATCGCGATCAGGGCGGCATAGACAAGTGTTTTCACATTGTCGAGCAAACCCCCGGGCCTGCTCTTGCTTGTCGCCTTCGAGGAGGCCATCGCCTGCCGGTGTCCCAAACCCGAGATCGAGCGGGATGAAGCCCATCCGGCCCTTGCCTGTCAAGCGAGCGGAGCCTCAGGAACTGCGGAAATCACCACGATCGCAAACGCATAAGGATAATCGTCGGTGAGCGAGAGGGCGATCTCGGCGCGCATGCCGGCGGGGGTGATCTCGGCCAGTCTTGCGGTTGCCCCGCCGGTCATGGCGAGGGTCGGCTGTCCGCCTGCGCGGTTGACCACCCCGAGGTCGGACATGAAGACGCCGCGCCGGAAGCCGGTGCCGAGAGCCTTTGCGGCCGCCTCCTTGGCCGCGAAGCGGCGCGCGTAGGTCGGTGCACGCTGAGCGGGGCTGCGCCGTTCCGCGCGTGCTCGCTCGGTAGCGGTGAAGACACGTCCGAGGAAGCGTTCTCCGTAGCGCTCAAGCATCTTCTCGATGCGGCGGATGTCGCAGATGTCGGAGCCGATGCCGAGGATCAAGCGGCTGCCTCAGTTGCGCCCGCGGTCCACCTCGGTCACGCCCGGGGCGGCCCTGAGGCCCGCGATCACGTTCGAGAGATGGCCGAGGTCGCGTACCTCGACATCCACGAGGATCTCGGAAAACTCTTGCTGTCGATTGACGATTTTGAGGTTTGCGACGGCTCCCTCGTGCTTGGCGATGGTGTTCGTGAGGGTCGCGAGCATGCCCGGATCGTTGGCGGCAATCACGTTGATTCGCCCGATGCCCTGGGTGTCCGTTTTCCCCTTGCCCAGGACCTCGTTGTCCCACTCCACCTCGATGAAACGCTCGGGGGTCGCGGCGAACGTCTCAAGGGTCTGGCAGCCGCGCATATGGATCGTGACGCCCTTGCCGGTGGTGATGATGCCGACGATCGGGTCTCCCGGCAGCGGATGGCAG
This sequence comes from Acetobacteraceae bacterium, assembly GCA_050730175.1. GTDB lineage: Bacteria > Pseudomonadota > Alphaproteobacteria > Acetobacterales > Acetobacteraceae > JAKAWQ01. The sequence continues at coordinate 1,633 of JBOHMN010000130.1, read as the reverse complement.
CAGCCGGCGTAGTGCACCACCATGCCGCTGATCAGGCCGCGGATCGGCATTTCTGCCTCGGCGCTGCGCGGCTTTCCGCCGGCCCGGCCCGGCAGCTCCGGCAGAAGGCGGGGTGCGCGTGCATTCGGCCGAAGCTCAGGATAGGCCGCGTGCACGACGTCGCGGGGACCGACATTGCCGTTGCCGACCGCGATGTAGAGTTCGTCGAGTCCGGCAAGCTTCAGCGTCTTCAACGTGCCTTCCAGCACTTTCTCGGCGCCGTCGAGTCCGTCCTGGCGGAATGCCTTGGCGAGGGCGGTGCGGCCGTCGTCGAGATATTTCTGCCGCTGCTGCTGGTGGACGAAGCGGCGGATGCGCGCCCGTGCCTTGCCGGTGACGACGAAGCGCTCCCACTGCGGCGACGGCGTGCCGCCGCGCGCTGTCATGATTTCGACCTGGTCGCCGTTCTGCAACTGGTGGCGGAGCGGCTTGAGCTGTCCGTTGACCTTGGCGCCGACGCAGGAATCCCCGACCTGGCTGTGCACCGCATAGGCGAAATCGACCGGGGTTGCGCCGCGCGGCAACTGGATCAGCTTGCCCTTGGGGGTGAAGCAGAAGACCTGATCCTCGTAGAGCTCGAGTTTCGTATTCTCGAGAAATTCGTCGGGTGCGCTGGAATTCTCAAGGATCTCGAGCAGATCCTGGACCCAGCGGAAGCGCTCGAGATCTTCGGCCGGCACCCGCCCCTCTTTGTAGAGCCAGTGCGCCGCTACCCCAGCCTCCGCCACCTCGTGCATGGCACGGGTACGAATCTGCACCTCGATTTTCTGGTTGCGCGGGTTGCGCAATGTCACGCCGGTGTGCAGGCTCTGATAGCCATTTGCCTTCGGGGTCGAGATATAATCCTTGAAGCGCTCGGCGATCACGGGATAGGCAGCGTGCACCGCGCCGAGCGCGCCGTAGCACTGTTCGCGGGTCGCGACGACGATGCGGAACGCCATGATGTCCGAGAGCTTGTCGAGCTCGATGTTGCGTTTGCGCATCTTCTCCCAGATCGAGAACGGGGATTTTTCCCGCCCCGTGACCTCGAGCACCTCGATTCCCGCCTCGGTGCAGATATGCGTGAGCTCGGCACGTACTTCCTCAATCACGTCCTCGCCCTGGCCGCGCAGCAGGTTGAGGCGCGCCTGCACGCTCTGGTACGCCTCGGGCTGCAGTTCCCGGAATGCCAGCGTCTGCAGCTCGTTTTTCATTGCGTCCATGCCGATCCGCTCGGCCAAAGGCGCGTAGATATCCATCGTGTCGCGGGCGATGCGCGCGCGACGCTCCGCATCCTGCACGAAACCGAGCGTGCGCATGTTGTGCAACCGGTCGGCAAGCTTCACCAGCAGGACGCGGATGTCTTTGCTGAGCGCGAGGACGAGCTTGCGGAAGTTCTCAGCCTCGCGCGTCTGGGGAGAAGAAAGATCGAGGCGGGAGAGCTTGGTCACGCCATCGACCAGCGAAGCGATTTCGGCTCCGAAGCACTGCTCGATCTCCGCGAGCTTGACCGAGGTGTCCTCCACCACGTCGTGCAGAAGCGCGGTGGCGATGCTTGCGGTATCGAGCCGATAGCTTGCCAGGATGTCCGCCACCGCGAGCGGGTGGGTGATGT
>JBOHMN010000129.1:0-2846 GCA_050730175.1 Acetobacteraceae bacterium | reverse complement strand
CCTTGCGCGAGCGCAACAGCTTCGGCGCCCGTGCTCTTGAATTCGCCATCCTGACGGCCGCCCGCTCGGGCGAGGTCCGCGGCGCCACCTGGGCGGAGGCGGATCTCGAGCGCGGCACCTGGACCATTCCGGCCAGCCGGATGAAGGGCGGGCGGGTGCATCGCGTTCCGCTCTCGCCGCCGGCCCTGGCGATCCTGCACGCCATGGCCGCGCTCAAGGACGGCAGCGGGCTCGTGTTCCTCGGTCAGAAGCCCGGCGTGCCGCTCTCCGACATGACGCTCACCGCCGTCCTGCGGCGCATGGGCCGCGGCGATCTCACGGCGCACGGTTTCCGCTCCACCTTCCGCGATTGGGCGGCCGAGACAACCAATCATCCCAATCACGTCGTCGAGCAGGCCCTCGCCCATGTCGTGGGCGACAAGGTCGAGGCGGCCTACCGTCGCGGCGATCTGTTCGAGAAGCGCAAGGCGCTGATGGCGGATTGGGCGGCGTTCCTCGCCCGACCGGCCGCCGAGGTCACGTCGCTGCGCGGGCGGCGCGTGGCGTGAAGATGAGCCGCCCGCCGAAGCTCACGCCCCACCAGCAAGCCGAGGCGATCAAGCGCCGGGACAAGGGCGAGATGTTGTTGGAGATTGCCCGCAGCTACAACGTCAGCCACATGACAATTTCGAGGCTCACCGCGTGAGCGCATTTCCGACCAATCTTGAGGGTCAATTATACGAGACCGAGGGCTCAAGTCTTAGCCGACACGATGGCGATCTAACCACGGGACAATCCTGCTTGCTCGTCTGCACGCGTGTACCGACGCTTCACGACTTTCCAAGCGGCGGGGAAAATGGTTGACATCCGCATACGCAAAAACGAACGATGCGTGATCGGTCTACCGGCTTGCGATTATGTCTTTTCCTCAACCCGAAGCTGTTTTATCGCCTACGGCTTTTCGAGCAGCGCCCTTGAGCGGGACATTCTCAAGACTGTATTGCGGGAGCGTGGCATAGAAGCCGTTGAGGCTGGTGGACGGATCGACCCCGGCAAGTTCGCGTTTTGCACCAAGATTTGTTCGAAAATTATTGTGGCCCAATTTTGCATTGTATTGGCCAACAACGACAAGGCAGGGGCGAATGCCAATGTGAACATTGAGTATGGGCTCATGCTTGGGCACAACAAGTATGTCATCCCATTTCAACGCGACGACGAAAGCCTTCCTTTTAATGTGGCTGGCCTTGACACCATCAAATACAATCAAGCCAATTTCGGGCGGTACGCAATTCAGGCAGTCGATCAAGCGATAAGAGAGACGTCACAAGCTGCGCCTGCACCCAATGCCAGTCAGCAGGTTGAGCTCTTCATGCTGATTAAGAACGCTACATTCGTGGACGTGCGAGATGCGCCTGTCGAGCGGGCGATTTTCCAGCTAATAAGGACGTTTGGGTTTAATTTATTGCTCAAGTTCGATGGGCTGAGTTACGTCTTCCTAGGCAATTTCGGTGCCCTCGGAGGACATCCAATCGTCTGGCGCTTGACCAAGCTCATGGAATTACTTGATGCGCGCGTAAGGTCGATCCCGACCCGCCTGAGGGAGGGCTTCACAGATGAAAAGGCCGCAGCGTCGACAGAGGCCTTTCTAAATCGGTTGGAAATTTGGCTGATCGTCGCCGGACCTGCTGAAGCGGAGGAAGTTAGATCATGGCTGAAAGGCAGCGCGGTCTCGTCTGCTGCGTTGGAAATCTTCACATTGGGAGAAATTAACGACACTCTTGCTCAGCTCCCCGGAAGCGGCGGTTGAAGACACGCTGGCAGACGGGTTCGACGCACTCGACAGAGGTAAGCCGACCTGCGCGACTTCCCCCAAAGTGCGTTCTGGAACCATCGCAGGCCGATCGTCGATGGAGGCCTCACCGATTTTGGCAGGCGGGGCCTTTCGCCTGGCCGCCGGGCCAGATGTATCAATCCCGTAGCCGAGTCTGGCCCCCTTGCCGGTCGGGAATCGCCCGGCTTGGCGCCCTCCAAGGCCGCGAAAATCGCCCGGCCGTGCCCGCCTGGTGGCCTCTGCCCCTCCGGGCGGGCCGCGGAATAGCCCCGGGCGCGTCAGACCGCCCCAGCGGGCCCCACGGCCCCTCTACCGCACCAGGCCGCCCGCCAGCACGCCGCGCCCGGTCAGCCGGCCCGCCTGCGCTCGGGTCGCGAGGTGCTCGGTACACCACGGCCGGCCGGGCACCACCGGCAGATCGCAGCGCCGCTCACGGCCACCAGTGCCAGGAATCAAATCCGTCCAGCAGCACGTCCTGAGCAGCTCCGCGGCGCGCTCAGGCTCCGGGCGGCGCTCCGGCTCGGGCGGTGGTGCCGTTGCCCTGAAACGCTGCCGGTGCGGCGGCGACCGCCGGCGCCCCTGCCGCCTCGTGCCCGGCAAGCCAGGCCCGGGCCGCGGCAACGATCACACCACCGGGCGGGCGATTGCCGCTCGGGGCGAGCCAGCTGCCCAGGGATCGCGGCGAGGTGTTCAGCACCCCGGCGGCGCGTGCCACATCGCCGGCGTTCGGCCAGGCGGGCGCACCGTCGGCCGGCTCGAGGCCGAGATAGCCGCCGAGGATCCGATCCTCCGGCCGCTCGTCGCCGGCCGGGCGGCGGGGCAGGAGCTGTTCGGCGAGCCGGTCGAGGCTGGCGATGCCCTGGCCGTCCTTGGTGGCGCCGCCGGGGACAAGATCGGGGCGGAGTTGTACCAAACGCTTGGCGCGTTCACGGATCTCCTTGCGGATGCGGTCGCCGACGCCGGTCAGATAGCGGAACTTCAGGCGCGGCACGTCGAGCAACTGCTGGACGTTGTGGACCCCCATGCGGTCGAGCAC
>JBOHMN010000128.1:0-2994 GCA_050730175.1 Acetobacteraceae bacterium | reverse complement strand
GGGCTACGATTTGGCCCTGCGGAGCCAGCAGTACGCCTCGGCGCGGGCGCGTGAGAACATCACGGCGACATGGTACGCCGAGTGGGACCGCTTCACGCAGCAGCGGATCCAGGAGGCCTTGTTGCGCCAGACGACACCGCATGCCGCGCTGGAGGCTTCGGCCAAGAAGGCGCAAGAGCTGAAGAGGAATTCCTAGACGATGCATCGCGCCGAACGGCTCGGTGGGGGGTACCCGGTGCTTTGCGTACACGGGTTCTGCCAGTCCGGTGCCTACTGGGAGCCGACGCTCAGCCGGCTCGCGGGGGCCGGCATAGCCGGACTGGCACCGGACCTCCCAGGCTTCGCCGGTTCGGCGGAGCTCAGCGGCCCCTTTACCATGGAAGCCTATGCCGATGGACTGGCGCGTCTGCTCGATGGCCGCGGAATCCGCGGCGTCGTGCTCGCGGGCGGATCGATGGGCGGGGTGGTGGCCCAGCATTTCGCGCTCCGCCATCCCGAGCGGCTGGTGCGGCTGCTGCTGGTCGCCACGGGCGCCTTCACGGCGGATCCGGAAGCGGCACTCGCGAAGGCCGACTCACTCGCCGAGGCCGCGTGGAACCGAACCACCGCCACGTCGGTGGTCTCAGGGTTCTTTCATCGACCCCCGCCGCAAGAGGAGATGGAGCGGTTTGAGCGGATTGCGTTGAGCGCGTTGCAGCCGGCGGCGGTTGAGGCGGCGCGGTCGAACGCAAAGTCCTGCACGTTCGAGCAACTGCACATGATCAATGTGCCGACGATGATCGTGCAGGGGCGGCATGATCGCGTACGCACCCCGGAGCACGGGGCGGCGATGCGGGATCGGATTCCGGAATCTCGGATCATCGTGCTCGAGCATTCCGGTCATACGCCGCAACTCGAGGAGCCTGATGAATTCCTGCAGGTGGCGCTGCCCTTTCTGACGGGAGCATAGCGGTACGAAGGGTATGGCGTCGCCGATTGTGCAATTTTCCGGCAGGTGGCGAGGATGGGGGTTTTGATGAAGGTCGCGGATTTACAGGGCAAGGTTTGCCTGATTACCGGCGCGAGTCGGGGTATCGGCGCGGCCGCGGCGCGCGGCCTCGCGGCGGCCGGGCTCCATGTCGGCGTCCATTACTACCAAAGCGCCGCAGCGGCAGCGGCGGTCGCGCACGATATCGCAGCAGTAGGCGGCAAAGCGTTCGTCCTGCAGGGCGACATCCGAGAGCCAGGAACGCCGGAACGACTGGTTCGAGAGACCGTCCGTCATTTCGGGCATTTATCGATCATAATCAACAATGCGGGAGATTTGATTGAGCGCCATCCGGTTGCCGAGACGTCCAATGAGATGTTCGAGCAGCAGGTCGCGATCAACATTCGGCCCGTCTTCGCGGGTTGCCGAGCCGCAGTGCAGCAGTTCCGGACACAAGGAGGTGGGGGTGTGATCATCAATCTGAGTTCGGTTGCGGCGAGGACCGGCGGCGGCGGCGGCTCCTCCCTCTATGCCGCGAGCAAGGCATTCGTTGCAACCTTCACGCGAGCGCTGGCCAAGGAGGTGGCGTCGGAGGGGATTCGGGTGAACGCGGTGTCTCCCGGCGTGATCGCGACGCCGATGCAGGACCGGACTACGCCGCCGGAGGCGCAGCAGGCGGTGAGAAAGATGATTCCGATGGGCCGAATCGGCACCGCGGAGGAATGTGTCGGGACGTTTCTCTTTCTCTGTTCGGAACAGCTGAGCGGCTATGTCACCGGGCAGATACTGGAGGTAAACGGCGGTCTTCTGACGCCGTAGTGAGCTTGCGGGCCAGTAGGTCGAGGGAGTTTCGCAGCCGGCCTCTCTCAGAACGGTGCGTGAACCTCTCGGCTCACACCACTTCCATCGGGCGAACGTGCCCCTCTCGGAAAGCATGAGGTTTGCAGGGATCATTGTCGCGCGGCAATCCGGTCTATACTCCAGCGCGAGCAGGTCGATGCTGCAGACCCTGCTCGAAACGGGGGTGCGCACTTCCGAATTGGTGCAGCCTCACGTCGAGGATGTGAGTCTCGCCGAGCGGGTAATCACCGTCCGCTCCGGCAAGGGTGGCAAGCGGACTGAGGTGCCGATCCGGTGCGCGCTCACCCAGTTGGGGATTTTCTCGAGCTGTCCGTCACTTTCTGCACGCCGGGGCCGAGAACCCCACCATGGCTGCCTCGCCAATGACGACCACAAGCGCGCCGTCACCGCGAGTGCATCGACAGCATCATCCCTATCATCCGCAACTACCGGCGGCGTCGTTCAATCCGGCTTCTGCGCGGTCGCCCTCACCGGAGAACCGGCTCCGCCTGTTGCGGAGCGAGAGCCGCGCTGAACAAACGATGCAACTCACCCTGTTTCAGGCCGCCACGCAACCCAATCAGGACGAGTTGGCTTCGCGAATGATCCTTGAGGGTGTCGGGTGCTGACCGGAGGCTCCAGCGTGGCCCGGCCATCTGGAATACGCGAAGGCAGATCTCATCTTCGGTGACCCAGACCAAGCCTTTGCCGCGCAGGATCGTCGGCGGCAACCGACCGATCGCCGAGGCGAGACGCGCGCGATCGAAGGGCTGGTCCGCTTCGAAAACGAAGCTTTCGAAAGCAGCATCGGTGACCGGAGCCACATCCGCGATGGTTGCCCGCAAGGTCGGCCGAAGAGGTGCATCATCGTCAAACAAGGCCGCGAATGGCACCTCGGCGTGCCGAACAGGGACCACCGCCCGGTGCGGGAAGTGGCTGCTGAACCAGCGTGCCAAGTTCCGTGCTTCGCCTTCCCCGATCAGATCCACCTTGTTCAGTACGATGACGTCGGCCGCCGCCAACTGGCGTCGCACGAGATCTGCGATGCGGGGATCGCGTCTCTGAGTAGGAAACGACATGGCATCGACCAAGACCGCAACGGTTTCCAACGTGAAGTGAGGGTCCGTCTCGGCGAACTCGGCGATTTTCGCAGGATCGGCAATGCCGCTCGCTTCTACGATCAGCCG
>JBOHMN010000127.1:0-22416 GCA_050730175.1 Acetobacteraceae bacterium | reverse complement strand
GTCCCTGGCGCGTCAGCACGAGCGCGCTCGGGCCTGCCGAGCGCTTCAGCGCCAGTTCCCAGCATTCCGCCGTCTCTACCGCGTCCGCCGGCCTGAATACGTGAAGGTTGGGCATCGCGCGCAGGCTCGCCAGGTGCTCGACCGGCTGGTGTGTTGGCCCATCCTCTCCGAGCCCGATCGAATCGTGCGTCAGAACATGGATCACACGGGCCCGCATCAGAGCGGCGATCCTGAGCGCCGGGCGCAGGTAGTCGCTGAAGGCGAGGAACGTGCCGCCGTATGGAATGATCCCGCCGTGCCGCGCCATTCCGTTCATCGCCGCGGCCATGCCGTGCTCGCGCACGCCGAAATGGATGTATCGCCCGCCGTAGCTTCCTGCCGCGACTTCCGTCATTCCGTCGATGTGCGTGAGGTTCGAGCCGGTCAGATCGGCCGACCCGCCGATCAGCTCCGGAACCAAAGGCGCCACCCGTTCCAGCACCTTCTGGCTCGCTTGCCGTGTGGCGAGCTTCGGCCGCGCGGCGAAGAACTCCGCCTTCAGCGCGTCGAATGCGGCAGGCAGGCCCTCCGGCAGCCTTCCTGCCATCACCCGTTCGAACTCGCTCTTCATCGGGTGATGCGCCAATCTCCGCAACCACGCTCTTCTTGCTGCAGCACCACGCGCGCCGGCTCGTCGCCACTCCGCCGCGATTTCCTCGGGCACGCTGAACGGGGGCGCGTTCCATCCCAACGCGGCTTTCGCCGCCGCCGCTTCCTCCGCGCCAAGTGGCGCGCCATGAACCGCCGCGGTGCCCGCCTTGTGCGGCGCACCGAAGCCGATCACGGTGCGGCAAATGATCAGGTTGGGCCGCCGCGACCGCCCGGCGGAGGAAAGAGCGGCGGCGACCGCCGCCGCATCATGCCCATCCACCCGCTTCACCGACCATCCGAGCGCCGCAAACCGCTTCGCGGCATCGTCCGAGTACGCGAGACGGGTTGGCCCGTCGATCGAGATCCCATTGTCGTCGTAGAGCACCGTCAACCGTTCGAGCCCGAGGTGGCCGGCGAGCGCTGCCGCCTCGTGGCTGATGCCCTCCATCAGGTCGCCATCGGACGCGATCACGTAGGTGCGGTGATCGACCAGGCTTCTGCCGAATCGCGCCGCCATCAGGCGCTCGGCAAGCGCCATCCCGACTGCAGCGCCGAGCCCCTGCCCGAGCGGCCCGGTCGTCGTCTCAATCGCCGGATGCAGCTCCGTCTCCGGATGTCCAGCCGCGGCCGAATCGAGTTGTCGGAAACGCCGAAGCACCTCGGTCTCCATCCCGGCAAAGCCGGTCAGGTGCAAGAGCGCATAAAGCAGCATCGAGCCGTGCCCCGCTGAGAGCACGAAGCGGTCGCGGTCGGGCCATCTTGCATCTGCCGCATCGAACTTGAGGAACCGCGTCCACAGCGCCGTCGCCGCATCGGCCATGCCAAGTGGCAGGCCCGGGTGCCCAGACTTCGCCGCCTCGACTGCGTCGATTGTCAGCGCCCGAATCGCATTCGCAAGGCGCCGATCGTGCCGCGGCGATTGCGCCGCGCGCTCCTTCTCCGCTGCCTCCGCCGTTGCTGCCATCGACCCTCCTCGTCCGCTACGGCTTTACGCGTCAGGCTGCAGAGCGACAACCCCCACGCGCCACGCGAAGGCCCTGAGGCTGAGCGCCCTCGCAGGATCCTGATCGCTGCTCGGTTCGCATACCGACCGAGCGCCATCCGTAGTGAACAGGAACGCAGCGCCGGCATATCGCGATCACCGGTCGGGCGATCGCCCGACCGCTTGCGCAGTCGTACCGGGCGAGAGCACGCCAGCCGCAAACCGCCAGATACGATGAGCACGTCCGGTGGTGTGAGAGGGTGAGGTCGCGAGGACTCCCCTACTCGATTTTCCTCGAGCGATTTCATCACCCTGACTGCCATCTGGCGATTCCGGTCAGGGTGATATTGCACTATGGCCGGCAGATTCGCAAAAAGTGCGGTGATCAGCGTTCCGTCATGGGCGCGCGAAATACCACCACTTGATCATGCAGCGTCGTACGGCGGGCCCCAGACCCACTCGGCCGGCCGAAGCTTCAACGGAATGGGCGGCCTCGGTCTTGCCCGCTCGTTTCGCCGCCACAGCGTCAGATATTCTATCTTGTGTTCCGCGGCAAGTTCTGGCGTGCTCGACGGCGGAGAGCCCGGCACAGCCAAATCCGTGAATGGCGCGCGGAATCCACGGGTTTCCTTGTTCAGGTGCGCCGACAGGAACGCTGCGAACAGGGACGATTGCTCGCCGTATTCCGCCCGCGAGAAGCGCGCGCGCACGATCGATGGGATGCTCCGACTGTCGTGCCCGGTCGAGGAAAAACTCCTGCTGCTCCGCTCCGCCTCAGGGACCATTTGGCGCTCACCAGGCATCGCACGCTCCTCTCATCTTGCGGTTGCTCCGCTCGGACTGCTTGCGGAGCAGCTGAGAACTTAGGATCCGATGCTTTCGCCCGTGCGTCACGCGTACGACAAAACATGTCAGCACGAAGGATGGTGGCTCGGTCAGGTCCGGACGGCGGACGGTCGCATTTGCCGCAACGAAGGACAACGAGACGATCAGACCCGCCAGAATTCGCCGGCCCGGCGCGGCGAAGCGCCGGTCGCGACGCGACATCGTCCCGTCATCGATGCACAGCAGGGACCCAGGTTTCTCTCATACCAAAGCCGTCGCGAATGGCCGCACCTTCGCCGTCCGCATGAACCCGATGGCCTGTTCGAGGTCAACGATTCCGGCATCCGAGCCGAGACCCGTGATCACCAAACCCGCCGCCGCCGAGCCGAGCCGCGCGGCCTCCTGCAAATCCCAACCGAGCGACAATCCGACGATAAATCCCGCACAATAGGCGTCTCCACAGCCGGTTGAATCGACAACCGGAACCTCGAACGCGGGAACCCGCACCTCACCGTCATGGCCGGCGACGCTGCTGCCCTCGGCACCCATTTTGAAGACCGTATGTCCGACACCCCTGTCGAGGAAAAAGCGGATCACGTCCCCCCGGTCGTAGAGGCCAGAGATCATCCGCGCTTCATCGAGCCCGGGCATGAAATAGTCGACATAAGGCAAGCACGGCTCGATGATCGCAAGAAGGTCGGGCCGCTCGAGGGCAATCAGGTCGAGAGTCGTCGTGATGTCGTGGCTCTTCGCGAACTCGAGAGCGCGCCGCGACGGCTCGCCGTCGAAATTCTCCATCAAATATGTGCCACCGAGATGAAGAAACTTCGCGCCGGCAATCACGTCAAGGTCGATATCGTCCCAACCGAGCGCGTTGTTGGCACCCCGAACGTGCAGCGCCGGACGATCGCCGTTGAGCCGGACGGGCAGGATCGTCGCACTCGTCTGCACGCCATCCTTGCGTCGCAGGCAACTTGTATCAATGCCATAACCATCCATCGTCTGGACCAGGAACGCGCCCAGTCGGTCATTGCCGATCGCACCCATGGCAGCCACCTGCGCACCGAGCTTGGCCAGACCGATGCCAGCACCAGCTACCGATATCTGGATCTCATCGATCAGGTCGACATTCCGTCCGTCGGGAATGCGCCGCACCGGACGACAGAGAACGTCGACGCTTTGAACACCAAGGCTCACGACGGTTGCCATCACAGGCTCCCTACGTCTGTGCGCTACCATTGGCAGGATGGCGCATTGGGTGCAGATCCTTCGAACTGCCTTCGCGGGACCTTGTGGTTCGTACGCGGACTGCGCATCCCCGCGTCGGAGCGCCGAGCACCAGGGTCGGCACACTCTCTGCGGGAGGCCGTCGAGCCCGGACGCGACTGAATCGCGGCCAGAATGCCCGCTCCGCTGCGTGCGCAGGCGTCGCTGCTACTTCCGCCGCGCCTCTGGCACCGCACCCTCAGCGCGCAATGCAGCGATTTCGGCCGCCTCGAAACCGTGCTCCGCGAGTACCTCGGTCGTATGCTCCCCGAAGCGCGGCGGCGGCCGATGCGTGCCACCCGGCGTGCGGGAAAACTTGATCGGCGTGCCGAGCCCCACGTATGTGCCGAGCCGCGTCACCATGCCGCGCTCTGCACTGTGCGGCGCCGTGGTCGCTTCATCCACGCCGAGCACGGGGCCGACCGGCAGCCCAGCCCGAATCAGCCGCTCGGCGAGCGCGTATCCATCCTGTTCAACCAACGTCGCCGCAAGCTCGGCGGCCAGCGCTGCCCGGTTCGCAACCCGCGTCGCGTTGCCCTGAAAGCGCTGATCCGCGGCAAGCTCGGGCCGACCGATCTCGCGAACCAATCTCGCAAACTGCGCATCGTTGCCGATGGCAACGAAAATCTCGCAGGTGCGCGTGCGGAACTTGTCGTAGGGTGCAATATTGGGGTGCGCATTGCCGAGTGGGACCGGCCGTTTCCCGCTCATAAAGAAATTCGCAGCCTGCGGATGCAACAGCGCCATGCCGCAATCATAAAGCGCCATGTCCAGAAATTGCCCTAACCCGGACCGTGCGCGCTCGATCAGCGCCATCAGGATGCCAACCGCCGAAAAAAGCCCCGTCGCAAGATCGACCACCGGCGTGCCAAGCCGAAGCGGTCCCGTCGTCGGATCCCCGTTCACGCTCATCAGCCCAGTCATCGCCTGGATGATCGCATCGTAGCCCGGCAGCCCGCCCAACGGCCCACTCGCTCCGAAGCCCGATATGCGGCAATGGATCAGGCGCGGAAAGCGCGGTACAAGATCGGCCGCGTAGCCGAGACCCCAGCGTTCCATGGTACCCGGCTTGAAGTTCTCAACCAGCACATCCGCCCCTGCAAGCAGCGCCAGCAGCACAGCCCGTGCTTCCGGCTTGCGGAGATCGAGCGCAACCGAACGCTTGTTGCGATTGATGCCGATGAAATAGCTCGCGGTACGCTCGCCACCCTCCTCAGTGAACGGCGGGCCCCAGTCGCGCGTGTCATCGCCCTGGGGCGGCTCGAATTTGATCACGTCGGCGCCATGGTCAGCGAGGATCATGGTGCAGAATGGCCCGCCCAGTACACGCGAAAGGTCAATCACCTTGAGCCCGGAAAGCGCCGCGCCAGGCGCCGCCACCCCCTGAACCCCGGGCCCCTCCATCAGGCACTCCTCGCAACCGTTGCCGGCCAGAGGCGTTCGGCGAAGCTTGGGTAAGTTGGCGCCATCGCCGCTGCAACCGGCCCGCGCAGCAGGGCAAGCCATTCTGCCGCCGGATCGGCCGTCTCCACCAGCGGCCTGGCGGTGTCGTAATCGAAGCCCGTCGCCGCCCGCACGCTGGCCGCAGTTTCGCCAGGATGCGCCGAAACCAGCGTGAACCGCGCCCGCTCCGGAGAAAATGAAAAGATCGCTTTCCCGGTCACCAGCGCCTCCGCATGACCGAGTCGAAAGGTGCCCGCAGGCGATGTCCCCGCGGCGGAGATATAGGCGACCTTCGGCACCAGCACCCGCCGCGAATGCTCGAACCGATAAAGAATCGTACGCGGCACCATCATGTACATGAAGGCCGAGCCGAAGCTGCCCGGAAACCGGACCGCCCGACCCGGCCACTCACCGAGCCCGATCAGGTTGATGTTCCCCGTCCCGTCGATTTCGCCGCCGCCCAAAAAGAAGAGATCGATCCGCCCTTCCGCAGTCAGATCGAACAGCTCCCCGGTCCCGTTCGTGAACCGGTTGCCGCGGCGCTCGTTCAGCACCGAGACGCGCATCCTCCCGGTGACCTCCCGAGCCAGATAGGAGGCGGCTGCGGGGATCGGACTCGCCGCACCGATCGCTACATGGCGCGCACGTCTCTTCGCCGGATCGAGAATGAGCCCAGCGATCGCGCCGATCAGCCGTTCCTCCGGCAGGACATCGCTCATTCCGCAGCGACCGCCGGTGCGCGCACCACGTACCGCGCCAGGTAGCTCCGGAATCCCTCTTCACTCCGCGCGAGCCGTGCGTACTCCAGGAGATGCTCGAAATCGTCGGCGTATTCGTCGAGCAGTCCGCCCGGCCAAGCGCCCCGCTCCGCGAGCGCCACTGCTTCGATATAGACGCCGCTGATCACCCCAGCCGCCATCCGATCGTCATCGACCAGGCTCTTCTCGACGATGCGCTCGACCGTGACCAGTGTCCGCCTCGCCGCGTGCGCCATTGTCGCAAGCTCATGGTGCCGTCCGACCCAGACGTTGCCTTCCCGGTCCGCTGCCACTGCGTGGAAGGCGGCAAAATCCGGCTGCAGCGCCGGGACCAGCAAAATCGGATCGCCTGCCTGAAACGGGTTGTCGATCACTTTCCAGTCGGGCCGATGCGCGATGAGATCGCTGCCCAGAATGCCGCGGATCGGCATGAAAGGGATCCCTTTGCCGGCGGCCTCCAGCATGGCGTGCATGGCCGGGCAGGTCGCATCCCGCATCCTGATCGTCCCCGCCTTGACCGCGCGCGTGAAGCAGGGCGCCGTCCCCGCCTCTTCGAGCGAAACCGCGCTCGATTGCACCTCCGCCACGCATCCGGCGCCGATCAAGAGGTCCGTCGCGTATCCCGAGACCGGCACGCCGACCAGTTTCAACCCGCGCGCCCCTTGCCGGATCAGCGCCCGGGCAAAGGCGGCGCAGGTTGCCGAATTGTCTGGCGGAATCGCGAGCATCGCGCCCACCGGAACCTCTGCCGCAAGCCGATCGAGTTCCAGAATGCGCATCACCGTGCCTCCAGGCTGGCCGGCTTCCTTCTACTCCTGCTCTCTGCCCCCCTTCCATCCCCTCGCTCTCGCCAATCCCGGCGTTCTCCCCGATGATGCCGGAAGTCGGGACGGAGGCCATTCGATGCAGCGCGAGGACCTGGTGTTCGCCGGCTACTGCGACTGGGCCGGCCTCGTCCGCGGCAAGGCCTTCCCGCTTGCCCAGACGTCCGCCCGTCTCAAGCGCGGTGTCAGCCTGACCCCCTCGAACGTCGTGATGTCCTGTTTCGGCCCCAGCGTGACCGCGCCGCTCGGTAGCATGGGTGACCTCGTCGCACGCCCCGACCAGGCCGCCCATGCTGCCGTAACCTTCGACGACGGCACCGCTGAACGCTTCTACCTCAGCGATCTCCAGAACACGGACGGCAGTCCCTGGGAATGCTGTCCGCGCGACTTCCTGAGGCGCGCCATCGCCGCGCTTGCCGCCTCCGGCCTCAGTCTGCACGCGAGCTTCGAGCAGGAATTCGTCTATACCGGCGTCGAGGATCGGCCCGGCACAACCTACGCGCTCGATGCCTTTCGCCGTCAGGGCGTGTTCGGCGAGGCGCTGATCGGTGCCCTCAGCGCCGCTGGTCTCGGTCCTGACAGCTTTCTTCCAGAATACGGCCCCCGCCAGTTCGAGGTGTCGATCGCCGCCGAGCCCGCGCTGCGCGCCGCCGACCGCGCGGTCATCGCCCGCGAGTTGCTGCGCGGGGTCGCCTTCCGCCTCGGCCACCGCGCCATCCTCGCCCCGATGCTCGAACCCGGTGGCATCGGCAACGGCACGCACATCCACATGAGCCTCTGGGAAGGCGAAACGCCGGTCACTTACGACCCCCAGGAACCCTACGGCATCTCTCAGCGCATCGCGCCTTTTTTCGCCGGCATCCTCGACCACATGCCAGCGATCGCCGCTTTCTCGGTCCCTTCTGTCGCCTCCTACCTGCGCCTGACCCCCGGCCGGTGGGCTCCCGTCGCCGCCAATCTCGCCGTCGGGGACCGTGGCGCTGCGCTTCGCGTCGCCCCGGTCTTCGCCACGCCCGAAGAGCCTCCGGAGCAGCAGTTCAATCTCGAATTCCGCGTGGCTGACGCCGCCTCCTGTCCCTATCTCGCGCTCGGCGCGCTGATCCAGGCCGGCGTCGACGGACTGACCCGCAACTTCGTTCTTCCTGCTCCGGACTCACCCGCCGCCCCACTGCCCCGCAGCCTCGAGGCGGCGCTCGCTGCGCTCGAGGCCGACAGGACCGCCGCGGGATGGTGGAGCGAAAACGCGATGCGCACGTATCTTGCCTTCAAATCCGCCGAGATCGCCGCCCTCGCCGATCTCTCGGCAGCCGACATCTGCGCACGCTACGCCGCCGTATACTGAACCCGCGATGACCTCGCTGCCACTGCTCGATCCTGACGAGCCACACCCCGTTTCTCTCCGCCGCCGGCATGGCCGGAGCGCATTCCTCTTCACGGCCGATCACGCCGGGCGTCTCATTCCGCGCGTTCTCGGCACACTCGGCCTGCCACCTGCCGAGCGCATCCGCCACATCGCATGGGACATCGGGATCGCCGCTGTCACGCGCCAGCTTTCGACCGCGCTCGGCGCCACGGCGGTGCTGCAGCGCTACTCGCGCCTGGTGATCGACTGCAACCGCCGGCCCGAGGTCGCGAGCGCGTTCCCCGAGGTCAGCGACGCAACCAGGGTGCCCGCCAACACCGCCCTCCCGGCCGCCGAGAAAGCGCGCCGCCGCCGGGCCATCTTCGATCCGTATCACGCCGCAATCGCCTCTCTCATCGCCAGCCGTCGCACCCTGGGCGAACCCATATTCTACGTCGCCATGCACAGCTTCACCCCCATCATGGCCGGTCAAACCCGGGAAATGCATTGTGCGGTGCTCTACGATCGCAACCCGCGCCTCTCCCGCGCACTGCTTCAGCTCCTCCGTGCGGAGGCAGATCTCATCGTCGCAGAGAACGCACCCTACCGGCTCACGGACCAATCCGATTACGGCGTGCCGGTGCATGCCGAGGCTGCCGGGCTCGACTATCTCGAGATCGAGATCCGCCAAGATTTGATCGCGGACGCTGCCGGCCAGGCCGCCTGGGCGCAACGCCTCGCCCGTCTGCTGCCCGCCGCTGCATCCCGAATCGCCGGAGCGCCCGCGTGAAGGACTTTGGCCTCAACCGTAACGTTCCTCTGCAGAAACGACAGTGCGCGCTGCTCTTCATCGACGTCCAGAAATACTTTGCACCCCGCGGCGGCGCCCACGCGCATCTTCCGCCCGCGGCGGCCGCGGCGAAGTACGGCTATTTCTTTCGCGAAATGCAACAGCGCGCAATCCCCAACATGCAACGCCTGCAGCGGGACGCGCGCACCGCTGGTGTCGAGGTGATGTACACGATCATCCAGAGCCTGACCCAGGACGGGTGCGATCTCAGTCTCGACCACAAGATTTCGCGGCTGTTCTGCCCCAAGGGCTCGCGCGATGCCGAGGTGCTCGATGAAATCGCGCCTACGGACGATGAAACCGTGATCCCGAAAACGTCCTCCCCCGTGTTTGTCTCGACGCACATCCACTATGTGCTCGGCAATCCCGGCGTGAAATATCTGATCATCGCTGGCGTCCTCACCGATCAATGCGTCGATTCCGCCGTGCGGGATGCCTGCGATCCCGGCTATCTCGGCACCCGCGCAACCGACGCCTGCGCGACAGTCTCCCCCGCCCGCCAGGAGAGCGCACTGGCCAACAATCGCGGTTATCGCCGCCAGCTCCCCACTGCCGCGATTCTCGGCGAGCGCGCCGCCTTTGCCTGAACTTCTGCCCCATCGTCGGGCGAGAGGCCGCGGCCGGGCATGACCGCCGCCGACCCGTTGCGGCGCCTCCGCCTTGCCGGCGGCGGGCCCGTCAGTCGTGCGTTCCTGCAAGCCCGGCGGCGGTTGCATGCAAATCTCTGGTTTCCGCACGCACCGCTCTTTCTTCTGGTCGGCCTGCTCGGCCTCATCCTGCTGCGCCGCGCGATCGGTATCGCGCTGCTCCAGCATCTTTCTGCTGCCGCTCTGCTCACCGCCTCGCGCGGCGCGATCGCGGCGATCACCAGGGGCGCACCCAGTGCCGTGGTCGGCGCGTTCCTGCTCGTGATGGCGTTCGGCCTCCTCAGCCGCTCGCGCTTCGCCTGGGTCATCGCGCTGATCGGCGCGGCGACGAGCTTTCTTTTGATCGCGCTGAGCTGGGCCGGAGGGCCGGCACACCACGCAGACCTTCTGATCTACAACGGTTTCGTGCTGGCGGTGCTGCTGGCCTTCGGCCGCACATTCGGCGAGAGCAGCATCGCCTCCGCGACGCTGTTCGCCATTGTCAGCACGATCTGCCTGCTCGTCTATGCGGTGCTCGGGAGCTTTCTCCTCGGCCAGGACTTCGCGCCCCCGATCGGGAATTTCGTCACCGCACTTTATTACGTAATCGTTACTATGAGCACGGTCGGATTCGGCGATATCGTGCCGAAGACGAACGAAGCCCGGCTGTTCACGGTTTCCATCATCGTGCTCGGTATTACCATCTTTGCCACTTCGTTGAGCGCTCTCCTGGTGCCAATGATCAGCCATCGCATGGAGAGACTCCTGAAAAGCAGGGAGAGGTTCGTGCCCCGCAGCAATCACTACATCGTCATCGGTGACAGCGCGCTCGCTCGCAATACGTTGAAGGAGCTCAAGGCCCGCGACCAGCCGGTCACCCTGATCCTGCCGCGTGCGGCGGAAAGCGACGCGGAGCAGGAGGACGTCGTGGTCGGCGATGCGACCGACCTCGAGGTCCTGCGCCGCGCCGAAGCGAAAGCGGCCCGCGCCATCCTCGCGCTCGGCGCAGACGATTCAGAGAACGCCTTCGTCGTCATGGCCGCGAAGGAACTCGCGGAACACGTGCAGACAGTCGCCGCAGTCAACGACGCCCGCAACATGGAGCGGGTCAAGCGGGTGCACCCTGATCTCATCATCGCGCCGCAGGTGCTGGGCGGCGAGCTGCTTGCCATGGCGCTCTCCGGCGAGCCGCTTGAGAGTGAACGGGTGATGCAGCAACTGCTGCATTTCAATACCTGAGGCGGGCCCTGCAAACCGGCAGTGGCGGCGCGGTGACGATGATTCCGTGTGTGACGCGGGCCCGCGCAAGCTCGGTGCCGCCCCCGGGAGATCTCTCCGATCATCCAGGACTGACCGAAGCTTGCGGCAGCGGCGAGCCAAACGGTGTGGCTTCGCGACTCGCCAGCACGGCCCACGCGGTCGGCGCGAGGGCCGGCCGGCGATAATAGACGAAGGGTTCCGAACCCGAGCCAGCCGTTGCAAGCCCCGTCGCGAGTTCCGGCGTGCTGCAGGCATAGAGCAGCCCATCATCTGCCGTCTCTGCTTCGAGCGTGGCGGCAAAACGCTCCGCAACGGCGATTTCCTCCTTCCCTCCCGCAAGCCGGAGCGCGAGCGTCGCGAAGGCCGTGCCTTCCAGCCAGATGCCGCGCAATCCGGCACTGAATCCGATGCCCGCCAGCCGGCCTTGGCGCTGCCCGAGCCGCTGCAGCACGAATCCGAGTGCCGGCCGCAGCGGCTCGGGCATGCCCGCCGCCAGCTGCGGCCACAGGTTGGCGTCCGCAGCGGCCAGAAAATTCGTCTGGCCGTTCGGCGTCAGCCCCGCATCGAACCGTCGTTCCCGCCCATCCCACATGCTGCGCACGAAGGAAAGCGCGTGCTCTGCTCCCGAGTTCTCGCCAAGCACGGTCAACACAACCCCGATATCGAGATTCTGCTCCGTGCTGACGAAGCCAAGCCGGCCCTGGCCATCGCCCAGCACGCCGCCGGCGAAGCCACGTGCGACCCGCTGGCCGGCCAGCCACTTCGCAGCCCGGTCCAGCGCTTCCGCAAAGTGCTGCCCACCCGCTACCCGATCGAGCGCCTGCCACAGCAGCATCGCCCACGCCAGCACCCCGCTCGAGGTTCCGGTCTGGTACGGATCTTCCAGCCATCGTCGCGCTTTCACATCCCACCAGCCGGCAAGCCTCGGCGGCTCTGTCATACGCCCCGGCTGGTAGGCGTTGCGCACCCGCCCGCTGCTGGCTTTGCGGTCGCCTGCCTGCGCCATCCGGAGCGCCTCACCGATTCCGAAGGCAAGTTGCTGCTCACCGCAGGCCAGCAGCGCGAGGCCCGCCAGCGCGTTGTCATAAGTGAAGGCAGCATTCGCCTGCACCCGATCGAACGCGCTCGCGCCGGCGCCCTGCCGCACAACGTAGCTTCGCAGCAAACCCGGCCCATGCAGCCGCGCCGCCGCCGCGCGAATCGGCGCGATCCAACGCTTGGCGCGCGCGGCCCAGATATCGGAAGTCACGTCGGAAGTCGGGCCGGCAGCGGCCAACAGCGCTGCCGCACCGATCAGGCTGGCGCGGCGGCCGATCATCCAAGCCCGGCCGCCAGAGCCTCTGCACTCCTTCCGTTAGCAATCGTCGCGGCACGCCCATCCCAATGTTTCCCGCCCACCCGCGCGAAGGCATGATTGGCGTTAGCGTAAACAAAGCTCTTGATCTCGCGATGGCTTTTGCTCGCCGCCACGACCTTGGCGCGCCCCGCCGCGGGGAAGAACTCATCCTGGTCTGCAATATGCAAAACGAGCGGCTTCTTCACCCGGGCAAACCCGTCCAGCAGGTTGTCAAGGCCAACCCCGTAGTACGAGACATTGACATCCGCGTCCGACTGCTCGGCCATCATGACGGCAAGGCGTCCGCCAAGGCAGTAGCCCATCGTTCCCACCCGGCCGTTCGTCCCGGGAAGTGTGCGCGCGATCGCAACCGTCGCCTTGAGATCTTCGACCCCTTTGACCTGGTCGAATTTCTGAAACAGCTCGAACGCCCGCTTCCACTCCGCCTCCGTTTTGTCGGTGATGTCGATCCCCGGTTGGATGCGCCAGAAGAGATCGGGGCAGACTGCCACGAACCCGAGATCGGCGATCCAGGCAGATGCCGCGCGCATCGCCTCGTTCACTCCGAAAATCTCCTGGATCACGACCACCGCCCCCGCCGGCTTCCGCTTCGGCTCGACGACCAACGCGTTGAACGTGCCGGACGCGTCGGCTGCGTTGATCGGTATCATCGCCATGGGTCTCTCCTCTTTCGATATCTTCTCGCAGCTTGGCATCCTGCCCCATCGTTCGCCGTCTGAGGCAGAGACCGCAAGAGGGACGTCCAGGAGGGACGCGCAAGCCGGCTGCGGCAGGCCCGCGCTTCCGCCTTCGGTGATGGACGCGCCTTGCCGCCGCGCCATAGATGCCGCGCCGTCAGCGCGGGCGCGCGATCAGATCGCCTCCTGCCACTCCGCCGACCCGCCATGAACCGGCGCCCCCTTGCATCACCACGCGCCTCATCCTTTGAGCGTCTTCCAGTCGACACCGTTCTCGAACGCGGCGGCGGCGCGGTAGATCGTTTCCTCATCGAACAGGCGCCCGGTCAACATCAGCCCCACCGGCAGGCCGTCTACCAACCCGCACGGCAGGCTCATCGCCGGGTGATGCGTGCAATCGAAGGGCGCGGTGTTCGGCAGGGTCTCGAATGCGCGCTGGATAATCAACTCGATCGGGGCGTCGACAGGCGGCAGCGGCGTCGCCGTCATCGGCAACGTCGGCATCAGCAGCAGATCGTAATGCGCAAGCACCGCATCGTACGCCGCGCGCAGGCGCCGCACCAGATTCTGCGCCTTGCCATAATAGTGGCCGCGATGCGTGCGGACCATGTAGTGGCCAAGCAGCATCGTGTTCTTCAGCGGTTCCGACAGCTCATCGGCGCGCTGGCGCCAGGCACTGTGAAAGTCCATCAGCGAGGTGAGATACAAGCCTTGCCAGTTGAAGCCGAAGCCATTGCCAAACATCATCTGCACCGTCGCGCCCTCGGCCGCCACCGGCAGCCAGATCGCCGTCGCTGTTCGGTGCATCGGAATCGACACCGCCTCCACGGACGCGCCAAGGCCGCGGAAACGATCCGCGGCCTCGCGGACCAGGCTGTCGGAGGCGGCCACCGATTGCGGATGGCCGAACCCCTCTTCCACCACCGCAATGCGGAACCCTTTCGCCCCACGACCCAGCGCCTCGCGATACGGCTTCGCCACCGCACCATACTGGCGCGGATCGAGGCCATCCGGCCCGGCCAGCACCTCCAGCAGCAGCGCATTGTCCTCCACCGTCGCGCTCATCGGCCCGGTGTGGTCGAGCGTCAGTTCAATCGGCATGATGCCGCTGTACGGCACCAGCCCCCAAGTCGGCTTCATGCCGTAAATGCCGCAGAACGACGCCGGCATTCGGATCGACCCGCCCTGGTCGCCGCCCACCGCCATCGGCACCTCTCCCGCGCCCACCACAGCGCCGCTGCCCGAAGAGGAGCCGCCGGCGGAGTACCCGGCCCGATGCGGGTTATGCACTGGCCCGGTCGCACTTGTGTGACTGCCACCCGAAAAGCAATAATACTCGCACACCGTTTTGCCGACGATCGTTCCGCCCGCGTCCAGGATGCGCGTGACAACGCTTGCGTCGATCTCCGGCGTATAGCCTGCGAGCGTGGACGCGCCGTTCATCATCGGCACTCCGGCGAGGCAAATATTGTCCTTGAGCGCCACCTTTTTGCCCTTGAGCAAGCCCCGAGGCGCACCCTCGACCGTGGTCTTGACGTACCACGCATTGAGCGGGTTCTCCGCGCTGCTTGGACGCCGCCCCGGCGTGCGCGGATAGGTCACGGTTGGCAGCTCATCCGGCATTTGATCAACCAGATTGTAGGCGGCAACGCTGCCAGCGAGCGTGCCACGGTGCGCCGCGAGATCGGCCTCGCTCATGTTGAAACCGAGCTCCTCGGCAATTTCACGCAACTGAGAGATGGTCGGAAGCTTGACTGTGCCAAGCGGCATGATGTCCTCCCTCGATGAACGGTTCAGGCTACGCCAATGAACTCGGCCACCAGAGCAGGATCGCCCAGGGCTTCGCGGGCGATCTCGCTGACAATGCGGCCGCGCTGGATCAAGAGCGCACGGTCGGCAACGGCACGGATGAACTCCAGATTCTGCTCCACCAGCAGCACGGTCAGGCCACGCGCGCGCCTGAGCGCGGCAATCCGTTCGGCGAGCGCGGTCACAATGGACGGCTGAATGCCCTCGGTCGGCTCGTCCAGCAGCAAAAGCCGCGGCTTACCGCAGAGCGCGCGCGCTACCGCGAGCAGTTGCTGCTCCCCGCCCGACAACGTCCCACCCGGCCGCTCCAGAAGCCGGCTCAGCTCAGGAAAATCCGCAAGCACTTCTTCGACCACCGACAGAGGGACGTGGCAGGCGAGGGCAGCGAAGCGCAGATTGTCCCTGACCGAAAGCCTGGGAAAAATTTGCCGCCCTTGCGGGACGTAGCCCAGGCCCGCCCGAGCCCTGAGGTGGGCCGGCAGGCGCTCGATTGCGCGTCCTTCCAATTCGATGCACCCGGCCGTACAGGGAATCAACCCCATCACAGTCTTGAGCAGCGTGGTCTTCCCCATGCCGTTATGGCCCAGGATCCCAAGGCAGCCGCCGCGCGGCGCCTCGAGCGAAATCCCGCGCAGCACTTCGATCCGGCCATAACCGGAGCTGAGGTCGGAGAGCCGGATCATAGCCGGGCCGGCCCGGCCGGTCCGGCCGGTTTGCCGAGATAGACATCGCGGACGCGCGGATCGGTAAGCACGCGCTCCACGCGATCTTCCATCAGCACGTACCCCTGGTGAAACACGGTCACCGTCTGCGCGATGGCGCGAATGAACTGCATGTCGTGTTCCACCACCACGATCGCGTGGCGGCGGTTCAGCTCGCGAATCAGCGCGGCGGTGCGCGCGGTTTCCTCACCGCTCATACCCGCGGTCGGTTCGTCGAGGATGATCAGGTCCGGCTCTGGCGCGACCACCATCGCCAGTTCCACCAGTTGGCGCTGGCCATGGCCGAGGCGCCCTACCTCGTGCTCCGCGAGATCGGCGACGCCGAGCCGCTCGAGCGCCGCAAGCGCGCGCCTCTGTGCGTCCGCCTCACCATGCCGCCGGCGCAGCGCCAGGACGACACTCTCCATCACATCCAGTCCGTCGAACAGCGACGGCACCTGCGTCTTGATGCCGACGCCGAGGCGGGCGATCGCGAAGCTGTCGTAGCCGGTCACATCGCGCCCACGCCAGCGGATACGCCCGCCCGTCGGCTTCAATTGCCCGGTCAGGCACTTGAAAAAAGTACTCTTGCCGGCGCCGTTTGGTCCGATCAGGCAGCGCAGCTCGCCCTCGGCGATGGCAAGGCTCACGTCGTTCACGGCGCGCACTCCGCCGAAATGCATCGAAAGATTCTCGGTTGCCAGTAGCGCCGTCATCGTCCGGCGCCGTGCAAGCGGAGGCGGGCCACCGCCCCCAACACGGCAGGCAGAATGCCGCGCGGAATGATCAGCACCGCGGCCATCAGGATCACGCCAAGGATAACGTTCGGGCTGACATCCCGAAGCGTGCCCGCCCACGCGGTGAGCATCTGCAATACGATCGCCCCGACGATCGGCCCGACCAGCGTGCCCAGCCCGCCAACCATCACCCAGATGATGACCTGTGCGGCGTAGAACAACGAGAACATAGTCGGGCTGACGAACACGCAGTTGGCAAATAGCATGCCGGCAAGCCCGGCAATCGCGCCGCCGATCGTGAAGACGCCGAGCTTGTAGAGCCGCACGTCGTAGCCGAGCAGCTCCGCCCGGAGCTCGTTTTCTCTCACACCTACCGCAGCACGGCCGAAGCGGCTTTGCAGCACGAGCTTGCAGATCACGTAGCACAAGGTGAGGCACACGACGGCAACACCGAATATCTGCTCCGGCGCGAGCGCGCTGCCAGGCGCGCCCGGAACGTTTAGTGGCGGCGTCGAGGGAATGCCGTTGAACCCGCCGAGCGGCGCGGCACCGATGTGCCATTGCGGGCCCGCGGTCGAATTGGCAAAGTTGAAAAAGATCAGCGTGACGGCGAATGTGATCACGCCGACGTAAATGTTGCCCACCCGACCGAAGAACATCAGGTAGCCGAGCAGCGCCGCGAAGGCTGCCGGCACCGCAACAGCAATCGGCACGGCTAAGCTCGTGCCCGTGAGATTGAGCGCGGCTACCGCATACGAATAGCCGCCGAGACCGAAGAATGCCGTCTGGCCGAAGCAGAGGATGCCCCCGAACCCCCATACGAACGCAAGGCTGAGTGCAAGCACCGCCATCGCGACGTAAATCGTCGCGTTAATCAGCAGAAAAAGCGGCAACACGCGGGGCAGCGCCCACACCGCCGCCGCCGCGAGCAAAAGCGCCGCGACGATCTCGGCCCGCGGAAAGCGGCGGGTCATAGCGCGCGACGGAAGAAGCGCCCGGTGATGCCCTGCGGCAGCAGGCGCAGCAGCAAGACCGCAAGCACCAGCATGATGACCTCGCCGAGCACCGGCGTGGTGAAATAGGTCCCGAGCGTCGAGACCGTGCCGAGCAGCGCCGAGGCCGACACGGTGCCTGCCAGCATCGCGGTGCCGCCGGTCAGCACGGTGATGAAGGCGCGCGCGATATAGAGCGTCCCCATCGTCGGCACGACGCCCGAAAAGGGTGCGATCAATGCCCCGGCAAGGCCGGAGATCGCCGCTCCTGCCGTGAAGGTTGCTGCATAAACACGCCGGGGCGACACGCCGAGCGCCGCCGCCATCTCAGCGTCCTGCATGGTCCCGCGCGCGATCAGGCCCACCCGCGTGCCGCGCAGCACCGCCCAGGTGCCACAGAGCAGCACGACCGCCGCCCCGATCAGAAACAAGCCGTAACTGGAACTGCGATAGCCGCCGATCACGATGCTGCCGAGCGGAGCGGAGAAGCCGCTCACCGAGTCGCCAAAAATCATTGTCACGGCCCCGATCAGGGCGAGCGACAGCCCCCAGGTCGCCAGCATCGTATCGAGTACCCGCCCATAGAGCCCGCGGATCAGCACGCGCTCGACCACCGCCCCGACAACACCGACGACGATCGGCGCGATCACCAGCATCGCCACCCAGATATTGGCCCCGGCGCGCACGGAGATGATGGCACTGTAGGCGCCGAGCATCAGGAACTCGCCGTGTGCGAGGTTGATGACGCGCATCATCCCGAAAATCACGGCGAGTCCGAGACTGATGATCAACAGGGTGGCGACACCGGTCGCCACCTGCAGGAACACCGCAAAAGCGAGATCCAAGGCCGGAGCCTCAGAGCTTTACATCGATCACGTACTGCTTGTCGGTGTTTGGGTACTTGATCAGGTTGCAGACCATCTCGGTGTCGGCCGGCGGCTGATTCGGGAAGCTCTGCAGCACCTTGAATCCGTGATCCTGGCACTCCGCCAGATAGACATTCAGGAAGACATGGTTGGTCTGACCGTCGATCTTCGTCCTGCCGGGCGGCCCGTCGTTCACGATCCCCGTCTCGAGCGCCTCGATCACCTTCATGCGCTCGATCGTTCCGGCCTTGCGCACCCCCTCTGCCCAGAGATTGAAGCCGATATAGGTGCGCATCGCGAGTTCGCCGCCGAGATACGGTGCCCGCGCGCCCAACTTGGCGTGGAACTTCTTCAGGAACGCCTTGTTGGCAGGTGTATCGACCTCCTGGAAGTAACTGAACGCGGCGACGATTCCGTTGCCCTCCTCGGGCGACAGCACCACACTTTCGTTGCCCACTCCGAACGTGGTCGAGGCCATCGGGATACGGCTTTTCATACCGGCCGCTGCCCACTGGCGATAAAAAGAAATATGCGCGCCGCCGACCAGCGCGGACATGATGACGTCCGGCTTGGCTGCCTGGATTTTCTGGATTGCCGGGCCGAAATCGGTCACGTTCAGCGGAAAGAAATCAACCGCAATGACGTTCCCGCCACCCTCGCGGGTGTACTTGGCCACCCACTTGCTGGTGATTTGCCCGTAATTGTAGTCGGCAGCCAGGACATAAATCTTCTTGCCCCAGTTCTTCAGCACATACGGAATCAGTTTGTTCACGTTCTGCGCCGGGGTTGAGCCGGTGCAGAAGCAGTCGCGGTCGCAGACGCCGCCTTCATATTGCGTGTTGTAGAAATAAAGCGTCCGGTAGCGATCGAAAATCGGCCGGATCGCTTCACGCGATGCGGAGGTAATGCCCCCGTGGACCACCGCTGCGCGATCTCTGGTCGCCGCCTCGGTGGCAAACTGGGTGTAGAGCTGGATGTTCGACTGCGGGTCGTAGTTGATGAGCTTGATCGGCCGACCCAGCAAGCCGCCCGCTTCGTTGCACTCATCGACTGCGAAATCGAGGCAGGCAATCATCGGTTTGCCGTAGATGTCGAGCCCGCCCGAAGCGTCGTGGATGCCGACCACCACGATCGGATCGGCGCCGAGCGCGGCGTGGCGCATGATGAACGGTGCAGCGAGTGCAGCCCCGAGCCCTTGCAGCGCGGTACGCCGTCGGATTGTCATGCTTGTTCCTCCCTTGTGGTTGCGGGCGGGCTTGGCGCTCCGGCACCTCTGTTTTCCCGCCTCCGCCCTCACGATAGCCGAGCGCCGCGGAGTACGCTATCCGATCGTTCCGGGCTTGCCAAAGTTGCCGCTCGGCGCGCGCCTACAATCGCGAAGCCACCCGGTCGATGCCAGCACGTGCCGGCTTCGCCCAAGCCTCGGGGTACTGCGTGGCGGCTCCCATCGGTTTGCTTTCTGCCGCTCTGGCGGCGCCGGGCCGGACGCGCAAGAATTCCTGCGATGACTGAGCTCGGCTTCTATCACCTGACCCGCAGCAGGCCCGATCAGGCCCTGCCGAAACTGCTCGGCCGCGCGCTCGCCTCGGGTGAGCGCGCGCTCGTGCTCTGCGGCAGTCCCGAGCGCGTCGATGCGCTCGATGCCGCCCTCTGGCTCTGCCCTAACCCGATCTGGCTACCGCACGGCACCGCCCGCGTTGGCGAGGCCGATCTGCAGCCGATCTGGATCACCGCCGATCCCACGGATGCCGACGTGCCGTCGAACGGGGCGCGTTTCCTGTTCCTGCTCGACGGTATGAGCCCACCTGACGCATCGCGCTTCACCCGCGTGTTCGACCTGTTCGACGGGATGGACGAGGCCGCACTTGCCTCGGCACGCAAACGCTGGGCAGCCGCGAAAGCTGCGGGCCATGCCCTCTCGTACTGGAAGCAGGAAAAAGCAGCTTGGGTACGCGGACCCTGAGTGGAGCATGTTCACTGCTCTAGGCGAACTCCTTCGGTTGGGAAAGGAAACGGCGGTGCGTGGAGTGGTTTTTGCCGGCGGACGCGAGGTCGCTTTTCGCGAATTTCCCGATCCAGCCCCGGGAGCGGGCGAAGTGGTGCTCGAGATGAAAGCGTCCGGCATCTGCGGCAGTGACCTCCAACCTTACCGTGCGCCCAAAGGCGCAGCTAGCGCCGCACTCGGTCTCGGCGCTGCGAGCGGCCCCGTCATCGGCGGACACGAGCCTTGCGGCATCGTCGCCGCGATCGGCGCCGGCATCGAGCCGCGCGAAATTTGCATCGGGGCGCGTGTCATGGCGCACCATTACAAGGGCTGCGGCGTCTGCCCCCACTGCCGCAGCGGCTGGACGCAGATGTGCGATGCCGGCGCGACCGTCTACGGCGTCACGGGTCATGGCGGGCACGCGCCGTTCATGAAAGTCCCGGCCGGCATACGGTCGCCATCTTCGGCCGGGGGCCGGTCGGTCTTTCGGCAACCCAGCTCGCGTGCGCCATGCGGGCAGACGTGATCGCTCGCGATCCCTCGCCCGAACGACGCGCGCAGGCCTGCGCTTTCGGCGCCCGAGCCGCCCTCGAGCCGCCGCGCAACGACACCGCTCAGGCAATCCGTGATCTCACCCACGGCCGCGGCGCCGACCTTTCGCTCCACGCCTCCGGTACTGCCGAAGGACGCAGCGGCGCCGTGCGGGCCGCTGGCAAATGGGGCACCGTCTGCTTCGTCGGCGAAGGTAGTAACGTCACCATCGAGGTCAGCCCCGAGATGCTCCGCAAACAACTCACCATCGTCGGCTCCTGGACGTTCTCCACGAGAGGCCAGGCCGAATGCGCCGGCTTCGTCGCCGAACGCGGTATCGCCGTCGATGACCTGGTCACCCCCGCTGGGCACTCACCGGAGCCAGAGAAGCCTATCGCTTGTTCGACCAGCAGATCGCCGGCAAGGCCGTCCTTCTCATGTAACGCCGCGCACCCCGCACACACGCGCTCCGGTCGACCTTTGGAGGAGAAACCCGGACCGGGCGCAGTGGTACCCGAGATCAAGAATTCTGACGCACCTGAGTTCCGGCAATTCGTGATCCAATGCGCGGCGCTCGCTGATTATTGCGGCATTCCCGCCTTGTCGTTACGACTGGCCGGCCGCTGACAGGTCGGAAGGCTCTCGAGGATTATGGAGATCCTTGTCACAGGCGCGACCGGTAGCAACGGGGTGGAACTCCTCAAGCTGCTGTCCGCGCGCAATGTGCCCGCTCGTGCCATGGTTCGCTCTCACGACAAGGCAAGCGGCATCGTCGGGCTGCCGGGAATCGACATCGTTTCTGGAGACTTCGACGATCCGACCTCGTTGGAACGCGCGCTCTGCGGAACGAAGCGCGCCTTCCTGCTGACTAACTCCTCGGAACGCGCTGAAGCGCAGCAGGTGAGCTTCGTGGCGGTCGCCAGGCACAGTAGCGTAGAGCACGTCGTCAAGCTGTCCCAGCTCGCGGCCGATGAGGACTCTCCGGTTCGCTTCCTCCGCTATCACGCCGTGGTGGAGCGGGCGATACGCGAGTCGGAGTTGGCCTACACCTTTTTGCGCCCGAACCTCTTCATGCAGGGACTGCTCGGCTTCGCCCCTGTGATCAAGTCACGAGCTTGCTTTTACGCTGCGATCGGCGACGCAAAGGTGAGTGTCGTTGACGTACGGGACGTCGCCGCTGCCGCCGCTGCCGCGCTCACCGGCGAGGGGCATTCGGGCCGCACCTACACGCTGACCGGTCCGGAGTCGCTCAGCCATGCTGAGATGGCCGAACACCTGTCCCACGCTACCGGGCGCACGATCACCTTCGTGGATGTCCCGGCGGAGGCGATGCGCGAGGCGCTGTCCGCCATGAATATGCCGCCTTGGCAAGCGGACGGTCTGATCGAGGACTATGCCCATTACCGTCGCGGCGAGGCGGCTGTGGTCAGCACAGGGGTGCGGGACGCGACCGGCATGCCGCCCCGGTCATTCACGGCCTTCGCACGCGATTATGCTGCACAGCTGTCCTGACTCGCCAGCTATCCGAGCAAGATGCCTGGAATCGCGAGCGCCGCCGAGGGAACAGTCGGTCGCATGACGACGCTTTCAGCGGCGGGCCGGCGCGCCCCGACTGCCTTCGACGCCGTCTGGCGCCGGGCGGGACGATAACGCGGCGGGCCCCTCGACGGTTGGGCTTGTCGGGCCAGCGCAGGATGGCTAAATCCGCGCGCCGATCGAAGCCTGCCGAGACACTCCCCGAACTCCGCACTGGAATACGCAATGGCGTCAAGCCGCACGCTTTCCATCATCAAGCCGGACGCCACCCGCCGGAACCTCACGGGTGCCATCAACAGCATCCTGGAGGCATCCGGACTACGCATCGTAGCGCAGAAGCGGATCCGTCTCACACGCGAGCAGGCAGAGGCGTTCTATGCCGTGCACCGCGCCCGGCCCTTCTTCAAGGACCTCGTGACC
>JBOHMN010000126.1:0-2946 GCA_050730175.1 Acetobacteraceae bacterium | reverse complement strand
GCGCTTTGCCCGCAATAGCCGCGACTGGCAGCAGCTGATCGAGATGTGCCGCGTTGTCGATACTGTGCTGATCGATCAGGAGACGGTCTACGCGCCGCGCCAGGGCAATGACCGATTGCTGCTTGGGTTGAAGGGCAGTCTCAACGAGTATGAGCTCGATCTTCTGCGCCAGCGTTCGCTGGCCGCCCGTTACGAGAAGGCGCGGCGCGGGGAACTCATCGTGGCGGCTCCGGTTGGCTTCGTGAAGGTTGGTGACCGACTGGAGAAGGACCCGGATCGGCGGATCCAGCGCGCTGTTACCCTGGTCTTCGACAAAGTGGCTGAGTTCGGCAGCGCCCGTCAGGCGCTGCTCTGGTTCATCGAGCAGGGGCTGGAGCTGCCGGCCAAACGTTGCGGCGGAGATGTGGTTTGGCGCCGGCCCAGCTACGCGACTATCCACCGGATCGTCGAGAACCCGATCTACGGCGGTGCCTACTTCTATGGTAGAAGCCGCGTCGCGACTGGATATGATGCAAAAGGCGTGATCCGACCGAGGAGCAGCCGGAGGCCGCGGGCCGAATGGCTGGCGCTGATCCCAGGCACGCACGAAGGCTATGTCAGTTGGGAGCGGGCTGAAGCAATCCGCAAGATGGTAAGCGACAATGTGCCCACGAGCCGGCATCACGGAGCGCCCAAAGCGGGTGACGCACTGCTCGCCGGCTTGCTCCGCTGCCGGCGCTGCGGACGCAAACTCACCGTTCGTTATACAGGAACGAAGCACAACATCCCACGTTACTCCTGCTGGCGCGGCTTGCTCGATCACGGTGAGCCGCGATGCATCGCCTTTGGCGGCTTGCGCGTCGATGATGCCATTGCAGAAGCGCTCCTGCGGATCGTCGAACCGGAGGCGATCGCCCTGGCCGTGGAAGCCGACGCCCAGGCGAACCGTCGCCAGGATCAGGTCCGGGAGGCGCTCGGGCGCGATCTGGAGGCGGCGCGCTACAGCGCCGACCGGGCGTTCCGGCAATATGATGCCATCGATCCCGAGAACCGGCTTGTGGCAGCTGAACTGGAGTCACGATGGAACCGTGCACTCGCACGCGCTAGCGAGATCGAGGCAAGAATTGCTGCGCATGATGCCTCAACAACGCCGGCCTCACCTCTCTCACCAACGGACCTGACTGCGCTCACCACTAACCTGAGAGTGGTCTGGTCAGCACCGACGACAGACGCCAGGCTCAAGAAGCGCATCGTCCGTACCCTCATCCACGAGGTGGTTGCCGATATCGATGCCGAGAGGGCTGAGGTCCTTCTCGTGGTCCATTGGGTTGGAGGAATGCATACAGAACTCCGCCTGTCGCGCCGCCGCGGCGAACAGCGCAATCACACCTCTCGGGACATCGTCGCTGCCGTGCGGCAACTGGTGCTAATCGCAAATGACGACTTGATCGCTGGCATCCTCAACCGCAACGGTCTTGTCACTGGCCGCGGCAATCGCTGGATGCGCGAGCGAGTTACCGCACTCAGGTCGCATCACCGGATCCCAGTGTTCCGACCAGTGCCAGATGGGTGCGAGCCCTGGCTCAACCTCAGCGGTGCGGCACGGCTTCTCGGCCTCTCGGCAAAGACGCTCAGGCTCGCCGCCGAGGCTGGCGAAATCGACGGGGTACATCCTTTGCCAAACGGTCCATGGATCTTCGGCCGGTCAGCACTCAGCGAACCGAACGCCCAGCAGATCGTTCAGCGCGCCAGACAGAACCCAAAATACCCAGCGGGATCACATCCCGGCCAACAAACCTTATTCGCTTCAATGGCATAGCCGGATGGGTGCTGTGAAACAGGATTGTACCAGTCGAAGAGCTCAGCGAGACTGCGCTTCTGCTCAAGCCCGTCGGCCGCGGGGCGCAGGTAGACCCATTCGTGCTTCACCGTCCACCAAAGCCGTTCGACAAAGATGTTGTCGTGGCAGCGTCCGCGCCCGTCCATGCTGATCTCGATCCGATGATCCAACAGCACCCGCGCGAATGCCTCGCTGGTGAACTGCGAACCTTGATCGGAATTGAAGATGCCAGGCGTGCCGTATCTGGCCAGCGCTTCGCTTAGGGCTTCACTTCGACGCAGAAATCCGTTGTCAAGGTGTTTGACAGACGCCACGACAGAACCCGCCGTGTCGCCCAATCGATGATCGCGACAAGATACAGAAATCCCCTGCGCATCGGTACATACGTGATGTCGACCGCCCACACCTGGTTCGGCTGCTCGATCGTTTTGCCACGCAGCAGATAGGGATAGATCTTGTGCTCTGGATGCGGCTTGCTGGTGTTCCGCTTCGGCCTGATCGCCCACAGCGCGAGTTCGCGCATCAGCCGTCGGATGCGCCCACGCCCGACAGAGAGTCCCTCCCGATGCAGCAACACTTGCAGCCGGCGGCTGCCATACACCGGATGTGCGGTGAAGATCCGATCGAGCCTGTTCAGCAGATCAAGTTCGTCCGCCGACGCCGGCCGCGGGCGGTAATAGAAGCCGCTGCGCGCAACCCCGAGCAGCCAGCATTGCCGGTTGACGGACAGCCCCGCGTCCGGCGCGATCATCGCCCGCCTCTCAGCAGTCGGGACATGGCGGGCTGCCCGGCAAGAAAATCGCGTTCGACTTGCAACTGGCCGATCTTGCGGTGCAGATCGTCGGCGAGCTTCTGCGCATCCTCCCCCGATGCGGCTTTGTTGCCACGCGCGAACAGTTCGTTCGCACGCTTCATCAGTTCCTGTTTCCAGGCGTTGATCATCGTCGGATGAACGCCGAACTCCGATGACAATTCCGCCAGGGTCTTCTCACCCGACAGTGCCGCCATCGCCACGCGCGCCTTGAAGTCGGCGCCGCGCTGCTTCCTCTTTACACCCACGTCTCACGCCTCTTTGGACCGGTCAGCTCTCAGCTTATCCCACTGTCCAGAAAACCAGCGCCATCGCA
>JBOHMN010000125.1:0-4651 GCA_050730175.1 Acetobacteraceae bacterium | reverse complement strand
GAGCCACGCGGAGCCCCCGCTTGGGGGCGAGCATGGCGAGGACCCACGATTTGCCACGGCCTCGGGGCGGCGCCACGGTTGGCCAGGACGTCGTGGCGTCACAGTCAGTCACGGCCATAACCAAGCGGCGGCTGGACCGCGGCGATAGCGTCCAGATCGAGATCGATCAGCTCCTGAAGCGCCGTCGCGGTGGCGCTGTCGCGCAGGCTTTCGGGCAGGGCTTCGAACCACGCGGCACACTCGGCCTGCACCGCGATCATCTCGGCCAGCGAGTCGTTCCACCGTTTCGAGCGGCTGCGCCGCGCCGGCCGGTGCGGTTTGGCGACGACAGGTGACGGGAGCGCCAGCCGCCGGGCACGGTAGCGGGCCTGGCGTTCGGCGTTGGTCAGCGCGATGCTGCCTTCGGGTGCACAGCCTCTGGGCACGGCTGTTCTCCGTTACGTGTGCGCCAGGCGAAGCTGGCGCGATCCAGCCGGTGAAAGTCCGGTCCAGGTAAGGGGTAGCGCCCGCCTGGTAGCGAGTGTTGCGTCGCGGGAGGTGACGACCGCGGCGAAGCGTACACAGCAATTGTGCGGGGTGGGCTATTGAGCCGCGAAAGGGAGAAGCCGCAGAGGCCGAGACGGTACGTAACGTCGAAGGCAATATGCCCGGCGCCGCTACGCGAGGCGTCGGCGCTCTGCCGAGGTCTGAGACCCCATCACGCACAAAAGGAACGCGCCGGAACCTGGGAGATCTCAGGCTCGGCCGGGCAGCCTTCGGCTGCACCGGTCCGCGACGGGAAGGTGAGGAGCCGTAGCCGTCGATGAACGAGCATGAGAAGTCAGACTCGACCGTAGTAGCGACGAAGCCGACGAACAAAGCCGGGCAGCCGGTGGCGGAGCCGGTGGAGCGAAGGGTCGGGACCGAGGGGAACGCGAGCCAGCACAACACGCGCCGGGCGCAGAACCGGGAAAGCGTGTCCCAGGCGCTGGACCGCGTACGGCAAGCAGCAAGGACAAGGAAGAAGGAACGGTTCATCGCGCTTCTCCATCATGTTGACGCCGACCTGCTCCGGGCCGCGTTCTTTGCGCTTCGACGCGATGCCGCGCCCGGGATAGATGGAATGACATGGCTGGACTACGAGGCGGACCTCGAGCCACGGCTCGCGGCTCTGCACGATCGGGTCCAGCGGGGAGCGTACCGACCCCAACCGTCCCGCCGGACATACATACCGAAGGCGGACGGAAGGCGGAGGCCGCTGGCGATCGCTGCTCTGGAAGACAAGATCGTCCAGGGCGCGACGGCCATGGTGCTGAACGCGATCTACGAGGAAGACTTCCTCGGGCTCTCCTATGGGTTTCGGCCCGGACGAGGACCACATGACGCGCTGGATGCCCTAGCCGTCGGGATCGACAGCAGGAGGGTGAACTACATTCTGGATGCCGACATCCGATCGTTCTTCGACACGGTTGACCAGCAATGGCTCACCCGTTTCCTGGAACACCGGATCGGCGATCGACGCATTATCCGTCTCATCCGGAAATGGCTGAAGGCGGGCGTCCTCGAAGACGGAACGGTGACGGTCAGTGACAGGGGAACCGGGCAGGGGTCGGTGATCTCACCGCTCCTCGCCAATATCTACCTGCACTACGTCCTCGACCTCTGGGCCAAACGCTGGCGACGGCGCGAGGCTACCGGTGACATGATCATCGTCCGCTATGCGGACGATGTGGTGGCCGGATTCGAGCACGAGGCCGACGCTCGTCGGTTCCTCGACGCAATGCGTACGAGGCTTGAGGAGTTTGCACTGTCGCTGCAACCGGACAAGACCCGCCTCATCGAGTTTGGTCGCTATGCTGCGGCGAGACGCCGGAAGCGCGGACTTGGTAAGCCGGAAACCTTCAACTTCCTGGGTTTCACCTTCATCTGCGGAGCGTCACTCAAGGGCTACTTCCTGCTGCACAGGAAGTCCCGAGGCGACCGCATGCGGGCGAAGCTCCAGGAGGTCCAGGAGGAACTGCGACGGCGACGACACCAGGCAATCCCTCTCCAGGGGGAATGGCTGAGGTCGGTCGTCAGCGGCTTCTTCAACTACCACGCGGTGCCGACCAACGGTCGCGCCCTCACGGTCTTCCACTACCATATCCGCCGGCTTTGGCTGCGCACGCTCCAACGGCGCAGCGACCGAGACGGCTCGACCTGGCAGAGGATAGAGAAGCTCGCCGCCGACTGGCTCCCCAAACCCAGAATCCTTCATCCATGGCCACGCCAGCGTTTTGCCGTCAGACACCCAAGGTAGGAGCCGTATGCGGGAAAGCTGCCTGTACGGATCTGCGTGGGGGGATCGGGGCAACCCGGTTCCCTACCACGATAACGGAGGACAGCGCCATGCCCCGAGGCCGCAAGCCCCAAGCCGAGCACGCGCTCAGCAATGCCGAACGGCAGGCCCGCTACCGCTCCCGCCAGCATACCTCGCAACTCCTGCCCATGCGCCGCTCCCGCCGCCCGCCAGACCGCCGCAGCCGCCCCCAGCGCTGGACCGATGCCGTCGCCGAACTGCTCCGCCTGCAAGCCGAATACGCAGCTTGGCTCGACGCTCTGCCCGATAGCCTGCGCGACAGCGCTACCGCCGGTGCCCTGGAAACCATCGCCGATCTCGACCTCGACATACTGGCCGCTATCGAGCCACCGCGCGGCTACGGACGCGACTGAACAGAAACAGGCAAAATCCGCCACCTATCGACGCATTCTTCTGTTCGACCTCGGCGAAGCCATTCTTCCGCCCCGACCGCGCGTCAAATCCGCCGCCGTGTCGAGCGGCGGTCAAGGATGGCCGCTCTCTCGGCGGCCACCCGAAGGGCTCGTCCTTGACGGCCGCGAGCACGGCGGCAGGCTCCTACGCGGCGGGTGCTGAAGACGCTCCCGCGCGCAGGCCCGTGCTCTACTCCCGCTTCCCCGACGGCAAAACGGAAGCAGGAAGCGATCGCTCTGCGCTTCCAGCTACATCAGACAGCGTGCTCGTGCCCGTCTCTCCCAGCGACAATCAACGCACGACAATCAAAACTGCCATGCGCACAAAAAAAGCACTTGTCAGTCACAATCAACCGCGACAATCTCTGCCATAAGCGCGGTCGCAGACACCATCCTGATTGACGCGCACTCCCATCCAGATCGTCGCGCTATACGCAGGTCGCTGCTCACGATGACATCCGCCTTGCCCGCAGCAGCCAGTGCCAGGTACTTGTCATCCTTGAGGTCACGACACTCGCGGACGGCCTCGACCGGTTCGACCCGCTCCGCTGCGACAATCACAATGCCGAGGATTCGCTGGCGGCGCTCGGCGGCAACGAACCGATCAAACTTCGGACGGAAAATAACCTCGCGGTATTCGTCTTCGATCGCCTGCGAGAAAAGCAGCCGGTTGGGTGTACTCACGGTACGCAACAGCGCCTGTTCAGGAAGGCTATTCTCTTTGAGGGCCGCAGAGACGAAAGTCGAAGCATCGAAAACGACGATCAAGCTCTGCGCTCTGCCCGCCAGGCGGCAAGCTCGGCGTCGATGTCTTCGTCCGTCAGACTACCCGCGCGGGCCTCTTGTTTGGCATCTGCGATCGCCTCTGCGAGAACGTCACGAACGCGTCCCCCCTTGAGCAAGCTGCTCAAGTAGCGACCCGCTGCCTCCCTCCGTGCGGGGCTGTTGAGCGCTTTGGCAGCCTCGGCATCGATCGGAAGGGTGACTTCGACCGTGGTGTCCATCCAGAGCTCCTTGGGCGCGATATAACCCGCTGAACGAGACTGCGCACGCGGCCATCGTGCGACATGTCACCCCCACATTCTTCTGGCGATGTCCTTTTCCTCGGCGCCGACGGCGTCGGCGTAGATGGCGGTAGTGGTGAGCTGGGCGTGGCCGAGCCATTTCTGCACCAGGTTGAGGGGGAGGCCAGCGGAGACGGCTGCCACCCCGAATCCGTGTCGCAGCCCCTTGGGCGAGGCCTGCGGCCCCTCGAGCCCGGCTTCTTCCATCACCGCGTGCACGGCGCGCCAGCCGGTCATGCGGGACCAGGGCCAAAGCCGCACCCCGCGTCCCTTGCCACGGCGGGCCTGGAGCTCGCGGATGCCGTGCACGAGGTCGAGCGCCTCGAGCAGGGTGGGCGGCACTGGGACGGATCGGAAGATGCCGGGGCGCCGTTTCTTCAGGCTCTCGAACACCAGGACGCCGGCGGCGAGATCGACGCGGTCGGCGGTGAGCGCCAGTGCCTCGGAGAGGCGGCAGCCGGCATAGGTGAGGGTCATGCAGAGGGTGCGGACCTGGCGATCGGCGCGCTCGGCCACAGCGAGGAAGGCCGCGCGTTCGCCGGCGGTGACGTATTTGCGGGCGCCCTCTGGAGTGTAGAACTGAAGGCCTGAAATCGGGCCCGGTTCGGGGCCGGCGGAACCTTGGCCGGCTCCGCCCTGGCGAGGATCTGGCCGCGAAACGGACCGATGGGAAAGAGCCCCTGCTCCGCCTTGGTTTCGGCTCGGCAATGGGCGGGCGGACCCGCCGCGAGGCGGGTGTTTCGGGGCGCTATCCCCCGATCGATGCTCCGGCTTACCCCCATGACGGGGGATAACTCGGCGCCCGGTCATGCGGCCCGGTCCCGATAGCCGCGGCGGCGCTTGGTGCGAGCAAGTCG
>JBOHMN010000124.1:0-4226 GCA_050730175.1 Acetobacteraceae bacterium | reverse complement strand
GCTCGTAACCGCGACGTACCTGTCCGTGGGCCGGAGGATAACGCCTGGAGCGCGTTCAGGCTGAGTGAACGGGCTCTATGTTTCTTTTCTCGAGCAATTTCATCACTCTGACTGGCATCTGGCGATTCCGGTCAGGGTGATGTTGCTCTAGCCGGCAGCCGCTTCGGTAGGCCGGATGCGTTTCCGGCTCGCCTGAATGGTTGGCGCAGGCGTTCGGCGCGTCACCGCTGCTCGACTTGCAACGTGTTGCCGCCGCCGCGGCTGCATCGCGTCTGATCGGGACTTCGGGGCGATGACGGCTTCTCGTGGCAGCGTCTGGCACGGATTTTCTGTGGGTCGGCCCGCCGCCCGCGCCGGTTTGTTGTTCGGCCCTCCCAATTTCTCCCTTTGAAGCAATCGGCTCGCAGGCTCTCATGTGCCGTGTGCAGGAGCCCGGCGGACGCCGTTGCCAGGCCGAAAGGGCGGACACGATCTCGCATCCCGAGCGTGATCAATTGGCGCTGGCAAGGACCGAGGAGATCGAGCGATGGCCGAACTCACCCGACGAGCGGTGCCTGGGGGCTCGAGGAAGAAACGCTTGGGTGAAAATCGCGCGCCGGCCATGTCGGTCTGGGGCACGCAGACTGAACGTTCACTTGAGACTTTCCAGATCGGCGCCGAGTGCTTCCGCTGGCCGCGCCCGGTGATCCGGGCGCCCGGTCTTCTCAGGAAAGCGGCGGTGCTTGCCAATCTTGAGGGCGGTGAGCTTGAAGCCGGGAAGGTGGGCCGCATCGTCCGTGTCGCAGCGGAGGTGATTACGGGAAAGCGCGAATCCGCGTTTCCGCTCCTCGCCTTCCAGATCCGCTCCCGCACCGAGACCCGCATGAACGCGGACGCGGTGATAGCGAATCTGCCGATTCAGCGCGCCGGCGGAGCCGCCCTTCCGGAACGCAGCACCGCGAGACCGCCGGGTGCCTGCACGCTCCTGAGCTGAAGGTGATTGCACGGAACGTGTCGTCAACGATATGGTGCCGTCAAACGTGCAGGCCGGCCACCGCATCCGGAGCCCTCGGTGCCCCAATCCATCCCTCGAGAGCCGCCCGCGAGCGCGAGGAGCACGATCCCGAAGCGTGTGACGGCGGCGTACCTGACGGCGCTCGGCCTGATCGCGCTCCTTGCCACAGGTGCCTACTTCCTGCTCGATGACGTCGCCGCCAGGCAGCTCGACGCAGCGAGAGTGACCCGCTTAGGCGGCCATCAGATCATGCTCCTGCAACGGATCGGGCTGCTGCTGGCCGATTTCGAGGCTGGCACCGTGACCGC
Organism: Acetobacteraceae bacterium; assembly: GCA_050730175.1. Classification (GTDB taxonomy): domain Bacteria; phylum Pseudomonadota; class Alphaproteobacteria; order Acetobacterales; family Acetobacteraceae; genus JAKAWQ01. The sequence goes on along the minus strand of JBOHMN010000124.1, from coordinate 2,924 downwards.
GCGGGCGCCACTGGTTGCCGCCATCAGCGAGTTGCGAAGCACCGAGGACACTCTGGCCGACCGCGCGGGCCGGACGCCCCGGGGCAACCTTTCGCCGGCAGCACGAGAGCTTTTTTTCAGCGCACCGGATCCGCTCGACCAGGCTATTCGTGCGTTCATCGATGGCGCCCGCCGCTTCGGCGACCCGGCGACGGGCAACATGGAGCAAGCCTATCGCCGGCTTCAGGCGGACCTCCACGAGCGGTTGCTCCCGCGACTCATTGCATCGCTTTCGAACTTCGAAAGCGAAACGCATCGCCATATCGAGCGACTGCGCACGGCGCAGCGGGCCCTGCTTGCAATGCTGTTGGTCGCCTTGGTACTGCAGGCGATGTTCATCTTTCGTCCCCTGGTGGTCCAGACGCGGCATTATGCGGCCCATCTCTACAGGCTCGCCACCAGCGATGATCTGACCGGGCTCGCCAACCGGCGGCACTTCATGGAAATCGCGGCGCGCGATTTCGAGCTGGCACGGCGTTCCGGCAGGAAGATTGGCGTGATGGTCCTCGATCTCGATCATTTCAAGAAGATCAATGACGAGCAGGGACATGCAATCGGCGATGCCGTGCTGCGCCGGTTCGGCGAGATCGCGACCGCAATGCTCCGCCAGAGCGACATGATCGCCCGGATCGGCGGCGACGAATTCGCCATTCTGCTTCCCGAAACCGATCTGGAAGGAGCGACAACGGTCGCCGAGAAGCTTCGCCGGACAATTGCCGAAGACCGCTCTGGCAACGGACCACCACTGACCACTTGCATCGGCGTCGCCATTCTGCGCGCGGACGACAACAGCATCGATGACCTGCTCCGTCGCGCCGACAAGGCGCTCTATCAGGCCAAATACGACGGACGGAATCGGGTCGCGCTGTCGCCTGTTGCGGCGAGTATTGCAATGTCTGCCCGTAACCCCGTGGCCCCCTCTTTGTCCCAGCCCGAGATGCCGGAGAACATGGCGCGATTCGAGGGCCAAGCGTAAGCAACCAGCCGCGGTCGTGGGCGAAGGCGGCGGACCGATGTGGCGATTGCGTACCGCCAGGTCTCGCCTGACTTGCAGCGAAGGCGTAGCCACCCTCCCCTGATTGCCGCCGGGTCCATCGCCTGCAATGTTAGCCTCCGCGCAATGCGGAGGAAATCGGCATGACGGAAAGAGCGTTCACGCGGGAAGATTTGGAACGGCTGCGGCAGTGGGACACACCAACCATCTGCAACGGCCTGGAAATCGTGACTCCCGAGCGCCGCACTGTCGGGTTCACCGTCGAGCCGATGGTATCAGCCGATCGCAAGCTTCCGCCGATCGTCGGCCTTGCACGCGTCGGCACGCTGCGTGCCAAGGAACCGCCGCGCGGCGCTGTCGCGAGCCGCCTCGATTGGTACGACTACGTGGCGAGAGCGGATCTGCCGACCATCGTCGTGTTGCAGGACCTCGACGATCGGCCGGGGTACGGTGCATTCTGGGGCGAGGTGCATTCCCGCGTTCACAAGGCGCTTGGGGCGCGAGGATGCGTTACCAACGGTTCTTTCCGCGATTGTGATGCACTGGCGCCGGGGTTTCAGATCATCGGCGGCCGGATCGGCCCGAGCCATGCCTTTGTCCATGTCGTCGATTACGGCAGAGCGGTCAACATCTTCGGCATGCAGGCTGCGCACGACGACGTGATCCACGCGGATTTCCATGGTGCGGTGGTCGTACCGGCGGACGCGGTGAAGAAGCTGCCCGAGGCGATTGCGCTCGTTGCACGGCGGGAAAAGGTGATCATGGATGTTTGCGCAGCACCCGACTTCACGGTGGAGAAGCTGAAGGAAGCGGTGCGTCGCGCAGGGGAGATCCACTGATGGCCACTCTGAACCGACGCTATCCCGATGCGTTCGTCGAGGTTCTCGATGAATCCTTCGCGGGAAGCCGTTTGCCCCACGCGTCCGTTGATCACCTCGCCGATGGCTGCCGCTGGTCGGAGGGCCCGGTCTGGTTCGGCGACGGACGATTTCTGCTCTGGAGCGACATTCCGAACAATCGGATCATGAAATGGGAAGAGGAGACAGAAACCGTCAGCGTGTTCCGCAAGCCGTCGCGCAATGCCAACGGAAACACGCGCGACCGCAACGGCCGGCTGGTCACCTGCGAGCACGATGCGCGCCGCGTGACCCGGACCGAGCATGACGGAGCGATCACCGTGCTGCTTGATCGTTTTGACGGCAAGCCGCTGAACTCACCGAACGATATCGTCGTCAAGTCAGACGGCTCGGTGTGGTTTAGCGACCCGGTCTTCGGGATTCTCGGGTATTACGAAGGACACCGCGCCGAGCCGGAGCTGCCGACCAACGTCTATCGGATCGACCCGGCAACGCAGCAGGCGAGCGTCGTCGCGGCAGATGTGATGGCGCCGAATGGACTTTGCTTCTCACCCGACGAGACACTTCTCTACGTCGTCGAATCGCGCTCGAAGCCACGCCATATCCTTGCCTTCGACGTCATCAGCAACGGAACGGCGCTGGCGAACAAGCGCATCCTGATCAATCCGGGGCCGGAGGGAACGCCGGACGGCATGCGCTGCGACGTGAACGGCAACATCTGGGCCGGCTGGGGGATGGGCGAAGCACACGACGGCGTGCGCATCTTCAATCCGGAGGGGCGGCCGATCGGCCACATTCATCTGCCGGAGCGCTGCGCCAATCTCTGCTTCGGCGGGCGCCACAGGAACCGCCTGTTCATGGCCGCGAGCCGGTCGCTCTATTCGCTCTACGTCAACACCCAGGGGGGCGGGCGGGGGGTAGGGCGAACCCCTTGATTGTGTCTCTTTTGAGATACATAATGGCGAGCTGAGTCAGGAGGATCGAACGTGGCTGCTCACACCTCGATGCTGCATGTGCGCGTCGATCACCAACTC
>JBOHMN010000123.1:0-1582 GCA_050730175.1 Acetobacteraceae bacterium | reverse complement strand
CACCACCAGCACCGCGCAGATGGAGGCCAGGGCCTCCAGCGGTGTCTCCTTGATCTCTGCGTCGGGCGGCCTGCCTGCGGTGGTGTTCGCGGCGAGGGCGGCGGCCTCGTTGCGGCCTGCCTCGGCCGTGTCGGGGACGTGATCTGCGGTGTTGTTCAACGTGCTTCGGTCTCCTGCGTCATCACGGCCGCAAGGGCTGCCGCGGGGACTTTGTCAGTGTACCCTGCCGCATGTCCTGCTTCGGAGCCCGGAGCGCCGGGGAGCCGCCGGAACTCAACGCAGAAGATGCATCCCGAGAGCCGCGTGGACGCGGGTCATCATCGGCTCGGGCGCGGACTCCTCTTCGGGCGCGAGAGAGAAGTAGACGATGAACGGCCGCCCCACAACATCGCCTTCGGGCACGAAGCCCCAGTAGCGGCTATCCTCGCTGTCATTGCGATTGTCGCCGAGCACGAAGAGCTTGCCGGGCGGCACGGTCAGCTCGCCGTTGACGACCGAGCGGCGCAGCTCCATCCACCACTGCGGATCCAGGTTGGGGTCCGCCTCGCGCAGGGACGGGAAGTTGTCGCGGAAGTCGTCCGTTCCGGAGGGTGAGTAGAAGGCATATGGCTCGGAAAGCGGAGCGCCGTTGATCCAGACATGGCCATCCTGGAGGTGAATGCGGTCGCCGGGAAGGGCCACGACGCGTTTGACCAGATGCATGGCCGGCTCGACCGGATAGTGGAAGACGACCAAATCGCCGCGATGAAAGGTGGAGGGCGGCAGAAGCCAGCCCAGATGCCCTTCGGGCTCAAACGCCTGTTTGTCGACCATCAGAAAATCGCCTACCCGCAGAGTCGGCACCATCGATACGGACGGGATGCGGAAGGGCTGCAGGATGAAGGTGAGCGCGAAGAGCGCGACGACCAGAAACTCGAGCAAAGAGCGCACTGTGGCCAGCACGCCATCATGCGCCTTCGATGCGGGAATGGCCTGCGGCTTGGGGCGCGACGCGGCTGCCGGGATCGTGTCGGCAGAGAGCGAGTCGGGAGCTGCGTCCGGGAGCGAGTCGGGAACAGAGTGGGGAACCGAATCGTGGACCGCGCCGATGGAGAGAGAAAGCAGAGTCATCAGGCGGCGTCCTCGCTGGGGGTTGCTTCGGAGGCAGGAACGTCGGCGGATGGGTTGGACATGGTCGCGGGCCAGGCCTGCAGAGCGAGCTCGGCGGCACGTTGCTGGGCCTCTTTTTTGCTGGAACCTTCGGCGGAGGCCAGCACGGCGACCGAGCCGTTGGTCTCCTCGATGCGTGCCTCCACGGTGAAGCGGCGCTGGTGCGCGGGGCCGCTCTGGTGGGTATCGGCGTAACGCAGGCGGCCGGTGCGCTCGGCCTGCACGCGCTCCTGGAGCAGGGTTTTGGCATCGCGCAGGGCCCCACGTCCATTTCCGTTCTTGAGCGCGGCCCGCAGGGAGGCGAGCTCGGGCCGCAGCAGCTTGTGTTCGACCAGACGCCTGACCTCGGCCAATCCCTCCTGGCCGGAACGCGTGGCGTCCAGGTAGATCGCAGCCAGCACCGCCTCGGCTGCATTCGCGAGCAGGGCAGGTT
>JBOHMN010000122.1:0-4780 GCA_050730175.1 Acetobacteraceae bacterium | reverse complement strand
AGCGTCACCGGTGCCGCGAACCGCGGTGCCCCGGGCGCGCCGACATTCACGTACAGGGCAAGCGAGCGCCGAGGCCGCGACGTCGAGAGCAGGTGGAAGATGTCGGCGTCGGGAACGCGTCGCTGCCCGCCCAATCCACCGGCTCGGCCGCGGTGACGATCGCACCGGCCACCTGGCTTCGCCGCACGGAACCGTGGTACGACACAATGCGGTCCGTGTAGCCCGGATCGCGCCAGGTCGGGATCACGTCTTCCCAACGCTCAATTGTCATTGCGGCCCCTCCTCCGGATGCCATGGCGCATGCGCCCTTATGGACTTGGTCATGCGCACGTCGCGGAAGCGGGCAGCCGCCGCGCAGAGGCGGACATCCACGGAATGATCCAGCCCCGGTCCGCTTCGTCGACCTTGGTGATCCCTGACCGCAGATTGTCGCACACGATCTGCCGCGGCACGCCGCCAAAGAACGTCAGCGCATTGACGTGGGCGGCGATCCGGTTCGGCAGCGCCTGGCTCCAGGCCAGCAGCCGGCGCGCTGCCGCTCACAGTTCGGCGGCGCGCGCGGCGGCCGGGGGATGTTTGCGGAACACTAGCCCTCAGCGCGTGTCGCGGGCCAGCGCCGTGTTGTACTCGCTCTCAATCTGACTGGCGGCCTTGTCGGCCGATTCGCCCATCAGCACCATCCGCTGGGTCGCGTCGGCGAGCGCGCGGTAGAAGCCCGTCAAATCGACGGAATAAGTCAGGAACTGCCCGCGCTGCTCGATCAGCTTCCCCCAGGCGAGTTGGCGCTTGCCATCGGCGGTGTCCAGATACGCCTGGTTCTTGGGATCCTTATAGACGGAGGCACGCGCGACGACTTCGCCGCCCCGCAGGGCAATCGACTGCGCCTCGGGACTACCGATGAATTTGGTGAAATCCCAGGCAGCTTCCTTGTGCCGGGTCTTGGCGTTGATTGCGACGGTATAGCCATAGACCGCCTGCTTGCCATCTGGCTTGTAGGCGGGCGGCGGTGCCCAGCCGAGGTCGCTACCGGCGCCGCCCTGCTGGGTCGCGCGGAAGCGGTACACGCCGAAGGTCGCCATGGCGATGCTGCCGGCGCGCAGTCCGTCCTGCACCTCATTATAGCCGAACTGAACACTGATTTTTGGGGTCGCCTTGCACTTGCCGTAGAGGTCCTTGATGGTCTGCAACGCTTTGACGAGCGTCCCATGCGATACGGCAAGGGTCTTATCGTCGGCCGCGAAATACTTGCCCGTGTCCTCCGTGGTCATGGAGCTGAGCATGAATTCACCAAGCGCCTGCGCGCCGCCCAAGCTGTCACCGGTGCCGAGTGGCACTGCGTAGCCGACGACGTTGCCACCGAGTGCGGTCAGCTTACCGCCGACCGTGCACACCTCCGCCCAGGTGCGCGGCGGCGTGACACCCGCCTTCTTCAGCAGACTCTTACGGTACATCAGGATCGGGATCCGGAAGTCCTGCTGCATGCCATAAAACTTGCCGTTAATCTGCATCTTGTCGATCGGCAGCAGGTAGTCCTTCATGTCGACCTTGTCGCGCCGGATTAGATCGTCGAGCGGCAGGACATTTCCGGTCGCGACCATCTGTGGAGCATTGAAATTGTTGACACGGAAGACGTCGGGCGTGTCGGCGCCACTGCGTAGTGCGCGCAGGGTCGCCTGCTGGTTGGAGTCGATCTCCACGCGGATGCGGATATCCGGGTGTTCCTTCTCGAACGTGGCGATCATCTGGGTCTGAGCGACGGCGCGTGGATCCGTGTGATTATTGGAGGCAAGAAAGGTCGCGTAGACAATCTCCACCGGATCGGCGGCCGTGGCCGCGGGTGCGGCTACGCAGCCGAACATGAAGGCTGCCGCCAGCACAGCGGCGAGGCGGCGTGGCATTTTCGTTCTGTTCATCTCCGGGTCTCCTTCGACTTTGTTGCGTTGAAGATTAAGCGTCAGCCTTTGACGGCACCCGCCGTCAGTCCCGCGACAAACCACTTCTGGACGAGCGCGAAGAGGAACATGACGGGAAGCGAGGAAATGATGGCGAAGGCCATCATGTAGGACCATGAGATACCGGTCGAGTCGAACACCTGGTTCACCAGCGCGACCTGCAGCGTACTCGTCCTGATATCGGGGGCAAACACGGCGACCGTGATGTAGTCGTTCCAGATGGTTACGATGTCGATCATTGCGACGGCGGCGAGGCCCGGCTTGATCAACGGCAGCACGAGGTGGCGCACGACGCCGGGGCGGGAGGCACCGTCGGTTAACGCCGCCTCCTCGATCTCGAGCGGGATCGCCGCGATGAAGCCCTGCAGGAACCAGACTGTCTGCGGGACGATGCGCGCCGCCTCCAGGAAGACGATCACCGGCCGGTTATTCAGGAGGCCGAGCGCGTCGAGCACGTAATAGGTCGGCACCAGGAGCGCGACGCTCGGCACCATAGAGGTCGCCAGGATGCCGAGCATGATCGCCCGTTTCTGCGGAAAGTTAAAGCGCGCCGCCGCGTATCCCGCCGGAATACCGACCGCGAACGCGACGAGCACGCCGCCCAGAGCATAAAGCACGGAGTTCCCAAGATCGGTCAGGAAGGTCTGATCCTGGAAAGCCCTGAGATAATTGTGGAAGGTCAGGCTCCACGGAATGATCTCCGGCGGCACGTGCACCGCCATGACCTCGGTCTTGAGCGAGGTGGAAAGTCCCCAGACGAGAGGCCCCAGCACGATCAGCGCGATCAGGCCGGCGGCGCATTTCATCAGCAGGCCGTCAGCGGCGCGATGCAGGATGATGGGGACGGATGCCTGGCGGGACATGGTCGATCTGGTCAGCCGCTCACGCGGCCGGTGAGGCGCGTGTAGAGCACACCAAGGATCAAGTTGATCGCCAGCACGACGACAGAGAGTACCGCGGTCGGGCCGATGTTGACGCTCTCCATCGTGCCCCGGAAGACTGCGAAGCTGAGCGTCGTCGTCTGACCGAGGGGGCCACCGCCGGTCAGAACGATGATCAATGTGACCAGCGTCAGATAGATGATCGACAGATTGAGACCGGCGCTGCCGAGCGTCGGGAGGATGTGCGGCCAGGTCACATAGCGGAACTTGTGCACCGCATTGCCGCCGTCGATGGAGGTCGCCTCGTACAGCTCGCGGGGCACCGACTGGATGGCTGCGCTCACCAGCACCATGACGTAGGGGAAGGACCACCAGCTGGTGACCACGATGACGAGAGACAGCGCCATCCGCGGGTCACCAAGCATCAGCCCGGGTGTTATGCCGGCCTCGCCGAGGAAATAGGCGACAGGCCCGAAAGAAGGGTTGAGCAGCCACAGCCACAGGCTCCCCACCACCGCCAAGGACAGTGTCCAGGGAAACAGTGTGAGCACGCGCAGGACCGCGCCGATCCGCCCGGTGGCATTGAACACAAGCGCGGCAATCACGCCGCCGAGGAGAGAAGCCGTTAGCGATCCTGCGAGAAAGAGGAGTGAGATCCGGACTAGGTCCCAGAAGGCACCCGACGTGAAGACCTCAATGTAGTTGGCCAGCCCGACGAAGCCGCGTAGCCGGAAATAGCTCGTTTTCTGGAAGCTGACCCAGACCACGAAGGCAGCCGGGAAGAGAATCACTCCGGCAAGCAGAATCAGCGCCGGAGCGAACCAGAGCAAGGGGATCGGGCGGCCGCGCGCGCGGGGGCGCCGTTGAACGGCCTCGCCCGTCTCGATGCCGATCCTCGGGGCCGCCGCCCTGAACATCCGCTTTCGCGCTCCCGTCCCGGCTCCTGCCGGCTGTGGTCCCGCCCCCGTCGCTGCGCGCTTTTCATGCGGGCGAGGCGGCCGGCGTAGCGGCCCGACAGCTCTGGCGAATGCGGAACGCTATTCCACTAAGCGGGGAGTGTCAATTCGCTTCGCGCGGCAGGCGGCGATTGTCTTCCGCCGCTCGTCGCGACGCCGTCCGCCGCGTGCGGCATGCGATATGGCCAGAGCTCGGAGAGGGTGTGCGCCGCCGAGCAGAGGCCAGCGACAAGAGCGTCGAGCGAGGCGTCGGAGAAACGGTGGATTGGCCCGGCGATGCTCACCGTGCCGACCGTGCCGCCATTCTGTATGATTGGTGCAGCAATCGCGCCGACTCCGGCTTCGGCTTCTTCGAAAGCCATGCTCCAGCCGCGTTCGCGTGTTTCGTCCAGCGCGGCCGAGAAGGTTTCCCGCGTGCGGATGGCGCGCGGCCCGCCGATGCCGGGCCGTCCGAGTCCGCTTTCGACCGCCAGGCGCAGTGCTTCCTGGTGCGGCAAGGTAGCGAGCCAGGCCTTGCCGTTCGCGGTGATGTGGAGAGGGACTCGGGCAACCAGCTCCGGCTGGTAGACGAGGCCTGCGCGTGCGCCCTGCGATTGAGCGATCCAGGTCAGCCCATCGACGCCGACGATGGCGAGGCGGCCAAGGCTTTCCGTCGCTGTGGCCAGCTCGTCGAGCACAGGCTGGCAGATATCTGGAATCCGGGTACCGGCCAGGAGGCGCTGGCCGGCGATCGCGAGGCGTAGCGTCAGCCGGTAGAAGCCGGTCTGCGGGTCCTGCTCGGCCCAGCCAAGATCGCAAAAGGTCGCCAGTAGCCGATGCGCCGCGCTTTTCGGCATGTCGAGACGGGTGCTGATCTCGCCGAGTGGCAGCGTCCCGGTCTGTTCGCTGAGCAGCGAAATGAGGTAGAGACATCTCCCCACAAGGGATTTTACAAGCCGCATGGAAGATGCTATCCCTGCTGTTTCGTATTTTAAATATCTTTGTTGCGATG
>JBOHMN010000121.1:0-4124 GCA_050730175.1 Acetobacteraceae bacterium | reverse complement strand
AAGCACATCGACGCCTACATCGCCGCCTACAACCAGACCGCCCAGCCGTTCGTTTGGACCAAGAAAAAAGTCCACCAGCGCCGGTTCGAAAACCAGCGTATCACTCAAGTATGATTCCAGGTACTAGGTCCCCTCGCAGCGGGGTCATGGCCACGTCCACGGCCAACCGAATGACTTCCCCAGAAGGATCCGTCACCGGATGGCCGGGGCGCCGCTTGCAGCGGCTCAGGGTGAAGCCTAGCGCCTGGTCTCACCGAAGGTGCGGCGGGGCAAATCGTTCTCTCCGGGATCGCCCGAACTGATCCTTAGCTTCGTTCTCTTTTCGTTTACGCCGGCTTGCCCTAGACTCCGAGTCGACATGTCGACCTAGGAAGGTATTGCTATGGCAGAGGCCAAGAGCAAGCCTACGCCCATCCCGGTGAAGCGCGGGGAGTCGCGGATCATCGGATTTCGGCTTCCGGTGAAGGTGGCCGAGGCCGTGAAGGTAGAGGCTGCGCGTCGAAACCTGCCGCTGAACGCTCTCTTTGTCGAAATGTGGGAACTGTACCGAGAGCGGAAGCGTGCCGTCTGATAGACAAGCCAATGGCGTCAATAGAACCAAGCCCGACCGTTGGAAGGCCGATATCGCCCAGTCGGTCGATATGTATAACGACTGGTTCATGAAATTCGCGCCGTCCGCTTATCGAGAGACGCGAATTCGGACGACCAAGGATGTCGCGGCGACGCTGGCGAAAACCAAAAACCTTACGGATATCGCAGCGGGTGTGCTGCGGCGGGAACCGGGGGTTTTGCCGACGCTGCGTATGTCAACGTGCCCACCGCTTGCGGTCGACCGGCTAATTGGCCTTGCGGGCGTATCCAGCCACTTGGTCGGCTGCATGGAGGATGGCAGGATCCCAGCGCGGATGAGTCCGACCGTGCTGGAAGCGGACCTCGGCAAGATCGGTACCATCATCGAGAAAATGGCCGATCCGGATATTTTCGTGTGGCTCGGCCGTGCCGCGCCGGCGGCGGAGGTTGAGATTCACCGCGCCGCCACCATCGTGGCGGATCGCCTCTGCGGGGCGGTCGCCAACCCGATCATCCGCAACGCGCAAGAGAAGCGTCAGCTTGCGGCAATCGGGATCTGGCTGGAAGCACGCGGTTATAAGCCGCTGCCGCCAAAGATCGGATTTGACGCTATGCCACCTAGCACTTTCGCCTTTCGCCTGAATGTGCCGGTGAAGCTCGAAGGCAACGAGTCGAGTGTGAACATCCCTGTCGACACCGTGGTCATGGCTAGGAGAGCCAGGGTAGGGGAGTTACCGCTGCTGATTGAGGCAAAGTCGGCGGGTGATTTCACGAACGTCAACAAGCGTCGCAAGGAAGAGGCTGTGAAGATGAGTCAGCTCCGCGCCACGTACGGGAAGGGCGTCCGCTTCATCCTGTTCCTCTGCGGGTACTTCGACAGCGGCTATTTGGGATATGAGGCGGCTGAGGGAATTGATTGGGTATGGGAGCACCGGATCGACGAACTGGCCAAGTTCGGGTTGTAGAGATGGACACGCTCACACCTATCGAAGCGCGACGCGTCGCTCTGCAAAGCGAGCTTGACAGCGCGAAAACGCAGAATGAGCGCAACCGGCTGGGGCAGTTCGCCACCCCGACGCTGCTGGCGTCGGACATGCTGGCTCACGCACGCAAGCTGCTGCCTGACGATGAGGCGGTGCGCTTCCTCGATCCGGCAATCGGCACTGGATCTTTCTACTCGGCGTTACTGAAGGAGTTTTCGGCGGAGCGGATCAGGGTGGCGGCGGGTGTCGAGATTGATCCGCACTACGGCGAGCCCGCGCGCAAGCTGTGGCACGGCCATCGGATCAAACTGGAGCTCCGCGACTTTACCGCGATGAGGCCGCCGGCTACGGGTGGGCGCTTCAATCTCATTATCTGCAACCCGCCCTATGTGCGGCATCATCACATGGACAAGGCCAACAAAGCCCGGCTGTCGGCGGCAACGACCGCCGCCTCTGGTATCCGCATGGCAGGACTAGCGGGTCTCTATTGCTATTTCCTGGGGCTGGCCCACGCCTGGTTAGCAGACGATGGCATTGCGGGATGGCTCATTCCGAGCGAGTTCATGGACGTGAATTACGGCGTGCCAGTGAAGCGCTATCTCCTGAACCAGGTCGAGCTGCTCCGCGTGCATCGCTTCGACCCGAACGAATTGCAGTTTGGGGACGCTCTCGTTTCATCGACGGTTGTCTGGTTCCGCAAGCGGCGGCCACCGGCTGACAATGTGGTTGAGTTTAGTTATGGGGGCACGCTGGCCGAGCCGGCGCAATCCCGTCAGCTCCCCGCGAGTGCGCTTCAGAACGCGCCGAAATGGACCGGCCTTGCGGCGAGTGGAGTTCGGCCGGGCAGCGATGGGCTAAAGCTCGCCGATTTCTTCTCGATCAAGCGAGGGTTGGCGACCGGGGACAATGGCTTCTTCATCCTGCCGCGCGCCGAAATCGACGCGCGCGGACTGCCGCGTCAGTTCTTCAAGCCGATCCTGCCCGGTCCACGCTATTTGCCTTCCGACGTAATCGAAGCCGATCCTGACGGGGTGCCGGCCATCGAGCGGCAACTGTTCATCCTCGATTGCCGTCTACCCGAGGCCGAGGTCATGGCGAGGCATCCGAAGCTCTGGGCGTACCTCCAAGAGGGCAAGCCTTCAGTGTCCGAAACCTATCTGTGCAGTCGCCGCAACCCCTGGTATGCCCAGGAACGCCGCCCCGCAGCGCCCTTTATCTGCACCTATATGGGACGCAATTTGGCGAAGCGGGACAAGCCGTTCCGCTTCATCCTGAACCATTCGCAGGCGACGGCCGCGAACGTGTATCTGCTGCTCTACCCGAAACCCCTGCTGGCGCGGGCACTCGACGGCAACGCCGAGTTAGCCCGCAACGTATGGGAATTTCTGGATTCGATCCCGCCCGCAACGCTCCTGGGCGAGGGTCGGGTGTATGGCGGCGGTCTGTACAAGATGGAACCAAAAGAACTGGCAAACGTGCCGGCGGGAGCTATTGCCGCCCTCCTTCCGTCGACCGCGGAACGTCCACGCCAGCAAGCCGAAATGTTCGGCGACTGGGCGGCTCAGGGAAACTGACTCGCGGCCCCCGATTAAGGATTAGCCTTCGATGAAGCTGACAGAATTCCAGATCACCGATTATCGCTCGATCAACGACAGCGGGCCGGTGAAGATCGGTAAGCTCACGAGCCTCGTCGGGCGCAATGAAAGCGGGAAATCAAACGTGCTGCTGGCGTTATGGAGTTTGAATCCGGTCGGCGGAATAAAGCCCCTGAATCCTATCAAGGACTTCCCGCGTCATCGCCGACTCAGTGAGTGCAGCGATGATACAAAAGCCGTTCGGACCGTATGGGAACTCAATGTGGAGGAGCAATCTGAGCTTGCGCAGATTTTCTCTCGCGCCGCCGGTGTCACGCAGGTCGAGATTGGGCGATCGTACAAGCTGGGACCGTGGGCCACATTTCCGGATTTGAAGCCACTTTCGTTTTCGTTAAAAGAGGTCGCAGCGCGCGTGACAAAAATCGTGTCCGCGATTAACACCGCGACCGAAAAGCTCGAAGATGTCCCTCGGAAACAGACCAAGGAGGCGGTAACAAAGTTGGCGACCGACCTTGCTGGGCCGGACGACGCTGATGGATGGGCTTCAGTGGCGGCACCGAGCCTCGCCATTTTACGCAAGGCTTTGGTAGCTGCCAGCATCTCGCTTGGCAAGCAAGAAGATGGCCTAATCACAGAGATCGAAGACCTTGCGACCAATCTGAAGGAAAACGGACCAGCGCAGAAGGCAGCAGAGACTTGGGTTCTCAAGAAGCTACCAGTCTTCGTTTATGTCGCTGACTACCCGGAACTGACTGGCCACCAGAATGTTGCCGATTATTTGAAACGAAAAGCGAGCAATCCATCGACGGCGACAGATGCAGACCGCAACTTCGAGAAGATGTGCAAGGTTGCCGGGCTTGATCCGCAACAGCTTGAGACACTACGCTCCGAGCATGACCATGAAACACGCAATCAACTTGCTAATCGTGCGGGAGCCGTCGTCACTTCCGAGCTGCGGAGGCTTTGGAAAGATCGC
>JBOHMN010000120.1:0-2902 GCA_050730175.1 Acetobacteraceae bacterium | reverse complement strand
TGCGCATCGCGAGGCAAATTGCCGAGGCGCTGGAATACGCGCACGAGCGCGGGATCGTGCATCGCGATCTGAAGCCCGCCAACGTGAAGGTGACTCTCGATGATGCGGTGAAAGTCCTCGATTTCGGTTTGGCGAAGGCGAGTGACGGCGATGCGTCGTCGATGGACATGGCCAATTCGCCGACGCTGACACGCATGGCGACGATGCAAGGAGTCTTGCTCGGCACCGCCGCGTACATGTCGCCGGAGCAGGCGAAGGCAAAGCCGGTGGACCGCCGCGCCGATATTTGGGCGTTCGGCTGCGTGCTGTACGAAATGCTGACGGGCAATACGGCCTTTCAGGGCGAGACCATCACCGATACTCTGGCGGCGGTCATCAAGGAAGAGCCGGATTGGACGCTACTGCCGAAAAGTACGCCACTGCGCGTGCGCGTCCTTTTGCTACGGTGTCTGCAGAAAGACCCAAAGCAGCGCTTGCGCGACATCGGCGACGCGCGCATTTCTCTCGAAGAAGTTCTCTCCGGCGCATCCGAGCCCGTGTCCGCTGCGCCAGCGCCGCCCGCGCTGCTTTGGCGCGCGTTGCCGTGGGCGGTCGCTGGCGTACTGGCGATCGCGCTGCTAGGGGTTGCGGCGCTCTGGGAATTCGGCTGGCCCGCTTCGCAATCGGCTATGCACTTCAGCGCCGTGACCAATTTTGCCGGCGTGCAGGCTCAGCCCGCGATCTCGCCCGACGGCCGTTCGGTGGCGTTTGTGTCCGATCGCGACGGCCACTACAACATTTATGTAGGTCTGCTTTCCGGCGGCAGCCTCGTCCAAATCACGCACGATGCAAATTTTAAATCCCGCCCCGCATGGTCACCCGATGGCGCGACCATCGCGTACGCGCAGCTCAACGATTCGGGGCTGTGGGACATCTGGGAAGTTCCCGCTCTTGGCGGAACGCCCCGGCGTGTGATCTTGAGTGCGACTGATCCGGCTTGGTCGCCGGATGGCAAGTCACTCGCTTACGTCAACTTGGCCGATGGCACGCTTTGGACTTCGGGGATTTACGGCGAAAATAGCCGAAAACTTGCCGCACCTGGTGTGTGGTTTACTGGCCGCGTCGCGGAACCGCGTTTCTCGCCCGATGGCCGCCGAATCGCTTTCCTGGTCCGCGCCAACGGTCCCTACGGGGATCTGCAGGTGCTCGATCTGCAATCGGGGAAAATACGCGCCTTGACCGGCGGCCAAGCGCTGACCTTGTCGCCCGCTTGGTCGCCCGACGGCCGGTGGATCTACTTCGCCTCCAGCCGAGGCGGCACGCTCAACATCTGGAAGATTCCGGCTGAGGGCCGCGTACCGCAGCAGATCACCGAGGGCCAAGGCGACGACACACAACTCGACGTTTCTCCCGACGGCCAGCACATTGTGTTCTCCACTTGGCGCGAGAGCATTTATCTCGCTCGATTGGATCTCATGGCCAAGCCAGGTGAGCAGACTTGGAAACCTCTTGGGACCGATCCAGGACGCAATCAGCTCGCGCCTGCTTACTCGCCCGATGGAAAACATCTGGCCTATTTCTCGAACTTAAACGGCGCCGAGAACGAGACGATCTGGGTTTCCGATCCTGACGGTTCAAACGCCGTTCAATTGGTCCGAGATGACCGGATCAACGTGTTTCCTTGTTGGAGTTCGGACAGCCAGCACGTCGTCTATTGGTCGGACGAGAGGGCGAAAGCGGGAGTTGGAGCAATCCGGATCGTCCCTCTATCTGGTGGAGCGCCCCAGACGATCGTGAAGGAAGCCCCGGACCTCTTCGTTGACGCCGCACCGGATGGCCGGCTGCTCTTTCGCAACGCCAGAGATCAAGTGGAAATCTTCGATCCGCGCAGCCACACGGCAGAGGTGCATGACACCGCTCATCCGAGCGATGGGTCGAAGCCCTTACGCTGGTCATCCGACGGCCGCTCGATTGCCTATGTCGTTCAGGCCCGCATGGAAAATGACCCGGTCGCCGGGCTCTGGGTCGAGGATTTCAAGAATCCGCCCCGCCAGGCTTTCCGCGGCTGGGTTGACACGTACGCCGTCGGACCAAATGACGAGATCTTCATCGTCGAAGGCAAATCCGATCTGAATGGGGTCATCTGGAAAGTTCGGTGGGACGGCCAGGGCCTTACCCGCCTGTCCGTAACGCTGCCTATGGCCCACGACTATTCTGTCGATCCGGTCCTGAATCCCCAGGATTATTTGGCCGCATCTCCCGACGGGCACTATCTGGCCGTCGAGCACCTCGCGATCCTCACCGCCAACATCGGCATGATTCGAAACGTGCACTGAGAGAAGGCACCGCAATGACGCTCGCCACTGGGACCAAACTCGGACCGTACGAAATTCACGCGGCGATAGGCGCGGGCGGGATGGGCGAGGTGTACCGCGCGCGGGATGCGAAGCTTGGGCGCGAGGTGGCGATCAAAGTCTTGCCCGAGGCGTTCGCGCGCGATGGCGAACGCATGGCGCGATTCCAGCGCGAAGCCAAGCTGCTCGCTTCGCTCAATCATCCGAATATCGCCGCGATTTACGGCTTCGAGGATTCCGGCGCCACTCACGCGCTGGTGATGGAGCTGGTGGAAGGGCCCACGCTGGCGGACCGCATCAAATCCGGACCGATTCCGGTCGACGAGGCGCTGCGGATTGGCAAGCAGATTTGCGAGGCGCTGGAATACGCGCACGAGCGCGGCATCGTCCATCGTGACCTGAAGCCGGCGAACGTGAAGGTCACTCCCGACGATGCGGTGAAGGTCCTCGATTTCGGGCTGGCCAAGGCGATTGACGGCGATGCGTCGTCGATGGACATGGCCAATTCGCCGACGCTGACACGCATGGCGACGATGCAAGGAGTCTTGCTCGGCACCGCCGCGTACATG
>JBOHMN010000119.1:0-12313 GCA_050730175.1 Acetobacteraceae bacterium | reverse complement strand
GCCCAACAGCCGGCCGACGGTTGCAAAGGCGGCATCGTAGAGCCCGGCCGCCATGCCGCAACCGAGCACGGTCCAGCCGACGTACCAGAGAACGAGATCCCCTGCCGCGGCGAGCAACGCGAGGCCGGCGGCAATGACGAGCGTGCTGGCGGCAACGACCAGCCGCCCGCCGATGCGGTCGATCTGCCGGCCGATCCTGGGCGCGATGACGCCGGCAGCAAGCAGCGCCCAGGAGAAGCCGCCGAGGATCGCGAACTTGGAAGCGTGCAGGCTGAGCGCCGCAGGGGCGGCGATGACGGCCGGTAGATAGAAGCTCACGCCCCACGAGATGACCTCGACGGTGCCGAGCGCGAGCGTGACGCGTCGCGTTCTGAGCGGCGGCCCGGGGGAGGGGCTCGGGGGCTGCATCGGCTGAGGTTCGCGCCGGCGCGACCGCCTGCCAACAGGTCGCTGTTCGCAGCGAACCTCACGCCAGGTTCGGCGGCGGTATCATGCGATCGGCAAACCCGCGCGCCGCGGCAACGTGGCGCATGCCGTCGCGCAGTGAAAACAGCCCGTGCCCCGGCAGAAACATCGTGAACCGCAGCGCTGAAAGAGTGCGGATCGTCTCGAGCATCGCCGCCACGCTGCAATCCGCAACACCCTGGAGAAACACCCGGCCGCCCCAGAACAGCGCATCGCCGGAAACCAGTACCGTGCGTCCGTAGAGGCGCAGCAGGTAACTGCAATGGTCCGCACTGTGCCCGGGTGTGCCGAGCAGCGTCACTTCCAGTGCTCCGACGGTTAGCGGCGCATCAGGCGCGAGACCGAGCGCTATTGACGGCGGGCGCCAGCGATATTCCGCGGGATACACACCGGCCTGCTTCGCGAGATCGAGGCCGATCGTCGCCGCCTCGCCGCGCGCCAGGAGCGCCGCCGTGGCGGCACCGCACCGGATCGACAAGCCTGGCAGCCGTTCCGCGAGCGCCGCAGCGCCGCCCGAATGGTCGGCATGGGCATGCGTCAGGAAAAGGTGGGTGACGGCGGCGGGATCCAATCCGTCCGCGCGCACCGCGTCCAAGAGCCCCGCCACATCCCGCCCGGCGCCGGCATCGAATAGAACCAGGCCCTGACCGCTATCAACCAGCCAGGCATTGCAATCCAGCGGGTCAGTCAAATCGAAGCCAAGCGCGCCGCTGGCAACGAGGTGGATACCGGCTGCGATGCGCATCGCTCTCCCTCCTATCGTGCGGTCTCGCGCGCGTAGAGCGCGAGCAGCCCGAGCACCAACAGGCCAAGGAAGACATTCCGCCAACCCGATGAGGCGTTCACCACCGTCACCAGAGAAGTGACCGTCGTGAGCAGGATGCTGCCCGCGATGGTCCCGGTATAGCCGCCTTGCCCGCCCAGGATGGACGTGCCGCCAATCACCACGGCCGCAATCGAAGTCAGCAGATAAGGAGCACCCACGCCGACATAGCCTTGCATCGTCGTGCCCGCCAGGAGCACGCCGGTCAGCCCGGCCGTGAAGCCGCTCGCGCCGTACACGCAAAGGAGCGTCGCCGCTTCGTTGACGCCGGACAGCATGCTCGCACGCGGATTGGTGCCCAGCGCATACGCCCAACTGCCGATCACGGTGCGGCGCAGCACCAGTATGGTTGCGGCCGCAACGACCACCCAGACCAGAATGCTCGCGGTAATGCCGGCAACATGCCCGTTGGCGAGCCAGACAACCACCTTGTTGTTGACCGGAACGGCCGTGCCCTGCGTTGCCAGCAGCAATACTCCGGTCAAAATTGTCGCCGTCGCAAGCGTCATGACCAGCGGATGCACGCGAAGCCAGACGATGCCGGCACCGTTCGCGACGCCGACCAGCGCGGTAATCGCCAGGATCAGCAGCACTGCGGGCACGCCGCCAATGCCGGAAACGTGCGACAAAAGCGGCCCGATGATCGCCGCAAAAGTGATGAGTGCGCCGACCGAAAGGTCGATCCCGGCGCTGACGATCACCAGCGTCTGTCCGGCCGCCACGATGCCAAGCATTGCCGACAGTTCGAGGAGATACCTGAGGTGCCCGGGAGCCGCGAAGCCGGGTAATGCCAGGCCCGCCACGATCCAGCACACCGCGCAAGCCAGGAAGGCCAGCGCCGCGGGATCGGCGGCGACGCGGCGCGCCGTCATCAGCGTCGCTTCAGCAATGGAACGGCGACGGCCGCGACGATCACCACGCCCTGCGCGATGTACTGATAGAAGGCCGAGATGCCCAGGAAGAACATCACGTTGATCAGCACCGTCAACAGCAGCGCACCGGCCAGCGTGCCGCGCATCGTGCCGGCGCCGCCGGTGAACGCGACGGCGCCGAGGACGGCTGCGGTGATCGAGTTCAGCGTATAAGGCACGCCGATCGTGGGATCTCCCGATCCGGTCTGCAATGCGATGAAGAATCCCGCCAGCACCGATAGCACGCCGCTGA
The DNA here is from genome assembly GCA_050730175.1 of Acetobacteraceae bacterium. Taxonomy (GTDB): domain Bacteria; phylum Pseudomonadota; class Alphaproteobacteria; order Acetobacterales; family Acetobacteraceae; genus JAKAWQ01. Next base: position 9,861 of record JBOHMN010000119.1, on the reverse strand, counting down.
TCGCATAAGAGGCAAGCTCCGCTCGCTGCACCGGCAGCCCGCTGCGGAAGGCACCGAGCGGATTGTCCCCGGCGGCAATGGCGGCCAGCCCGACCGGCGTTGCCATCCACAGTTTCCACAACACCGCGATCACGCCCAACAACAGCAGCGCCCCCGGCCAGTCCCCGGCCAGCGCATCCGAGAGCGCCGTCGGCACCTGCCCGCCCGGCGTCGGCATGATCAAGAGTGCAACGCCGGTCCAGACGAAGGATGTCGCCAGCGTGACGATGATCGAAGGAAGGCGCAGCCGTGCAATCAAGAGGCCCGTGATGCCGCCGATCGCGACGCCCGCCGCCAACACCACGAGGATGCCGCCGGCGATACCAAACGGTCCGCCCCGGATGACGCTCGCCGACAACACGCACCCGACACTGACCACCTGCCCGACCGAGAGATCGATCCCGCCGGTCAGCATGACGATGGCCTGCGCCATGCCGGCGGCTGCCAACGGAAACCAGGACTCCGACAGCTTCGCGATGTTGCTTACTTGCAACAGGCCTGGAAACAGGATTGCATAGAGCACGAGGAAGGCGAGGGTCACGGCGAAGATGCCGCGGACGCCGACGTTCCGCCGGCGGAAGATCGTCCAGTAAAGCGGTGCCGTGCTCACGCCGCCACTGCAGCCGCACCAACGCTGGCGCCGACAATCGCCTCCTCGGACAGCATCGCGCGCGGGATTTCCGTGCGTACGCGGCCATCAGCCAGCACCAGAACGCGATCACAGAGCTCCACCAGTTCCGGCGTGTCGGAACTCAGCAGCACTACGCCGGCGCCATCCGCTGCCAGCCGGCGCAGCAGCAGATAGATCTCGCGCTTGGTTTCCACGTCGATGCCGCGCGTCGGGTCGTTCAAAAGCAGGATGCGCGGATGCAGCGGCATCCAGCGGGCAATCGCGATCTTCTGCTGGTTGCCGCCGGAAAGCTGCACGGCGCGGTCGCCTGCACCGCGACCGCGCACCGTGAACCTGCGCAGCAGCTCACTCACCACCGCACGCTCGGCGGTCGGGCGACGGATACCGTGCCAGGAAAGGCGCCTGAGTGCCGGCAGCGTCAGGTTGAAATGCAGCGATTGCGGCAAGTGCAGGCCCTCGGCTTTCCGGTCGGTCGGCACATAGACGATGCCGAGCCGGCCGCATGCCGCCACGCTGCTCAGTCGCACGTGCCTGCCCGCCACTGTGGTTGACCGCGCGCGATGCGGCGCAGCGCCGCACAGAGCCAGCAGCAATTCCTCCTGCCCCTGACCGAGCAGCCCACCGACGCCGACGATTTCCCCCGCCCGTAAGGTCAGGCTGATGTCTGACAGAAATGCCGTCCTGAGACCTTCCACCGCGAGCAGCACCGGGCCGGGTTGCGTGCCCGGATGCGGCGGGAACAGGCCGCCCGGGTCCCTGCCCACCATCAGGCGGACCAGGTCCTCCGGCTGCGCCCCGGCGAGCGCGCGGCTGGCAGTGCGGACGCCGTCCTTCAGCACGGTGACGTGCGAGCAGAGATCGAGCACCTCGTCCAGCCGGTGCGAGATGAACAACAACGCGATGCCGCGATCACGCAACTGCCGCATCACGCGCTTCAGCCGCGCAACCTCTACCGCGGTCAAAGAGGAAGTAGGTTCGTCCAGAATCAGCACGCGTGGCGCCCGAAACAACGCCTTGGCGATCTCGATCAGTTGGCGTGTGCCGAGCGGCAGAAGCGCAACCGGCGTGGCCAGCGGAATCTCCAGCCCGAGCTCCGTGAAGATGGCCTGGACGCTGCGCTGCATCGTGCGGTAATCGATCAGGCCGAAGCGCGTCTTCATGCTGCCGAGGGCCACATTCTCCGCAACCGACAGATGCGGTGCGAGGCTGAGTTCCTGGTGGACGACGGCGATGCCGTGGCGATGCGCCAGATCCGGATCGAGCGCGGGGAAAGCGTGTCCGCCGATTGTGATCGTGCCGCTGTCGGGACGCAGATTACCGGAGAGCAGGTTGATCAGCGTGCTCTTCCCGGCACCATTCTCCCCGAGCAGTGCATGGATGGTGCCGGCGCGGACCTCGATCGACACGTCCTTCAGCACGGCGTTGCCGAAGAAGGCCTTGCAAAGCCCTTGCGCGGAAAGAACCGCCTCCTCGCTCATGCGCCGGCTTCTAGTGTCCTGCCCCGTTTCGTTTGCTGCCCTCGGCAGCGCACAAAAGACGATAGCGAGGCCACTAGTCGGCACACTAGTACCAACTTTCACTCATGTGTGACTCGCTCACCGCCGCCGCAGCCACATCACCCTCTCCCTCTGGGAGAGGGTGGAGCGGAGCGCCGGGTGAGGGAGCCCGTGTCACCCATGTGTGATTCCGGGCACGAGAGTCTCCTACTTCGCAGCCGCCTTTTCTACCAGCGACTTGTAGAGTGCAACCGAATAGGGTGGATAGACATAGCCATCGGCCGGCATGCTCTTGCCGCGCGCGATGTAATCCGCGAGGTTGGCATTCGTGATGGCAGGTAGCGGCACGTCGATATAGCGCGCGATGTCCTGCCCCTGGAGCGCCCAAACGCCGACATAAATCGCCATCGACCCCATCCAGTTGGGTTGCCCGGTTGCCCAGGCGGCGAAGCCATCCTTGTGCCACATCTTCAGGAACTGGAGATAGTTTTCCCCAGTCATCGGCACGATCTTGCGGCCGGCCTTCTGCAGCGCCAGCACCGCGCCAGCCGACAGCGCACCACCTTGCGACCAGATGCCACCAACATGCGGATGCGCGTACAGAAGGTTTGACACCGCCTGCTCCGCCGGGGCGACGTTGTATTCCGAATTGACGATAGCGGCGATGTGGATGCCCTTGTCGGCTGCGAACACCGGCTTGGCGCCGTGCCAGCGCGCCTCGCTCACGGAAACGCCGGCCGGCCCGTTCAGCACCAGGATGTCGCCCTTGCCGCCAAGCTCTTTCACCAGCCATTCGGCGCCCATCCGGCCCCAGGCCACCTGATCGGTGTCGATCTTTGCCGTCAGGTCGTTGGTGTTCACCAGGCTGTCGAAATTCACCACGGCGATACCCTTGCGGCAGGCCGAAGCGATCACGCGATCGAGCGCTGTGGCCGAGCCGGCATCGACGATGATCAGATCCATGCGGCTGTCGATCATCGACTGGATCTGCTGGATTTGCTGGGAAGCGTTGCCGTTGGCGTTGGTAACGGTGAGGCCGGTGACCAGGCCTTCTTTCTTCAGCGCCGCCGTCGCCTCGTCCATCAGCTTGTGCGTCTGCGCCATCCAGGTGGGTGCGAGGTAGATATCGGCCCAACCCACCTTGTAGGGCGGTTTGTGCGTGCCACTGACACAGTTGCTGGCGGCACGTGCAGCTGGCGCCAGGGCAACCGCGGCAGCAGCCAGCAGCAGCGGCATGAGAAAGCGTCCCGCGCGTGTCATCCTGCTTCTCCCGTTCCCAGCCTTACCCAATCCACGCGATGCTATCCCGGCCCAGCAAACTGCGCAACAAATGCGCACAGCCGCCCTTCCGCTCGGTCGGCTGGCGGCCGCCCGGTAAACCTTGATTGAGCCATAGATGTCATTGGCGCCGGCAGTGCCGCCGTCTGGCCCGACGCGCGTACGTGCGGCGGCCTTTCCGCACCCCACGTTGCCAACGAACCATGATGACCTTGGTAGCGCGTCGATGCACGTCCGACGTCGAAAAGCGGGCTGCAAAATGCGGCGTTACCGGGCGCCGCGTTTGTCACCAGCGTTACGAATGCCTATGTTGGGTGAAGCTTTGCGCGCGACAGGATAGCATTGTCGAGCGCGACCTTAGCCCACCACGGCGATCGTGGGAAGGAGAGAAGAATTAAGGAGTCGGGCATGACCATCTATAATGTCAAGCTTACCGGCAAGCAGGAAATTGCCAAAGACACGATGGAGTTTTTCCTGGAGAAGCCTGCTGGCTTTGAATTTCGCGCGGGCCAGTTTTGCGATATTACCTTGAAGGACCCGCCGGAAACAGACGCAAAGGGTAACGTGCGCGGGTTTTCCTTCGTAACCGCGCCGTCCGAGAACCGGCTGGCGGTGGCCACCCGCTTGCGCGACACGGCGTTCAAGCGTGTATTCCGCAAATTACCAGACAATACCGTGGTCGAGCTCGATGCGCCGTACGGGGACTTCACGCTGCAGAAGTCCACCACAGCTCCGGCAGTATTCATCATCGGCGGTATCGGTGTGACCCCGGTCCGAAGCATTATCGCCCAGGCGACGCACGATAGGACAAACCACCACATTACGCTGATCCACGCGAACCGGACCGCTGCGGACGCGCCATTTGCGGCCGACTTCAAGCAGCTTGCCCAGCAGAACCGTAATTTTACGTATGTACCGGTCTACACGGACTCCCCGTCGGATAAGGCTGTGACGGAGCACGGCCGGGTCACCGCGGACATCGTCAAGCGCCAGGTCGCCAATGTCGCTGCGCCTGTCTACTACCTGGCGGGCCCGCAGGGCATGGTGAAGGCGATGCGGGAGTTGCTGATAAAAATCGGCGCAAACGAAGATAACATTCGCACGGAAGAATTCGAGGGATACTGAGAGCCCGTTTTGCCGAGCACCGTACGGAACTCGCCACCCCGTCGTATGCGATCTATCGAATTTTGTCGTATCAGGGCTGCCGGGAACGGGACGCGCGCGCCGGTCTACATCCGCGGGCAACCAAACAGTGCCCGCACAGCGATAGCAATGCCACTTGGGCGGGTAGCGCACGACGGCCGCCCCGGCCGCGCCGCTGTATGGCGTCCCGGCGCGGCACTTGCCATCCGCAACAGTTGACCCATCTCTCCGGCGAGGAGGCGCTCCATGAAGCTCTACAGTTTTTCCGGTTCCTGCGGTCTTGCGAGCAATATCGTCCTGGAATGGATCGGCAAGCCCTACGACTTGAAATTACTCAAAAAAGAGGAGCTTGCCACCGCCGACTACCACAAACTGAACCCGATGGGCAAAGTGCCCGTCCTCGACGTCGACGGTTCGACGCTGACCGAAAATTCCTCCATCCTGAACTACTTGGCACAATCGTTCCCACAAGCGAAGCTCGACGGCGACGGCACGCCGAAGAGCCGCGCCGAGGTCAACCGTTGGCTTGGCCTCATCAACTCGGAAATGCACCCGGCGTACAAGCCGCTGTTCGGAGCTACAGGCTACCTCAACGATGACGCAGCCATCACGAAAACCAAGGATCACGCCCGCAAAGAGCTGCGTCGCATGTTCGAGCTATGCAATACACGCCTCAACGACCGGGAGTGGTTGGCAGGTAGCCGCTCGATCGCCGATGCATACCTGTTTGTCCTGCTGATGTGGGCAAAAATCGTCAACGTGGACCTCTCGAGTCTCTCACACCTCGCGGAATTCGAGCAGCGCATGCGCGCCGACGCCGGTGTGCAAAAGGCGCTGAAAGCCGAGGGTCTGGCGAAGGCTGCGTGACTTTCGGCTAGTATTCCCTATCGTTCTTGTGCGACCCACGCGACAGCAGAACGTGGGGCGGAAAGCCTTGAGGCCCGCCAAGCCGAAGCCGCAAGCGCAAAGTGCGTGGCCGGTGGCCGCTGTGGGCATTCCGCTACGCCGGACGATCACGCGGCATCTCGGGTACCTCACGAATGGCCGCTCCCACGGATCATTCGAGCAGGAGTCCGGGTACTAGCCTCGCTGGGAAACCGCTGCACCGGCGTCCTGCAAGTCTTTTATGGCCCACGTAGCGGGTGCGCCACCATCGGCGCCCCGAGTCAAATATCGATCGTGATCTCGCCGTCCGGACGCGAGCAACAGATTAGTGCGTCGTCTTCGCTGGGACGTTCCAGCGGCTCAGGGTCATAGCGTACGGCGCCGCTGAGAAGCCGGCTGATACAGGTGTGGCAAACTCCGGTACGGCAGGCCCAGCGAACGCTGACGTTGCACGCTTCGGCAAGCTCGAGCAGGCTCGCGTAACGATCGTCCCAGTTAGCGCTGACCCCGCTCCGCGCGAACGACACGCGCGGGCCGGTTCCTGCCGGCCCCGGCGGTGCGTGCGCGCCACTCCTCTGTTGGCCGACGATGCCGGGCATAAGCGATCCACGTGGCCCGAAATTCTCGGTGCGAATGTGCGCCGGAAGAACAGGGACCAGCGCGAGCGCGGCAGCCATATCGTGCATGAAAGAACTCGGCCCGCAGAGATAGACATCGGCGTCGCCCGGAATGCCAAACCGGTGCAGCTTCTCAGGGTCAAGGCGGCCGCCTAGGTCGAAGTCAGTCCCCGGCCGATCCTCAGGCAGCGGGCGACTGTACGCAATCAGTCGCCGGCTGCCGGGCAGGGCGCTCAGCAGTCGCCCTGCATCGCCGGCAAACGGGTGCTCACGTCCGTTGCGGGCGCAGTGGATCCACGACACGGGGCGGGTTGTCTCTGCCGCAGCGAGGCCCCGCAGCATCGCAAGGACTGGTGTCACACCAATCCCGGCACTCAGCAGCACCACCGGTTGTTGGCCTCCGCGCAAAACGAAACCGCCGCGCGGTGCTGCGACGTCAATCATATCGCCAGCGCGAACGTGTTCGCGGACATACTGGCCGGCAACTCCCTGGGGTTCGCATTTGACACCGACAGGGTAATGCCCGGCGTTGGAGGCGTCCGTGAGCGAGTAGCTCCGCAGCACGGGTGCGCGGGAACCGCCGACACGCAATCGTACGGTAATGAATTGGCCAGCCAAAGCGAGTGGAGGCAGGTCGTTCGCTTCCGCAATCAGATCGAAGCTGAATACGCTGCTGCTTTCCTGGTGCACCCCGGCAACGCGCAAGGGGCGGAAGCCAGGCCATGCCGCGCGTGTGCCGAAGTTGAGAATGATCCCTTTGTTTTCTTGCCAGCCGGCACCCCGCGCCTGCTCGGCCATGGCGCGGAACGCCGTTTTCCAGCCCGGCGAGAACGCATCGATGCGCAGGGCCCGATCCAGGTTCTCCTTATGCCCTCCCGGCAAGTACACCAGCGCGTCGGCCTCGACGACAGTTAATTTCTCCGGGCCATCTGCGATCTTGACGACCTCGTCGCCGGCACCGACCTCGCCCTCCGTTAAAACCCGCATATAGAAGCCCGGCCGGCCGTGCGCGACCAGCAGTGCAGCCATCCGGGGCTCGCCCATCCGAATGCCCACCCGATAGCAGGTGACCCGCGGTTGGCTTACCTCGAATACGGCACTACCAATGCGATATCGATCCCCAATACAGACTTCGCTGTCGGGCAGTCCGGTCACGGTGAGGTTTTCCCCGAACTGGCCGTAGGTAAAATCGGAACGGCCGAACTCCCGCTCCCAGTAGTGGTAGGACTCGATCTGATAGACGAGCACCGCCCGCTGCTCGCCACCGTGCCCGACGAGGTCGCCTTGCTTATCGCCGTCGAGATTGAGCCGCCGAACGCGGCGTCTCCCGGCAACCGCGTGTTTCCAGATCGCGCTTTGTACAGTCTTACCATGCCACTGAATGTCCTGCGGCAGGCCGACATTCACGGAGAGAAGTTGTGCCATGCGTTCGCGACTCTTTCGTAAAATTGACGGTTACACTTCGCACCGCAACCACGTCGGTGACCTTGGCGTGGGGATGTCCCGGCATCTGTTGAAACTTTTCTGGCGGCGTTGCCCGCCTTGAGCCGCGAGGCTCGGGGTGTCGAATCCACACAGGAGAGCAACGCCATGAACAAGAGTAGAGAGACAGCGGGCGGCATGCCAGAGGCGGCGGTTGCCGAAGCTTGGCAGCAGGTTGGTGCGAGCTTCGAGCGGTTCTGCCTGACGGCAGGCGTGAGCGCGGTGGGCCAGATGCTGGAGCGGGACGCGATTGAGCTGTGCGGCCCGCGCTATGGCCACAAGGATGGCAAGGTGGGCCAGCGTTGGGGCAAGACGCCAGGCAAGATCGGCTTCCAGGGCGGCAAGGTGTCGCTGGACCGGCCGCGGGTGCGTGCGCGCGACGGGCGGGAACTGGCGCTTCCCAGTTGGGAGGCGGCGCAGTCGGAGGACCTGCTGGGCCGCTGGGCGGAGGCAGCCAAGGTTCCATCGGCGTTGCCGATGGAAAGCTGCCGGAGGGGATGAATCTGATGCTGATCAATGTCTCGACCCGTCGGTTTGGCCGGGCGGTACGGTTGCCGGAGGGGGACATTCCGGCGCCGGCCGGTGCCGGCGTGTCGAAGTCCGCGGTGTCGCGCCGGTTCGTGGCGCTATCGGCGGCGCAGATGGCGGAATGGATGGCGGCGGATCTGTCGAAGCTGGACCTGCTGGTGATCCAGATCGATGGCATTCATATAGAGGACGACCTGATGCTGCTGGCGGCGGTTGGCATCGACACCGACGGAGTGAAGCACCCGCTTGGTGTGTTGGAAGGGGCGACGGAGAACGCGGCGGTGGTGCAGGCACTGCTGGATAACCTCGTTGAGCGGGGTTTGGACCCGAAGGTCTGCCGTCTGTTCATCATCGACGGGGCGAAGGCGCTGTGGAAGGCGATCCGGCGGACGTTCGGCAAGCACACGCCAATACAGCGCTGTCAGGTGCACAAAGGGCGCAACATCATGGAGCGTCTGCCGAAACACCTGCATGCCTCGGTGCGGTACACGCTGCGCCAGGCATGGGAACTGGATGATGCCACCAAGGCGGAGCTGCTGATCCGCAACCTGGCCCGCCGGCTGGAGCAGGTGGCACCAGGGGTCTCGGCCACGCTCCTCGAGGGGATGGACGAGTTGCTGACGGTGGTTCGTCTCAAGCTGCCGCTACCGTTGCGTCGCTCTTTAGCCTGCACGAACATCATTGAGAACATGATGGGCAGCATCCGGCGAGTGTGCCGCAACGTGAAGCGTTGGCGCGATGCACCGATGGCCCTGCGCTGGACCGGTGCGGCGATGCAGGGTTGGGCCGCAAAGCGGACCAACGCCAAGGGGTTCCGCCGGTTGAAGGCTCACAAGCAATTGCCGGTGCTGCGGGAGGCGTTGGCTGCTCTTCAGGAGCAGAACACCAGCGCAATGACTCTTGCGCCAAACGCTGTCGCCGCGTAGGGTGCTATTGGGCGATGACCGTTAGACGATTTTCAACAGAGTACGGGACATTCCCTCGCTTCGTCATCATCTGCTCCATTTAGCAACGGAACAGCCGCTTTTCCAATTAAGCCCCTGGTCCCAAAATCGGGGTCCATTTCATTGGAACACAGTGGCTCAAAAACTGTCGCCGATGAGGCGGATGGCATTCGTATCCATGCCGGTGGCGTCGTAACGAAGACAGTCTCAATCCGGCCAAGCATACGAGAGTAGGATATGCCCGCGTCAGCACCTACGGGCGGACGCTTCCGGAAGCAGCATCGGGCCAGGCCGGACGCCGGACGCAACGCCGAGGCGTTGCACGAGCTTACTGGCGTCACTGGCGAGCATTAGGCCGACTTTCCATAAAAAGCACGTCGTGGTGCCGGTGGCGGTGAGGACCACGATACACTATGGGTAATAGTGTATCGAGCGTCCGCTTGGTCGGTTAGGAATTTAGCTCTGTGGCAATCAGCATGCGAGCGCCGCGTGCGAGCAGGGCTGAGCGGCTTAGGCCGGTCCGTTGGGAAACGTCGTCGATCCGAGCGAGCAGGCCCTTATCCAGACTGACGTTGACCCGTAGCGCGCGCCCGGTCGTCTCGACCGGCACCAACAGAGTCCGGGGATCATGAAAGGCGGTACGGTCGTAGTCAGGCAGGGCGTCCTCCTCGACCGAGGGCGGCAGAGCCTCTCCGCCCTGCTCCATGTCTTCGACCGCAGTTGCCAGAGCATCCTTCGCCTGCCGCATCACATCGGCAAATTTCTCGGCAACGGAGGTCACGCCGGGGAAGTCCGGAAAGGTGACGGACCAGTTGTTC
>JBOHMN010000118.1:0-16213 GCA_050730175.1 Acetobacteraceae bacterium | reverse complement strand
TTGCCGGCCGTGCTTGCGACGATATCCTGCGTCGCCTTGATCGTGCCGGTCACTGTCGCGCTCCCGTTGCCCCAGGTGCCGCTTGTGGTGCCGATCGTGCCAGCCACCAGCAGGTTCCCGTTGACGCGCACATTGCCGTCATTCGTCGCCTTCACGTACGCTCCGGCAGCGTCCTGCATCAGCGCCGTGCAATCGCTCCCGAGCACCACCTTGCTGACCTGGCCAGTCGTGACGGTCACGGTTGCGCCGCTCGGCAATTGCGCGGTCAGCGTGTGGCTGTTGCGGTCGTAGGTAACGATGGCGCCATCGCTCGCCTGGAAGCCGCGCACGCCCGCGGCGGCCCAGGACTCCGGCGCATCGGCGTTCGAATAGATCGCGCCTAGAACTGCGCCGTTTTCGTCGTGCTCGTCCATCAGGCAGAGCACCTGCTCGCCGATGTCCGGCATCCAGAAATCCTTGTCGTCCTGGCTGCACCGCACCGAAAGCGGCAGCCAGTAGCTCACGATATTGTCCCGTTCCGGAAAGCGCACCCGAACCGCCGGAAACGGCGAGACCTGCTGCGCCGTGACGATCCCCACCCGGAAGGGCGGCGTATATTGCCGCGAGTAAGGCCCGATCGCATCCGCTTCGGTGATCATCCGGTTACCTTCTGCAGCGGCAGTCGCACGCTCTGGCTTGCCGCCGAGCCGGCCGCCGGCGCGACGACGTTGCGGATGGAAAGCTCCGTCACGTATCCGCCCGCGGAAACCTCATGCCGCGCGCTCCTCACGAGATAGGTGATGGAATCCCAGATGCCCCAGCCGCTGACTTTCACGGTCTTGCCCGCCCGGTACATCATCGTTCCCGGCATCGTCAGGCTGCCGCTCGCCTGTTCCATGTTCGCTTCCCACAGGGCCGATTGCGCCTTCAGTGCCGCCTGCTGGTTACTCTCCAGCCGATGCGCCAGCCGAAGCTGATCTTTGGTGGCGGCCGCCGGGTTGACCGCCTGGGCGCTCTGCAACTGCTTCGCCTGCGGGTTCTGATATGTCACCAGCGCGCTCGCATAAGACAGGTGCGCGAGGCTCTGGTTCGAGAAGCTGAACCGCGTCACCTGGTTGCGGTAGATCGTGCCGACCGGCGTCTCTGCCTCGAGCTGCGGTCGGCTGTAGAAGATGATCTGGTCGTTCCTGACCGTGAATTCGTAATTGTGTGCGTTGGCCAGCCGATGCAAGAACGAGAGGTCGGTCTCCATATGCTGCGTGACGCGCTTGTAGACAACATTCGGGCTGACCGGCGAAACCACCGCCGTCATGCCATCCCGCCGCGCCACGGCCTCGGCAATCTGCGGCACGGTCATGTTCTCGTAGGCAACGTTGCGCCTGGTCCTGAGGCCGGCCCTGATGCCAGCCTGGATGCCGTGGATCGTGAACGCATCCGGCGGCCCGCCGAGCTCGAAGCTGTCGATGTCGAATGTGCCGCAGGTCACCAGCGGCGCGCCCACGTAGCCGATCGAAAGGCTGATCGTATCGCCCTGCTGCGGATAGCTCGAGCGCTGCCAGCGATATACAGGATCGGTGACATTGAGCGAGATGCTGGCGGCCAGGCCGCCGACGTTCTCCTGGTACGAGACCTCGGTCACCGACGGCAGGATATCGCCCGAGATGTCGGAGCCGTTGTAGATCACCTGCCATCCCGGCACGGCTAGGCTCGTGGTCGCGCCAACGGGCGACTGCCAAGGCGCTGTTGCAGCGGAGGCAGCGTTGCCCGCAGGCGGCGTTGATGGCAGCGGCAGAGGAAGCGCGCCGGCGGACGGTCCGCTGCCGCTCATGGGCTCCACGGCGTGCTATTGGCGGCCGGCCCGGCCGGCCGGATAAGCGGGCAATACAGCACCACGCCTTGCGGCAGCACCGGCGAGATCGCCACGGTGGGATTGGCCATGATGATCGCGTTGATCTGCGTCGGATCGCCGTAGACGCGCCACGCGATCAGATCCCACCGATCCGCGGGCCCAGTCGTGTAAGCAACCGCGCTCGGCGACGCTGGCTGCACCGTGCCGCTCGCCGGCGCCAGGTTGTAGGCCGCCGCGAACGCGGCTGGTGTCATCACCGCCATCTCAGAGCGCCCCGGCTCGCGTCACGGCGCTTAGCCCTGCACTCAGGAATCCGGGCGTCGGCAGCGGCATGCCGAGGCCAGCGCCCCACGCATAGATTGCCGTGAACCCGGCCGGAACGCCGATGATGCCGACCGATGGGCCAACCGGCTGCACGCTCGGCGCGCCGGGCGGCAGGGTGGCAACCCATTGGCTCAGCGTCAGCCTGCAATCGATATGCTGCGCAAAGCCGGCGTAGCGCCACTCGTCCGTCGCCGTAATCTCGGTGATCACATATTGCCCGGCCATCTGGCCCGCGCCGAACACCAGGGACTGCGGCTGATGCGCCGTGCGCACCGAATCCAGGAGCGCCACCGCGCTATCCGGATCGCACCAGAAGGTGTGCAGCCGGATGCCCATGGTGAGCTGCTCGAGGTCGTCATAAATCCATTGCAGGCTCGGCGCCGCCCCGATCACCGCGAGCTTGCCATAGACACTGCGGCGGCTTCGGCTGAGCTGCTCCGGCGAGCCGAGCAGCATGAACGAAACCGAGCCGAGCGCGGCAAAATCGCCGAACCCGACCGCCGCCAGCGCAGCGCCGACAACCGAGCCGCTCATGCGGACGCTGCCTCGGCCCCGCCGCGATCAAGAAAGCTCTGGCGCTGATTATGCTTCTGCACTTGATGCAGCGCGTTACCGATCTCTCGCCCGTGCCGCTTGATCCAGCCCTGCATGTAGAAGTTCAACGTTGCGTAATCGGCCCCGAGCAGCGAGCCGTCGATCCGCACGTTGAGCGGCGCGTCGATCGTGACATTCGTTGTCTGCCCCGAGTCGCCCCCCGCCGCACGCGCCTTCTTGATCCGGGCTACCCACGCCGGCGGCTGGTCCGGCGCAATCAGCAGCTGGCCCGGCACTTTGAGGTCCGACAGCTCCGGCCACCGCAAATCCCAGTTGAACGGGTCGAGATGACGCCAGACGTGCTTCTCGCCCCATTCGCGCCTCTTCCTGAGCATTTCCTTCCGGTGCGCGTCGAATTCCGCTTTGTGCTTGGGCGACCGGCCAAGAACACCCTCGCCGATGAAGGTATCGAGCGAGTGTTGCAGTACTGGAGCCGCGCGGCTTGGCCCGAGCATCGCGGCCGCGAGTTCCGGCAGGCCGGTGGTCAGCAATGCCAGTCCGCCCGCCGCTTCGCTGCCCGAGGCGAAGCCGCCGAACGCCTGGCCCAGTGCCGGCAGCGCGCGGGTCATGGTCCGCATCACCGTCACCGCGGCCCGTGCGCCGCCCGCGATCGTGAGCATCGTGGCGATCGTTCCGATCAACGCCACCAGGGTCTTCGGTGCTTCCGGGTGCGCGCCCACCGCGCCGGTGAGCGCCTTCAGCGCCATTGCGATGTCTTGTATGAACGGAATCGCGAGCCGGGGCTCCGCGCCGCTGGTGGCCTGCATCAGCCCCTGCCGAGCGCTTTGCAAGGTCTGCATTTTCATCGTCCAGCTCTTCGCTTCGAGCACGCCAGCGGCGTCGGTCTTCAGCGCCTTGTCGAACTGATCCTTGAACCTGTCCACTTGCGCCTGGTTCATTAGAAGGAAGGCCAACAGTCGCTCGGCAGCCACCGGCATCGCGCCCGTGTTCGTTACGCGCGAGACGAGATCGGTGGTCTTCTTGTCCATTGCGCCGCTCTTGTTGAGCGTGACGATCAACCCCGCCATCCCTTTGCCGTGTTCGGCCTTCTGCAGCAATGGCAGCAGCTCCTGCTGGAGCCAGTAGTCGACGCCCTTCGTCGCGAGGTCGGAGTAGCCGGCCAGGGCGCCCGGCCGCAGCGTATAGCGCCCGAACTCCTTTCTGATGTCGCTTTGCCTGACCGCGCCAACCGCCACCAGCTCTTCGGCCTGCGCCTTGGTCAGATTGCCGCCCAAGAGCTTCGTGAAGGCCATCTGCATGCTGCGGCCGCCAGTGCGGCCGCAGCCGAGCATCACCTCGACGGTCTGTTCGGGATACTCGCGGAGCCGTTTCACGCTCACCGCCGGCCCCGCCATCTGCACGAACTTGCAAAAGCCCTGCCCGTTCAGCATGCCGTTGGTCAGAACCGAGGCCACTTCCATCGTGTGGAAGGCCTCTTCTGCCTTTTTCGGATATAGCTGGCCGATCTGGCGGTTGGCGAACGCGCGACAGACGTCGATGCCCTTCAGCCCGGCGATCATCGTCCGGTCGGCCTGCTTCTCGGTCATGCCGGGGCTCTGGCCGCGCAACACCGTGGCGTATTCCAGCGCCGCCGCCGCTGCGGTTGCCCCGTGCATTGTCGCCGCTGCCGCCTGATAAGTCGCCTGCATCTTAGGCGCGATGCTCGCGACGCTCTCGCTGAGCACCTGCATCCAGGCCATCTGACCGACGGACTTGTCGCCGGCCTCGGCGAGCCGTCCGAAACCCTTCAGCAGCGCCGTGCCGAGCGTCAGCTCGCCAAGGGCGATAATCGCCTGCTTCAACCTGCCGACATTGTCCTTGGTGAGCTCGAGCTTCCGGTCGAGCCCGAGGAGTTCGTGGCCGAGCGCCGCCAGCACGGCGGAGACACCATCGACCATCGTGATTCTGACTCCGATCCGATAGAAATCAGCCACTCGTGACCTCGCTCGTCATCCCGCGCGCTTGACCGACCGGTTGCTGCCCTCGGAATTGTCTCCATGCGGGATCATCGATCAGCCCTCCGCAGAGGACTCGACGTGCATCTCCCGCCGAGCCCGCCCGAGTTCCATGACGACCGCAAGACGCCGGCCTCCGCGCCTCGCGCGAACCGCCAGCACGCGGACACATCACGCTGCCATCGCAAGCCTGGGGCGCCATCCGCGTTCCCTAGCTGCTGCCGCTGGTTGCGCCGCTCTCAGGCTTCGTCTTCTCTTCGGCATCCGGGCGATGATCACCTTTCTTGGCACGATTCGCCACCACACGATCCCCGGCAGCTTGACCGCCGATTGCCTCCGTGTTTACCCGCGCACTATCTATGCGGGCTACGTAGCGTTGTTCTGAGGCACGGTGCTCATCATCGCCGGTGCCGCGATCTGGAACACCCTGGTCTGATCAGGGGATCCGTTGCGCGCCTAGCACCGTGAAAGCGGCCTCGCCGAGCAGTTTGGCGATTTCCTTCTCCTTGCGCACCGCCGCGCGCAGGAGAAACGACCGCCCCGGCAAATTCCGCCGCGTGCCGCGCGCCTGATATTCCGCGAAAGCTTCGTTTGAGCCGATCTGGGCCGCGTCCTCGAACGTGCCTGCGCTTACATGGTGCCCGATGCTGGCCAGCGCTTTCCCTGCCCTGGGCAGCTGATTGTCCGCCGGCGCGAAATCCGGCCATCTCTTCTCAGCAATCGTGCGCGGCTTCAGCTTCGGCCAGCACGGCAGGATCCCGACGGTTCGCTGATAATGCGCGACCTCGCGCTCCACGATCACCGCCGCCCTGGCGAGCGCCACCGGCACCGTCTCCTCGATCCGCACCGCCAGCCAGCGCAGCTCACGCGCGAAGCCGCCCAGCGCAAATTCAGCCACCCTTACGCTCGTCCTTCTGCCGCGCGTCGTCGCGCTCGCGCGCGAGCGCAAGCACCGCCTCAATCCACCAGCCGATCTCGCCGATCGTCATCGCTTCAATATCCGCAACGCCGACCCCGAATTCGACCAGCGCGGCTAGGATGCTGGGGCTGACTGCATAGACGGGGCCCCCAAAAAACTCGCCGCGTTGATCGCCTCCACAAGCGCCTGGATGTCGCCGGCGACGAGATCCTGCGCCTCCTCGTAGCGCAGCGGCCGCCCGTCGACCCGGCTCGCCACCGCGATCGTCGCACAGTTCGCTTCAAGCGGCGTCGCGTCGCGCCCGGCTAGCCGCTGGCTCTGGATCAGGAGCCGACCGGTCACCGGCTTGACCTCTGCTCGCCGTCCGCTCGGCAACCGGAACCTGGCACCCCACTCTGACGTCGGCTCCGGCACCTCGATCCTGATTCCTTCGCTCACTGCGCCCTGCTCCTTAAGTCAACCATGTCTTGCTCGAGCTGCGCCCACGCTTCCGCCGGGATAGTCGCGTTCGCGAAATCGCTGCTTAACAGCCCGTAGGCTTCGTCTGCATAAGTCCGCCAGAATGACCAGGTCATTCGAAGCGTCTTGCCCCAGGTAACGACTAACAGCCCCCACGGCCCGTAGCCGACAATCGGGACCGCGTGGCCGCCCCAGCTCCCCGGCGCCCACGGTCCGGATGACGGCGCGCCGTTCGGCTCCAACGGCCCACAGTCCCAGGTATCCGCACCTTGCACAGCGAGCGGCAGCGCAATGCCGACATACGTTGCGCCCAGCCACGCGATCGCGGACCGAACCTCGAGGTCGTCGAGCGTGTTCAGGACGCAGAATCCTGTCAGCGTGTCGCGCGCGCCCCCGACCTCGAAACCGCCGCGAGTCCACCGCGTCAGCACGTCTTGCGCATTGGCCCCCTGGTCGGTGCTCGGGTTGCCGGGAACGTAGCCGAAATCCTCGTAGCCCGCGATCGCCTCCGCATCCGTCATCACACGCGGCTCGCCGGCCGCGGCGCACCAGCATTGCACCGCGTGTCCTACCGCCGCAATTGTGCAGTCCCCCGTCTGATCGTTGTCGAGCATCGGCCAGCTCGCGACATGCTGTGACCAGTCTGCGCCCGCGGGAACCGGCGGCATTGATTTCCCTGGGCCGACTTGCAGTAGTTCGCGCATCGGCCGCACACGCGGCGCTGTGGCGGGCAGTTTGCCTAGTTTCGGAGTCGGACGGTCAGTCATGTGTTGGTCCCTTGAAGTGGGCGCCTATCGGATCGCGATAGGGCCACCAGATGATTCTTACGCCTCGGCGCCGTGCCGCCCGTTCCACAGCCGCTACGTACGACGCGACAGGCAGCACGCAAAGCGACACCGCGACGAGCCCAGGAGTCGCGTTGCGGATCGCGGAGCACACGGTCTCCGAGATGTCGTAGGAGCGCCAGTCGGCTACCCACGCAGACCCGTCAGCCGGAGGCGCATCGCCTTTCGTTATGCGGATGCGCCTAAGCAAAGCGCCTGATCTCAATGCGTATGCAGCGGTTGCCGGCCCTGACGGAGTATCGACCGGGCCCGACGACGTAGTGACAAACCGAGTGCAACTTCTGGACGTCAACCTTGGGCGAGTTTGACGGAATCCACGTGACCACGACCGGCAGCCCAGCGACGGGAAGCGACCGCAGCCAGCGAGCGATCGGCAACGTACCCATCAAACAGTCGGCGGGAGCCGATGCGGAGTCGGGATCGGCACCGGCGGCGCGACGCGCTCGCGCACACCAAGTGTCGCGACCGGGGCGGCCGGCGACGTGAACGTGCCAGCCACGAAACCGTCGATGACGGCGAGGCCAGCGTCGATCGCGGTCTTCGTCACCGGGTCGATCGGCAGAACCGCCAGCACCGCAATGATGTCCTGCGATGCGGCCTCGGCCAGTTGTGCCGGAGTTTCCGTCGCGCCATTGCCCTGGAATGCGCCCACCGCAGTAGTCGCAATGCTCATGATGTTCTGAACCTGCGCGGCCTGCGCGGGTATCGTGCTTGGCGCGCTGGTATAGACCGATGCGCCGGCCTCGAGCGCAGTCAGAATCGCGCCTGACTCCGCCTGAGCGCCAGCGAGAGAAACGGTCGTGGTACCGTTCGTGGTCGAGCAGCCGGCGAGGACGCCAACCGCCAAGAGTGGCGCGGCGAGAGCGGCGAGAACACTACGCATTTTGCTTAGTCCTTTCCAAATCCTGCCCTGCCTTGATCGCATCGGCAACGAGCTTTTCGATGTCTTCTTTCGCGACGCTGTTGTCCGGAATAATCATCGCGATGATCGCACCGACGGTCACCGGCACCGCCGCCTCCCACGTCAGCGACCCCTGCAGCACGCCAAGCCAAGTGCCAGCCATCGCCGCCAGCGCGCCCTGGTTGAGGGGCGCCTTGAAGAATGCCATGCACTGCTTCATCATTACCTCTCACAACATTGTCGCGGCCTGGAACGCGAGCGCGCTCGTCCGCCGCGACCACCCCAGGCCGAACACCGCAAAATTCGGATCGCAGCCGTTGGCTGCGATCCGCTGCGCCAGCACTTCCCAGCACAGCTCTGCAGGTTCCGGCTGGTACGCCGCGGCAGCGGCCAGCGTCTCGGGCCCGATCACTCCGTCCATCGTCACGCCGAGCACGACCTGCAACCACTCTGCCGACTGCGCCGCGCCGCTGTTCACCGCGCCGTCGAACACGACCATCGTGAGTGCCGGCGGAAGTGAATCACCCTGGACCGGCGTCCAGTAGTCCCGCGCATAGAGCAGCGCTGCCTCGGCTTCCGTCAGGTTCGGAATATCCATCGTCGGATAGGCTGCGGCCGAAATGCCGTACTTCGTCCCGAGTAACTGGCCCGCGCCGACGGCGCCGCCGGTCCAATTCCCGGGGTCACCAGCATCGTCAGTGTAGCCGCCTTCCCACGCGATGACCCACGAGACGCAGGTCTGGAACGTCGGAGTCATTCGCCGTCCCGATCGTCTGGTGCAAGCGTCTCCGCAAGCGCCTCGATGAGCCCGCGTAAAAGCGCGCCAGACCCGGGCACCGACGCGCCGGTCACCTTCCCGCTCGGGTCTTCCCAGGCGATCATCAGCACAGTCGCGCCCTCGGCCAGCGCGCGCTCAAGAACCGCCCGCGCCGCCTCTACGAAACTCTGTTCCGGCTGCGACTGGTCCGCGCTCACCGGCCTGATCCGCACGCTGCTGTTCGGCCTCATGAATCGCCCCCTGAAATCGCATGATGAAACCTCGCCCCTCTCCGATCGAAAGAAGAGCTGCGGTAATCGAATCGTCTGCTTCCTCATGCGCGAGCAACACGCGGACCGAGCCGACCTCCGCAACCACCGGAATCGGGCCAGTCGTCCTCAAGCGGCGCTCCTGGCGGGGCGGCACGTGCCGGCCGCTCGCGCCGCTCTGACAACAATCTTAATGCACGCCCCGCGGTTGGTGGCGGAGTAATTCCCTCGACCAGCGTAGCGAAAGCAGCCAGCACCGCTTATCTCCACGGCGCGACTCCGCAGGCGAGACCGGGCCGGTCATGGCGTCGTCTTTTCCGGCAACTGCGGCGCCGGCGCGGGATAAAACACCGGCCCGGCGTGATGCTGATGCGTATACCCGGCGCGCCCGCCACCCTGTCGTCCCCGCATCTCTAGCAGCCGGCCCGCCATTTTCGCGCGCCGGGCGGCGTCCTGCAGTGCGGCGGCATCTCGCTCGTTCCAAGGCAGCGCCCAGAGCACCGGCTGGCCGCTACCGCGCGGCTTCACCAGCACATCGATGCTCTTCGGCTCATTCAGCGCATACGAAACGACAGTACCGTGCGGCACACCGAAGAGCGCCGGCCGCGGGTGGCCGAGCGCCGCCCACCAGATCGCCAGCAGCGCGGCGACAAGACAGAGATATGCTCCAGCGCGCAGCCACGCCACAGCGGCGAACAGGGATGTGGCTCCGGCCAGCAGCGCCACTGCGACGAAGATGGTCGCCGCCATTTCAATCTGGCGCCTGCATTTGCGTTGCCTCGCCCCCACCATAAAGCGGCATCGGCAGGAAATTCTCGCTTCCCGCCAGGTAGTCGCCGTGCGCATCGAGTCGGAATCGGAACACCGTCACCTGATCTCCCTGCGCGGGAACTTCCACCGTTCGGCTCAGCATTTGCGTCGCCGCGCCCGCAAGCCGCGTCACCGTCACGGTCACCTTCACGGGCACCTGGCCGTCGTAGCTGCGATACAGCATGACATCGACAACCCACTCGCCCGGGTCAACCCCGCGGCAGATCGTCATCTCCTCGTTCCGGCTCTCCGGGTCGAGATGCCGCCCAAGATCGTCGCGCAGCAGGTTGCAGTGCTCGCCGCCCATATGCGAATAGCCTACCGGCGTGTCACCCGGCGCCCTCACCCACAGATCCATGTCGGCGTTCGCGCTCATCTGCCAGCTCATCTGGATTGCGAGACCGCCCTGACGCACGCCCGCGCTCGTCTGTTTCGTTGTCGCTACGACGGCCAGCGCGGCCATCGCCATGAACACCACCAGGAGTGCGATCAGCAAGTCTCGATAGGCCCACTCGAAGCCCGAGCCAGTTTCAGGTCCGCTCACCGCCGCACCACCAGATCACTTCGCGCAGCCACGCCATCAGCGCGACACCGGCAATATTGGGGGCAATTGCGAACGCCAGCTCGCGGAACACCCGCGCCATCGCCACCGGGGTTAGGCTGTGCAACCCGTTCACGGCGAGCAGCATGCCGAGCCCCGTGCAGCCGAGCGCCCACATCGGCACGCCATTTGCGATGTGCCGCGCCGTCTGCCAGCGCTCGTACCACGCCGCACCGAAGCCGATTGCCGCGTAGGCCGCAAGCGCCGCCAGCATCGCGACATCCGCCGCCCCGAGTGCCGGGACAGCGACGAACAAACCCGCGCGCCAACCTGCGATCGCGATGGCCAACATCATGACGTTGACGACGACAAAGCGGGGCCGGCAAGCGACAAGCGGGCTCATGAACCCCAGGCTCGTTCGGTGCCGCCCGCATCGACCATGCAAGCCTCGCCATCATGGACAGCAAGCAGCGTCCAGGTCCGCAGATCCGGCTGTTCAGTGAGCATCAGCGTGATGTCGCCGGGCGCCTGCCCCCACCAGATCAGCCGCTCTCGGTACCGCGCACCAAGAGCTCGGAGCATCGCATCGATCGGCCCGCACTGTGCGGTGGCGGCCTGATCGGATGGGACCACTTGGACCGGCGGCGGCGTCGCCGCCGCCGGGATCGTTGGGAGGATCAGCGCAAGAAGCGCTGCCGCCCGCAGAGCTACCCCATTTTATATTTTGCCTCCTGATCGGTTTGGTTTGCTTCAGCGGCGCAATGACTCACGCCGCTGTCGAAATTCGGCGCCATGCGGCCCAGAATTTTCTCATGGAGCGCCTCCATGATATGCAGCATGTACCGCGCTTGCTGCCGTTGCACAGCGTCCTGCTTTTCCTGCACCGCGAGAATGATCGATGCCGCAATCGACGCCTCGACCGAAAGCATCAGTGTCAATCGTGGGAAGCCAGGCCCGTCGAAGTGGGGCAGCCACGGCAGGACGTTCCAGCCGATCCATACGGCGCAGAACCCGCTGAGCGCGACCAGGAACAGCCACCCGGTCCGCCACCGCGCGTAGAACTCGGCCGCCGCCATCAGAGATGAAGGACCACCACTATCAGCATGCCGACGGTGGCGATCGCCGCGACGCCGCCCCAGATCGCCGCATGCCGCGCCGGCACCGCGTTGAGTGCATCGCGCAGAATGCCATTGATCGCGCCGGCGATCTGCTGGCCAAGCTCGGCAACATCCGCCTTCGTCGCCGTCTGCCCGAGGTAGGCCCGGATCTCGCCCATATCGACCTCGAGCTGCCTGATCCGGTGATCGTTCGCCTCGATGCCGCGTTCCACCGCGTCGAGCCGCTCCGGCAGCCGACCCCCGATGGGCAGTCCGTCGGCCGGCAAATCGTCGCCGGTGCCGCCCCCGTCCAGCACATCAGCCTCCGATGTTCGCCCGGTATTGAGCGAGCTGATCGACACCGTTGACGACGAACTGATTGGAGAACGCGTCGAACAGATAGACCTGGTTGCCGCCGACCATGAGGTCCACGTGGTAGACCTGGATCGTCGTCTTGAAGGTGATGTTCTCCTGCGCCTTGAACGGCACCGGGCCGGGATCGATGACCAGGCCCGAGACGTTGTAGATCACCGGCACGTCCGAGGTTTCACCGGCCGCCGTCAGCACCTGCAGATCACCGAGTGCCGCAAACCTCTGGATTGCCGTCGAGCTCGCCAAGAGGCCGATCGTGGTCGCATCGAAGCTGCCCCACGTGATCGAAGCCTCGATCTTGTCCCAGCCGACCGGAATATCGATCCGGGCCGCCATGCCCAGCCCGCGATAGGCCTGCATCAGCCGCTTCGGCGCCGGGACCTCGAACTCTTCGGCGCGCCCCAAGAGGCTGGTGCCGTTGATATATACGTTGCAGTTCCAAAGCGAATTAATGACCAGCGATGCCATTCGGAAATTCCTCTATGGTCAGGACGGCCGCGCGGCTTTGCAGCGTGCGCAGATGCGCGCCGGCTCGGAACATGTGAACCCCGTCAAGGTCTGAAAGACCTCGCCGCACTCGCGGCAGCAAACCTCCCATGCGGTCAATGTCGCGGGCTCGCGCGACTCGGCGAGATACGGCGATGCCAACGCCACGCGCAGAGGGGGCTCGTCGGTCGGCGCTATGTCCGTCACGCCGCGGCCTGGCTCGCCGCTTGCACGGGCCCCAGCGTGTTCAGCAGCGCTGTGTTCACATAAACGTTGAAATTGATCGTCTGCGCTGGAGGCGGCGGCATCAGCGAAATGTCGAACGTAAGCTGGCCGGCCGCGAGTTGGGCCGCCGCGTTTTCCGCCGGGTTGTAGCTCGCCGTGCCGCCGACCAGCGCACCACGCTGGATCAGCGTCCTCAGAAACCCATTCACGCTCGCCAGTATCGAGTTGATCAGCCCGTTGGTGATCGGCTGGTCGAGGAACTGCAGCATCGCGAGCTGCACGCTTGCCTCGACAACGTCCATCGTCCGACGCACCGGAATGAACGTCGCCGCATCGGTGTAGCTCGGATAGGCGGCCGACGTGTTGCCCCATATGCGAAGCCCAGTGCCGAAGCCATTGAACACGGTCAGGATGCCTTGTGCGTTGAGGTTGTCGGTATCGCTCGCCGGGTCGAACGCCGAGGCGTACATGCTCACATCCGGCCCGACGATGCCCTGGATTTGCGTGTTGCTCGGGCTGAACCAGTAACCGTTCGCGATGTCCTGCGCCGCGGTCGCGCCGGCCACCCATTGCGAATAAGGACTGTCGGCGTTCGCATTGTAGAGCGTGCTGATGACGGCGCCCTGGTTGTTCAGCGTATTGCCGGTCGGGACGATGCCGGTGTCGTAGAATATTTCCTGCGGGAAGCAGAGCACCGCGCGGTAGCTCGATGTGTCGAACGCTTGTCCCACCGTGCCCCGATTCGCGATCGCCGTCGCGACCGTCGTCCCCGGCGCGGCGTCGAGGAACGCCATGCCGCGCACCGTTCCCGCGAGCGTGATCAGCGCCGCCGCGGTGGCCTGATCCTGCGTCCAGCCCGGCGCAATCAGGAGCTTCGGGAAGACGCCCATGCTCTGGAAGGTGGTCAGCAACGCCTGCATGCCGGTGTACGTCGATCCGCCGACCGCGCCAACGATGTCGGAGTCCTGAACCTTGGTCGGGTCGGCATACGCATAGGAGATGCTCAGGGACTCGCCGGCCGAAATGGCGCCCCCAGCCTTCGCGTAGACGAAGCCGTTGACGTAATCGACCGTGTAATCAGTGTTCTCGACGTACGTCGGAGAGCCCGCCGACGCCTTTACGACCACCGTGCTTGTCAGCGTGCCGGAGTTCGGCAGCCCGGGCCCGATCAACCCCATCTGCTTGAGGTTCACGACCTGCGTGCCGGACGCTGGCACCGCAAAGATCGTGGATGCGACCGATGTCTGGTGCACCGAAGGGTTGAACACGTTGATGACGATGATCTGCCCGGAGCCCTGCGCCAAAATCGCCGCGAGCGCGTACGGAATGCTGTAGCCGCGCACAAGCGGGCCGAACTGGCTGGCCGAGCTCGCCGAGTTGACGAGTGTTGGCGTGTTCGCCACCGACCCCGGCTGCACGCTGCTCGTGGCCGGCACGGCCCACTGCGGCGCTGTGCCAACCAGGCCGATCACCGCCGAGTTGACAACCGTGATCGGAACCGGGCCGGTCTTGACCTCGGTGATCTCGATTCCGTGCAGAAAATTTGCAGGCATTTCTTGACCCTCAAATCATTCCGTTGCGACGACCGTATCCGCGGGCGCGCACGCGATCGCGACCGTATCGCTCGCACCGATGCCGCCGGCCGCTATGGCCGTAACGACGCCCGTTGCGCCGTCGCACTCCCAGTCCACGAACTCGCGATAGAGCACCGTGCCCGCGGCATTGCTCACGGCGCCGACCACCACCGGGTACGGCCCCGGCAGCGTCAGCACGCCGCCCGCGAAGGCATAGCTGCCAGCACTCACCGGCGCGCCGTTCGCCAGCGCCAGCGCGGCCACGTACATCTGCGCCCGCACCAGGTTCGCGAGCGCCATCGCCGGCTCGGTCTTGAGCTTTAGTGTGGGCACTTCGAGCCGCATATCATAAAGCCAGACCCGACCTTCGGCGTCCTGCTCGGCAAATCGTTCCTCGGCGAAGTAGGCATTTCGGCAACTGGGCGGCCGATAGCCGGTCAACGCCGCCTCGACCGCATCGACCAGCGCATAGACGCTGCCGGCGCCGCTCAGCGCCCATGCCGTCTGGCGCGCCTCGACGTGCACGTCGAATGAGAGCGTCCGCTCTTGCACCATGGCATCTGTGGTCATCGGCTTGCCGAACCGTGCGCCGTGGTAACTCACCAGCACGAACGCGATGGCGCTCGACTGCCACCACGTGTCGAGGTCGAAATCCGGAAACACATAGACCGGAATCGCAAGCCCAGCGCCGGACAGATGCTCCGAAAGCTGCGCTGCGATCGCCGCCTGGATAGAGCCCGCATCCTGCGGCTCTGACGGGCTGTAGCTGCGCCCGGTCCAGGCGGTCGGGTCGATCGCAACCGGCAGCGCGCCGTATGTTAGTGCGGTCACTGGCCGTTTGCCGTCCTACGACTCGTAGATCAGCAGGCTGCCGCTCGGGATCGAGAACGTGACGTTCTGCGCGATCGGCTGCTGCGTCACCTGGCGCACCATGCCGGAGCCGGTGCTCGAGGTGCCCGCCCCGACATTGAACGCATCGGCGCTCAGACCGGCCACCGTATAAACCGTTTCGCTCGAGAGCCCGCTCGGCAGCGTGCCGCCGAACCGCGCCGTAATCGCGACAGCCGCGCCATTCGCGAGCGCCGGGCTCGATCCCGCGGTGATCCCGTAAGCCGTCAGCACGCCGGGGCTTGCGTCCGTGCAGTCGAACGGGAACCACGGGTCATTGCCGAGCCAATCCCAGTAAAGCAGGTTGCCCGACGTCGCGGCGTCGTAAACGCCCCACGCGACCACGGTGCCCCAGCTCGCCGTCGCCTGCGGAAACGAGAGCGCCGCCGAGGAGGTGATGTTCGCAGGCCCGGCGCCGGTCGCCGCTGGGAACACCGAGAACGCGATCGTATCGCCGGAGCCGACCGTCCCGGAGACCGATGCCGAGAGGGTCACCGTGGTCGAAGTCTTGCTGCTCACCGTGACGCCAGCGCCGATCGCCGCCGGTGTCGCGAGATCGAGCACGGTCATGCCGGCGGCAACCCAGCTCGGCACGCTCGAGAAGGTCAATGTCGCGCCGCTCGACGTGGCTGCGCTGGTCGCGGCGGTGCCGGCAAGCTGCGCTCTGGCGTATGCCCCGCCGCTCACTTCGACCGCGCCGCTGTCGTTGTCGCCGGGCGCCGTGGTGAAGAGCGCGATCCACCGGCCCGCGAGCGCGGGCATGGTCGCCATACCGGCCGCCCAGTTCAGCAAATCCTTTGCGAGATAACCTGTCTTTGCCATCTGAAATCCCTCTACGATCCCGGCATCCCGGGGTAATCAGCCGTCATGTATTGCCAGAGCTCCGGCTCCGTGCCGTCGCTCGCGGTGCCGGCAATCCTGATCGCGTAGCGCACGTTCTCGAGCAGGTTGCCGATCTTCTGCGCGATCGCCGCGTTGGCCGCGCCGGTCTTCGGGCTGGCCACGACCTCAGGCGGCCCGATGATCCGGCTTGCCGCCTCCGGGTCCTGCGCCGGATGGGAAGAATTCGGCCAGACCGTCATCGAGACGAGTGCCACTGCCGTGATCGTCACGCCGCTTTCGAGCATTGGGCCGAAGTCCGCCGTCACCACCGCGGTCTGCTCGGGCGATGTCAGGCTCATCAGCGCGGTCGCTGATCTGGTCATGCGTACGGTCCTCGGTTGTGCGTGCGCCGATACGAAGTCATGACCAGGCCCGTCGTCGGCGGCAGCATCCAGAAGCTGCTGTCGAACGCGAGCGGCGCCTGGCCGCCCGCGACGGCCCCGAACGCCGCCGCGATCGCCCTAAGCCAACCGGCCAGTGCACTCGC
>JBOHMN010000117.1:0-11433 GCA_050730175.1 Acetobacteraceae bacterium | reverse complement strand
ATGCTGAGCCAGCTTTCCTCGAGCAGGCGATCGATCACACCCCAGGTGAAGGCGCCGTGCGCGCCGCCGCCTTGCAACGCCAGATCGACGCTGACCGGTGCGCGTTCGCCCGGGCTTCGGGCAGGCTCGTTCCGTGCTTGCAGCGGCGATTTCGTCATGTGATGCGATGGCGCGGCTTTCTGGAGGGCGCGGCAAGTCCGGTGATTGGGACGGCGATGCTCATGGCGAGACCTCGATGCGTAGCTCGCTTGTTACGGGGCTAACCTAGCAGGCACGTCGTGGGCGGTCGAGCCCGCGTGCCGCGTTGGGCGAGCGGGTGGCGTGCCGAGGCCGATCGGCAGGCACTGGCTCCAATATCGCTATCGGCAGGCGGCGCGTGCCTCGCGAAATTTCGTCCTGTCCGGCTCTGTGCTGCTGGCAATCTCCCCGGCCAAGCAGAGCGGTGCCGGCGCCGAGCGTTTCGTCTGGCCAGGATGGCGGCGCTGGACCAAAGCCAGGCAGTTACCCTAGGGTAACGGTCCTTCGTGAAGGTTGCTCGGCCTGCCGTGCCGATTCTGGGAGAAACGCGCAGCAAGCTGCGCAGTTTGCCAACGTGCGGCGGAGCGGGAACGGTTAGTACTGCGGCCGACAAGGGAGAGTGCGGGCGAAGAACCCAGTCCGGCGCCGGGGGTCCGGCCAACGCGGAGGCGTTGGCGGCAAGTGCCCGGCGCTGGTTCCAGACCAAGAAGTGGGGCACGAGGCGACGGTTCCCTCGCACCGGTTTTCCACGGCCCGGCTTCCGAAGCACGAGCAGGCCGCGGCTTGGGGCGCGTGGTTCGCCTCGATCTTCGAGGTCGTCTCCGCGCGTGCGGACGACGAAGGTTTTGCTGCGGTCAATGAAGTCTGGCGGGTCGGGGACCTGACGATGAGCAGGGTTTCCGCACCCGCCGTTCGGGTGGTGCGCGACAGGGCGCACCTGAGGCGCAACCCGGTGGATCACTGGATTCTGAGCTACTGCAAGCATGGCAATGTCAGCATCAGGACGGGGAACGGGGAGACGCGGGTATCGGCCGGCCAGCCCTATCTCTGGTCGCTGGCGGAGGAAACAGAGAGCTTCCGGAGCGCGGTCGAGAGGATCCAGATTTTTCTGCCTCGGGATACCTTCAGGGATCTTGCCGGGACCCCGGATCCCGCAATCGGCCTCGTTTTCGATTCGCCGATGGGTCGGATCCCCGGCGATTTCATACGCACGCTCGAACGGCAGGTTCCGAACCTGACCTCGGCAGAGTTGCCGCGGCTGGCCGGCGCCGTGGGGAGCGTGGTGGCGGCGTGTGTCGCGCCTTCACCGGGACGGCTTGCCGAAGCGCGCGGCCCGATCGACGTCGGCCGGATGGAGCGGTTGCGACAGACGGTTCGGAAGCACCTCCGCTCACCGCAGCTTGGCCCGAATACCTTGGGCAGACTCGTCGGAGCCTCGCGCTCGCAACTTTATCGGCTACTCGAGGAGACAGGCGGGGTTGGCCGCTACATCCAACGGCAGCGGCTGAGCGAAGCGTACCGGAACCTGAGCGACCCCGAAAACAAGGCGCCGATCTTCGCGATTGCCGAAGAGCTCTGCTTCGAAGATGCATCGAGCTTCAGCCGGGCCTTTCGCCACGAATTCCAGGCACGCCCGAGCGAGGTGCGCCAGGCAGCGCTGGCCGGCTTGCGGCCGCTGTCGCCACCCAACCGGCCAGACGTGGCAGAGCCCCGCGTGTTCGGGGACCTGCTTGGCATTGTTTGAAGCGCGGCGGCACATCCGGCGCGTATGGGACGCCTGAAACAGGTTCAGGACGGGCTGCCCTGTGTCTGTCCGGGAGTGCAACTCTAGCCTCCGTACCAGTCGACGAAATGACCGGAGACGGCGGATTTCGTTCCCGCCTCCACCCCGGCTTCGAAAGGCAGGTCACTCATCTGCCCTCTACGGGATTGCGACGGCGGAAGCGCCGCCTGTTCAGGAGGGTGGGGGGAGATGACATGGCGCTCCACGCGGCGGGCGGCAGCCGCAGCAGCCTTCCTGGCGCTGGGCGAAGTCAGCGCGGTTTAGGCGCAACAGCCCGATACGGGTGCTGCAGCCGATGCATCCGAGGTTTTCCTCGACGCGGCGATGGCGACGCCCAACTATGTGACGCCGGTTCCGCAGGACAATCTGATCGCCACCGCGCCGGGGCTCGAGCAGCAGACGCCGCGGCCGCTTGTCACCGTGAATGTGCTGGGCCGCTGCTCGACAATTCCAATGGTGCGTTCGCGCCTTCTAACGGGACCGCGGCGCTGGAAGGCAGCCCGGTCGTCGGGGTGGCGGTGGCCGACCAGCTCGCCAACCTGCCGATCCGGATTTCGGCAGGCACGAGCGTGGAGTGGGACCGGTTTGCAAACGCCTCGTCCGCGAATTGGGACAAAGTACGCCCGTTCCTCCGGCTGCAGTACGTAGACGCGACGAACGACCAGGCCTTCTCGCCCTATTTCGCTTACGTGACCCGGATGGATTTCGACCCGACATTGGCAAGTCGGTTTGCGACGCGCCAGGACCTCAATCTTGGCGTGAACAAGGTCTTCAACTTCGATGGCAATTTCGCCAGGGTGCCGTTTCCCGGCAATTCCGCGGCTGCGGCGGTGGGGCGGATCGGGCTGACCGCCGGCGTGCATCAATATGCTGGCATTGCGGCAGCAGCCCATCATGCAGGCGTTGCAGGCGTCGCGCCGATCAGGAACGCAATCGAGATCGAATACGGAGCCCATCGGCTCGTGCTACGCCTCGCAGCGCCAGATCGAGAGGTCCCAGTCAACATAAAAGTATTTGTAGCCGCCGACGCACGGAATGTACTGGCGCTCGCCACGGGCGAAACGAACGACTTCGTGGAGAGACGCGATCGGGTTGCAGTCAGTGAAGCGCTTCCGCACCTCTCGATTGCCTCCAGGGCGGCGAGGCGCGGATAAGAGAACTGAACCCCTTCGAAGCCCAGGTCCCGCAGAGTGTCGGGGAGGCCTTCGTAGTGGACGAGCCGACTTACCGTGACCGATGCGCGTGTCGGAATGCCGCGCGCGTCGGCGGTTGCCACGCCTTGCGCAGCCGGGGAGTGTACGCCTTTACCGGAATGGCAGAAGCAGCGGCACGAGCAGCACGCTGAGCACGAGAATGAGGATGGCCAAGGGCACGCCGACGCGGACAAAATCGCCGAACTCGTAATTACCGGGAGCAACGACGAGGGTGTTGATCGGCGTGGAGATCGGGGTCATGAAGGACGCGGAGGAGGCGAGCATGATGATCATCGCGAAAGTGTAAGGGGAAGCCGAGAGATCCTTGGCCACTGCGATGCCGACCGGGCCCATCAGGACCGCCGTCGCGGTGTTGGAAATGAACAGCCCGATGATGGCGGTAATCACAAACAGGCTGCCGAGCACGAGACGCGGCGAGGCGTTGCCAACCGCGGAAACGAGGGCGTTCGCCGCGATATCCACCGCACCGGTGCGTTGCAGCGCGATCGAGAACGGCAGCATGCCGACGATCAGCAGGAGGCTTTTCCAACTGATACCATGATAGGCGCTCGGCATGTCGATGCAGCCGAAAAGGCCCATCAGGAGACAGCCGATCAGCGCTGCCATCGCATTGGGGACGACGCCGGTAACCATCATGACGATGACGATAACAAGAATGCCAATCGCATAGGGTGCGCGGCCGGCGACGGGGAGGATCTCTTCCATTTCGCGCGGCATGTTAAGGAGGACGAAGTCGGAACGGTCGGCCTGCAGGCGGTCGATATCGGACCAGAAGCCGGTCAGCAGGAGAGTGTCTCCAACCGCGAGCTTTTCGTCGAGCAGATCGGCTCCGAAGGGGGTGCGGCCGCGCCTGACGCCGATGACGTTGAGCCCCGATTCCGAGCGGAATCGTGCCTCCCTCACGGTATGGCCGACCAGCCGCGACTCGGAGGGAAGGATCACTTCGAGCATGCCGAGTTCCTGCGAGCGGTCGGTGAAGTAGGCGGCGCCGGAATCGACCGGCATCGGCGTGACGCCGAAGCGCCGGGCCAACGCGTCGGTATCCTGGTCCGCCGCAAGGGTGTCGACGAACAGGACGTCGCCGGCCTGGATGCGGGTTCGGGCGAGCGGGCGAATGAGTTCCGTCCGCCGCGAACCGCGCCGCTCGATCGCAAGCAGGTTGAAGCCTTCCTGGCGCAGCGCAAGTTCCTCGAGGCTTTGCCCGATCAGAGGCGAACCCTCGGACACGGAGGCGCGCCGTTCGCGATCGGCCAGCGCGTATTGGGAGACCCAGTCGCGGAGCGTCGGGCGGGCGGTTGTCTTGCCGGCCGCCGTCTCTCGGACCGGCAGAAAGCGCCGTGCGAACACCATGTAGACGACACCCACGATCAAAGCCGCGACGCCGAACGGCGTGATGCTGAAGAAGCTGAACCCGGCGAGGCCGACCCGTTCCAATTCGGCGTTAACGACCAGGTTCGGCGCGGTGGCAACCAGGGTCAGCATGCCGCTGATGCAGGCCGCGACGCTGAGCGGCATCATCAGGCGCGCCGCTGGAGTTCCGGTGTTTTGCGAAATGCGGAGTACGATCGGAATGAAGATTGCAACGACGGCGGTGCCGTTGGAAACCGAGCCGAGGACGGCCACGGCGAGCATCAGGAGCGCAACCAGGCGGGTTTCACTGCCTCCCGCGCTCTTGTCGAGCCAGTCGCCGATCGCGCGGGCGACGCCCGTGCGCACCAGGCTTTCGCCGATGACAAAGAACGCGCCGATCAGGATCACGTTGGGGTCGGCAAAGCCCGAGAGCGCTTCGCCAACGCTCATCACGCCGGTCAGCGGCAGTCCCACCATCATGATGATGGCGACCGCGTCCATGCGCGGGCGGTTGATGATAAACATCACGATGGCGGCGAGGAGCAGAAGCAGGACGAGAATCAGTTGCGTGTGCATCGGACCTCAGCGCGGAAGTGGCGAGACAAACGGAAAGGACACCGGGACGAGAAAGGTGGCAAGCAAGAAGAACCAGGCGACGCCAGAGCCTGCGCGACAATTCGTGCGCCCTGCCGGCACTGGAACCCGGCACCGCAGCGCGCTATTGGCGTCGCCTCTTATCACAGGCCCCAGGGGATGCCGCGAATCTGCCAGGTAAGCAAGAGAATCGTCCATACCACCGCGATGACGATCACGTACGGTAGCATCAGCGTGATCACCGTGCCGACGCCGACCATCGCCACGATGATGACGCCGAGCGCGGTGAAGCCCATCAGGTTGGGCACGCATCCGGTGTACATGAACCGGACGCCATCGATGGAGAGCAGGCTGCGTGCCGCGGTGGTGGCGTGCTCCAGCTTGTCCGTTTGCGGATTGATGACGTCGTAGCTGACCTTGGCGCCGAACAGCCAGAGGATATGAGAGAGCACGATGACGAAACCGATCAGGATGACGAAGATCATCACCGGATGCGGCACCTTGTTACCGAACCGTTCGACTGCATCGAGCACGCGCTGGGTGAAGGATGGTGCTTCGCCGCGTGGCGATCCGACGTCTCGAGCGGATTCGCCGACTTCGCTCATTGTCTTGCTCCTCCCCCGGGAGCGCCTCGGCCGCGCAGGCGGATGCTACGCTTCAATGCGCCAGCGCATCCAGGATGCGGGCCCAGGAGCGGATGCCGCGGCGGAAACTCTCGAGTTCATATTTCTCGTTGGGACTGTGGATACGGTCGTCCTCGAGAGCGAAGCCGGCGGTGCAGGCTGTCCCATTGCGTGCGCAGAGCGCCCGGCAGCTCGGGCACTCCGTCGTAGAAGTGCGGAATTGTCACGCGCCCGCTGTCGTCGTGCAGGGCAGCAAGGATCCTTGCCAGCACGTGATTTGGGTTGGCAGCGGCCGAGCCGTAGAAGCCGGAATGGAGATCACGGTCCGCGGCGTGGATCACTATCTCCTCGCCGCAGAGGCCGCGCAGCATCGTCTGGATCGCCGGGGTTGCCGGATCCCACATGTTGGTGTCGCAGATCAGGCCGATATCGGCGGCGAGCTCCTTGGCGTGGCTTTTCAGGAACGGCGGCAAGTTGGCACCACCCGATTCCTCCTCGCCCTCGATCAGAATTGAAACCGGGATCGGCAGCTTGCCCGCCACCGCCTTCCAGGCGCGGCAGGCCTCGACAAAGGTCATGACCTGACCCTTGTCGTCCGAGGCGCCGCGGGCGCGGATTGCCCGCGTGCCATCAGCACGCTTTTCGATCCAGGGATCGAACGGATCCCGCTCCCAGAGTTCAAGCGGATCGGCTGGTTGTACGTCGTAGTGGCCGTAGAAGAGCGCCGATGGCCCGAACGCTGCATGATCGTGCGCGACGACGATCGGATGGCCGGGTGTGCTGCGTGCGCTGGCTTCGAACCCGATTTCCTTAAGATCGCTGACCAGCCAGTTGGCGCAGGAAGCGCAGTCCGACGTGAAAGCGGGGTCGGTCGAGATCGAGTGGATGCGCAGGAGCGCAAACAGACGATCGAGAGCCGGCTCAAGGTGCGAATCGATGTAGGCGATGACCCGGTCGAGGTTGGCCATGCTGCCTCCTTGCGCGCGTTCTGCCCGGCGTCTTTGCGCGCGTGTGCCGGTGAAGGTCGATGCCACCAGAGCATGCTACTGCCTTTATTCGCCGGTAGAAGCGGCGTCGCGTCCCGCCGCCATGGGCGATGTGTCAAACCGCGGCGGGCCGGCGGGACGCGTTCGTTTGCACAACGCACGGCCTCAGGTCTCGCGGTCGCCTTGACAGGTCCGGTTGCGGTGGCTGGTCGGACGGCCCCGGGCTCCTTGATCCCGAACCAGGCGACGTAAAGGGCCGGGAGGAAGATCAGCGTGAGGACGGTAGCCACCAGCAGGCCGCCCATCACGGCGAACGCCGTCGGGCCCCAGAAGATGGTGACGGCGATCGGAATGAGCCCAAGCACGGTCGATACGGCGGTCAGCATGATCGGGCGGAAGCGCGAGAGGGCCGCGGCAATCACGGCATCCCAGGGATGTGCGCCCTCGGCACGCTCCGCTTCGACCTGCTCGATCAGGATGACGCCGTTACGGGCGATCATTCCGAACAACGCGAGGATACCGAGAATCGCCACGAATCCGAGCGGTTGGCGGAACAGCAACAAGGCGCCGATGACGCCGATCAACCCGAGGGGCACGACGCTGAGGACGAGGAAGAGGCGGTTGAAGCTCTGCAGCTGGATCATCAGGAAGGTGATCATCAGGAAGAGCATCAGCGGCACGACGGCATAGACCGAGGCTTGCGAGAGCTGGCTTTCCTCAACCACGCCACCGACAACGATGCGATAATCGGGCGGCAAAGTCGCGTTCAGGTGCTCGACGGCCGGCGCCAACGCCGCGACAACCGCTTCCGGCAGGACGCCGGGCGCGACATCGGACTGGTCGGTGAGGGTGGGCACGCTGTTGCGGGTCCAGATCAACGGTGCCTCCTGGCCGAACCGAAAGGTTGCGATCTGGCTCAGCGGCACGGTCCGGCCATTCGGCAACGGCGCCTGCAGGTGCTGGAGCGTTTCCAGCGAAACGCGCTGCTCGCCGGTTGCGCGAACCACGACGTCCACGAGGTGAATGCCGTCGCGGACCTGAGTGACGGAGGCGCCGGTGATGACGGTATTGATCACGTGGGCGAGGGTCTGAGTGCTCAGGCCGAGCAGGCGCGCCTCGTCCTGGTTGATCTCGATGCGCACCATCCGGGCCGGATCCATCCAGTTGTAGTTGACCCGGCGCGCGTCAGGGTTGCTCGCGACCACTTGGGCGAGCTCGCGGGCAATGCTTCGGACCTTCGAGAAGTCCGGCCCGCTGACGCGATACTGTACCGGCCAGCCGACCGGCGGGCCAAGGTTGAGGGGTGCGACGCGGGTGATCGCATTCGGGAATTCTTCAGGCAGAACCCGATCCAGCATGGCCTCGACGCGCTTGCGCGCCGCCACGTTCTTGGCGATGACGACGGCCTGGCTGAAGCCAGGGTTCGGCAATTCCACGAACAGCGGCAGGTAGAAGCGGATGGCGCCCCGCCCGACGTAGGTGCTCCAGTGCGCGACACCCGGATCTTTGGCAAGGATCGCGTCAAGCCGTTCGGCGGCATGCTCACCCGCATAGGTGGAAGAGCTTGCCGGCAATCTGAGATCCACCAGCAAATCCGGCCGGGCTTGCCGAGCGGCTTCGGCTTCATCAGCCAGACGCCAATCAGGGGGGTGAAGATGACGGCGACGAACCAAGACATGATCAGCGTAATCGCGACCACGGCGAGGATCGAGAACGTTTATTCACCGGCGGAGCTTTTTGCGAACCCGATCGGCACGAAGCCGGCGGCGGTGACGAAGCCGCCGGTCAGCATTGCGATGGCGCCCGAGCGGTAGGCGAAAGTCGCGGATGCCTCTTTGTTATCGCCGGCGGTAAGCCGCGTAGTCATCACGTCGACCGTGGTCATCGCGTCGTCCACGAGGAGAGTGAAGAGCGATAATCAGCGCGCCGAGAGAAATCCGCTGCAAGTCGATGCCGAAGAACAGCATGATCGGGAACGTCACGGCGAGAGTGAGGGGGATCGCCAGTGCGACGATGGTGCCGGCACGGACGCCGAGACTGACGAAGCTCACCGCGACGATGATGACGATCGCCTGCCAGAGCGAGTCGGTGAACTCGCTGATCGAGTGCTGCACCACCTGCGGCTGATCGGCGACCAGGGTGGCGTTGATCCCGACCGGCACCGCCACGATCATCATGTAGACGACGAAGCAGCGGTGCTTGAGCGCCCATTCCGAGAGGTTGAAGCGCATCAGGGAGCACCCGGGTCCGGCGGCCAGGATTCCTGTGGCGGCCGCGAGGTCGGTCTCTCGACCGGCGGTGAGGGAGGCGATTGCACCGGATGGACCGGATTAGGAAGCACCGAGGAGGCGAACCGGCTGGTTCGGGTGTAACTCATGCGCGCCGGCCGTCACAACGATGTCGCCGGTTGCCAGACCCTTGCTGACGACCACGCTGGCAGGGCTGAATTGCTTGATATCGATGCCGCGGAGCGAGACCGTTATGTTCGCAGGATCGACCACCCAGACCGCGGGCTGATTGTTGGCTTCGGTCAGGGCGGAGGCGGGAATTTCGATTCCGGGACGTTGCGCCATGCGAATTTCGAGATTGACTGTGGAGCCGAGACGCATCCCCTCGGGCGGGTTGACGAGGCTGGCTTTGACCTGAAACAGGCGGGTGACCGGATCCGCTTGGGGCGCGATTTCGCGGATTACGGCAGAAGCCTGGACCGAGGGATCGTTGGCAAGACTCACGGTGACGTTCGGGTGCGCTTTCACGGCCGGAAGGAGCTAGGCTGGAACGCCGACCACGGCGGCGCGCCCGCCGACGCGGGCCACGCGTACGATCATGCGGCCGGCGATGCGGAACGAAAGAGCCGCTTCATCCTCGGCTTCCACGTGGCCGGTCAGAGTGGCCGTCTCGGCAATCCCCTGCTGGCTGACCGTTGCGGGCCGCACCGGTCGTGGTGACGCCTCAGCCTTGGTCTCCTGGCGGCCGCAGCCGGCGAGGGCGATGGCCGCCGAAAACACGGACGGAAGAGGCCAGTGCGGGTGGGAGGTGGTCATTGCAGCTGGCTCAGTGCGCTTTCTCCTGGGATTATCACGGGTGCTGGCGGACTTTATCGGTAGCGAAGCCGAGCGCCAGCAAGCGCGTTCAGGCCACCGCGGGCTGGCCTGCGCCACGCGCAGCCTGGACGTCGGCGAGCGCACTTCTGAGGGCATCTTCCTTCGTTTCGTCGAACGAGCTCTGCAGCACGATCCCGCCCGAGCCCCTGAGCTCGTCCAGGATTTTGTCGGTCGTCATCTTCCGGATCAGGAGGAACAGGCCGGCCTTGCCCGCTTGCAGGTGAGCCGCCGCCTCTTTCATGAAGGCGTCATTGATCCCGACATCGGCGAGCCTGCCGCCCAAAGCACCGGTTGCGGCACCCACGGCGGCGCCGGCCAGCGGCATCAGGAACAGGAGGCCGATCAGAGAGCCCCACAGAGCCCCTGAGACGGCGCCTGACTTCACCGGCTGGAACAGCTGATTGAGCTTGACGTGTCCCGCCGGCGTCTTCACCGCTATGACCGCGTCGCCGAGCTCGATCAGATATTCTTTCTGTAACGTCAGAAGCCTTCGCCGCATCTCCTCGGCTTTCGCTTCCGTATCGAACTCGATGACCAGAAGATCAGACATGCTCTTGCTCCTTCGACCGTTGCGATTCCGCCTGGTGTGCCGTGCCCGGCGCTGGTAACCCGCTGAGAAATGCTTCTTTCGGCTCAGCAAGCCTTTCTTTTCGGCGCCCTGCTCAATCCCGCTGCCCGGTCGCGAGACGTTCGGTGCCGAGGGCAACGAACGAAAGCGAGAATAAACTGACGTCTGTTTCGGCTGGCCGAATATACACTCGTTCGGCTGACCAAGTAAATTCCCGCATTGCTCAGGACGAGGTCCGCAAGAGATCCGCGATTCCGTCCAGGCGCGAACTGCTCCAGCCGCCCGCGTAGACACTAAATCCGTCGGCGGCCCCGCGACGGCCGCCGGGAGCACTCAATCCTCGGGCTGCAGCGTGGTCGTATTGAACTTATAAACCGCCAAGCTGCGGCTGGTCGTCTTGACGACCGCGTTGCCGCGGTTGAAATCGAGCAAAACGATCTGGCTTGCGGGGTGCTTGAGCTTGATATTGTTCAGAAGAATGGTGGCCAGGATTTTCGGCGCGACGGTCGCGCAACTGATCGCCGAGCGGGCGCGGGACGAGGCACCGCGCGAATGACGATTGGCATTCTGCTCGATCTCTTGCTCGTGGTTTTGGTGTTGACGGCGGGGTGGTGGACGATCGCTGCTGAGGACGGCTTCGGCGCGGCGGTTGCTTTCGTTACGTACGGATTGGCACTGGCGCTCGTCTGGGTGCGGATTGCCGCACCGGACGTCGCGATGACCGAGGCAGCGATCGGCGCGGCCCCTGGCGCCACGCTGAAGCCGTCGAGTTCGTCACCCTCGAATGGGTCAACTGGTTCAACAACCGCCGCCTGCTCGAATCGATCGGTAATATCCCTCCCACCGAAGCCGAAGCACGCTACTATGAACAACTCAACGGCTTACCAATGACAGCCTGACTCAGACCAAATGGCCTCCGGGAAAGCCGGTACGGTTCACTCGGCCGCTACGTCGTGCCGGCCGTCCGGCGGGTCGGTGACGCATCGGAATGGCTTGAAGGGGGCCTGAGCCGGTGGCCGGTTGCGAGCCTCCTGTTGCTCGCGGCGGTGCTGGCGCTGGGTGGCGGGATTCTGTTCGCCCGCTGAAGGAGCTCAGCGAAGGATCAAGCCTTGTCCGGTCGGTAGTGTCAGGATCATCGCGTGCCGCGCAGCGGCGAAGGCATCGAAGGCATCCTTCTGGGCGCGGTGCGTGGC
>JBOHMN010000116.1:0-2186 GCA_050730175.1 Acetobacteraceae bacterium | reverse complement strand
ATCCCCAACTCGTAACCCGGGGTCCACAGCGTCAACAGGGCGCCGAAGCGTTGCTTGAAATTGATGTACTTGGCGTAAATCGTCGCCCCGTCCGGCTCGATGGCCAGCGCGTCCTGGGCGCGCGCGCTGGCGCGGCCGATCACGGCAAACAGCGATGCAAGCAGGCCGAGCTTCAGCGCCCGCCGCGTGACCACCATGGCGGTTGTCGGCTCCGGTGTTGGGTTCTCAGGCGACATCTTTCCCTCCCTCTGCATCATCTGGCTGCGTCAACCGGAACCGGCTGCATGAAGAGCGCAATCTCGGCAGCGCTCACGTCTACCCGGGCACCCCTCGCGCCGACGCCGTCCCGTTTCCAGGATATCCAAACGCGCTCGCGACCGTTCTTGCATCGCCGTCCCCGTCGCTGCGTCAAGTCCGTTGCGGTCCAATGACGAGGAAGGAAAACGCTCTGTCGCCACCGCTCCGGCCGCTTCCCGCAAACGTCGCGACCCGCATCCCGTCAGGTCTGAGCTGAACGATGTTGGCAGTGTCCCCTGAACTGCCGCTTCCTCCTCCCGGGTCACCCGTAAGGTTGCCGAAGATTTGCGTCGCGAATGCTGCAGGCAATGAAGGAAACGGTTCGGTGAATTTTACATCGTACAGGTTGCCTTGGCCTCCTGCCCTCGGCGTGACGGAGAATCCGGAAAATCCTGTGCCGGCAAACGGAGTACCATTGCCGTTGACGACGCCGCGAATGATGCGCAGCGCTTCGACCCCTCCGGCCACCGCGATGGCTGTCTTGCCCTCGTGCGCGATCTCGACGCGGCCATTGCCCCGCGCCTTCAGGCGTAGGACCTGGTCTGGATGTGGCCCCGTGGCGTAAATCGTATTGTAGCCGAAGCCGATCCCCTGGCTTCCGTTCGAATGACGGAACTCGACACCCTTGCCGGCGGGGTCGCTCTCAGCGGTGACGTAAAGCGCCAAACCGTGCGGGTGTTCCCCCTTCCACGGCGGCTTGCTCTTCGATGCATCAAAGTCGCTCCTTTCCGCCCTCTGGACATCGAGCGTGTTCGCCCCGGCGGTCTTCTGGGTCGCAACGCCGCCGGAAACCGTCAAACTCTTCGCCAGGGTGGTATCGCCCTTGCCGACAAAACGGAGGTCAACTGTCAAGTCTTTCTCAACGGTGGCATCGCCCTTGCCGACAAATCTGTCGCTGACCGTCAGCACGCCGTCGGAGAGTGACATCATCGTGACGCCACCCGCGCCGGGGTCAATGGGCGCCACGTCGTTCTTGATGTACGTTCCGCCTTTGTACCAGGCAAAGCTCTTGCCGCTGCGTGCATACATCGTGAGCGGTTGTATCCCCAACTCGTAACCCGGGTTCCACAGCGTCACCAACGCGCCTAAGCGTTGCTTGAAATTGATGTACTTGGCGTAAATCGTCGCCCCGTCCGGCTCGATGGTCAGCGCATCCTGGGCGCCCGCGGTGGCGCGGCCGATCACGGCAAACAGC
Organism: Acetobacteraceae bacterium; assembly: GCA_050730175.1. Taxonomy (GTDB): domain Bacteria; phylum Pseudomonadota; class Alphaproteobacteria; order Acetobacterales; family Acetobacteraceae; genus JAKAWQ01. The sequence goes on along the minus strand of JBOHMN010000116.1, from coordinate 694 downwards.
GATGCAAGCAGGCCGAGCTTCAGCGCCCGCCGCTTGACCACCATGCCGGTTGTCGGCTCCGGTATTGGGTTCTCAGGCGACATGTCATCCTCCTCCTTGCTCATTGGGCAGCATCAGTCGGAACCGTTCGACCGGGCACCGGCAGCACATGGTAATGGCGTTCCTCGGTGCGCCGCCCCATCACGGCGGAAACCCGCGCATGAATCGCTCGGGTGCATGGTCACTTGGCGCAGGTATTCGAAGCTAACGGCGACGGGCAGAAACCCGCGCGCACGTGCAACCGTGCCCCCTCGACGATCCGCACCCCCGGGCCGAAGCTGACGCGCAGGCCGGCGACGATATTGATGTTGGCGTTTGCCGGCAGTTTCAGCTTGTCCGCGCTCACGTCGTCCAGGGCGCGAAGAGTCGTGTCATTGTTCTCGACGACCGCTGAGCCGTCCGGGCTCAGTTTGAGGATCTGGTTGGTCATAGTGAGCTTGGCATTGGGGCCGACGATGAGCGGGCTGAGAGCAGCAATCTCTCCCTTCCGGGTGTAGTTGTAGGCGGTGCCGTCCGCGGCAATGGCGAGGCTGGCGCCGAGGGAGGGGAAGCGCTGCGGGTTGCAGGAGCCCGCCGGCACGGACTGGGCGTGGGACCGGATATACACGATGCGCTCGCCCGTCCTGTCCAGGCCGTAGAGATCGCCGCTCTGGTC
>JBOHMN010000115.1:0-2035 GCA_050730175.1 Acetobacteraceae bacterium | reverse complement strand
CTCATGTCGATGCGCACCATCGCGGTCTCGTCGTCGAACAGGAATTCGTCGAGCGCACGCGCCAACTCGGTCTTGCCGACGCCGGTCGGGCCAAGAAACAGGAAGCTTCCGATCGGGCGGTTGGGATCGGCGAGGCCGGCGCGGGCGCGGCGGACGGCGTTGGCGACCGCGGTCAGCGCCTCTTCCTGGCCGACCACGCGGGCGCGGAGCTCGTCTTCCATGCGCAGCAGTTTGCCGCGTTCGCCTTCCAGCATCCGGTCGACCGGAACGCCGGTCCAGCGCGAGACGACGGCGGCGATCGATTCCTCGGTCACGGCCTCGTTGACGAGGGAGCCCTGACTCTGCTCGGCGGCGAGCTTTTTCTCGAGCTCGGGGATTTCGCCGTATTTCAACTGCGATGCGCGCGCGAGATCACCGCGCCGCTGCGCGACCTCGGCCTCGCTTTTCGCCTGATCGAGCCGCTCCTTGAGCTTCTGCGCCTCGGTCACGCGCTGTTTTTCGCTCTGCCATTCGGCGCTCATGGTATTCGATTTTTCTTCGAGCTCGGCTAATTCTTTCTCGAGCTTGGCGAGCCGTTCGCGCGAGGCGGGATCCGGTTCCTTCTTCAGGGCCTCGCGCTCGATCTTGAGCTGGATCAGGCGGCGGTCGAGCTCGTCGAGCGCTTCCGGCTTCGAATCGACTTGCATCCTGAGCCGGCTTGCCGCTTCGTCCATGAGGTCGATGGCCTTGTCGGGCAGGAAGCGATCGCTGATGTAGCGGTTCGACAGGGTGGCCGCGGCGACCAGAGCGCCATCGGTGATTCTCACGCCGTGATGGAGCTCGTATTTTTCCTTGATGCCGCGCAGGATCGAGATCGTGTCTTCGACGCTCGGCTCGGCGACGAAGACCGGCTGGAAGCGCCGCGCGAGGGCGGCATCCTTTTCGATGTATTTGCGGTACTCGTCGAGCGTAGTCGCGCCGACGCAATGGAGCGTGCCGCGCGCGAGCTCGGGCTTGATCAGGTTCGATGCGTCCATCGAGCCTTCGGCGCGTCCGGCGCCGACCAGATTGTGCAGCTCGTCGATGAAGAGGACGATTTCTCCGCTCGCGGCCTCGATCTCGGAGAGCACGGCCTTCAGGCGCTCTTCGAACTCCCCGCGGTATTTCGAGCCCGCGACCATCGCGCCGAGATCGAGCGCGAGCAGGCGCTTTCCCTTCAGCGCTTCCGGGACGTCGCCGTTGACGATACGGAGTGCCAGGCCCTCGACGATCGCGGTCTTGCCGACGCCCGGCTCGCCGATCAGGACGGGGTTGTTCTTGGTGCGGCGCGCGAGCACCTGGATCGTGCGGCGAATTTCTTCGTCGCGGCCGATCACCGGATCGAGCTTGCCGGTACGGGCGAGTTCGGTGACGTCGCGCGCGTATTTCTTCAGCGCATCGAATGTCGCCTCGGCGCCTGGGCTCGTGACGTGGCGGCCCTTGCGGATGTCGGCCATCGCCTTCTCGAGAGCCTGGGGAGTTGCGCCGGAGGAGCGCAAGGCTTGCGGGCCGGGGCCTTCGCCGGCGGCGAGGGCTGCGAGCAGGCGGTCCTGGGCGACGTACTCGTCACCCGCCTTGGTTGCAGTCCGCTCGGCCGCATCGAGCACGCGCACCAGCTCGGGCGTCAACGCGGGCTGGCCGGCGCCGGGGCCCTGCACTTTCGGCTGGCGGGCGATTTCCGTGTCCACGGCGGCCTTGACGGGGGCCGGGTTGCCGCCGGCGGCACGGATCAGGCCGGAGGCAGCGCCTTCCTCGTCGTCGAGCATCGCCTTCAAGAGGTGCTCGGGCGTGATCCGCTGATGATACTCGCGGGCGGCGATCGTTCCTGCTGCCTGCAGGAAGCCACGGCACCGCTCGGTGAATTTTTCGATATCCATGCGTTCTGTCCCCTCACGGCGGCGGGCCGCCCGAGAGCGCGTTCAGGCTCACTGAACACGCTCTATGTTTATTTTCTCGAGCAATTTCATCGCCCTGACTGGCATCTGGCGATTCCAGTCAGGGTGATATTGCTCTAGCC
>JBOHMN010000114.1:0-2072 GCA_050730175.1 Acetobacteraceae bacterium | reverse complement strand
GGCCGGGCGGCCGCCTTCATACGCTTTCTCTCCGGCAGTTATTCCAACGTTGTCGGCCTGCCGCTTTACGAAACTGCGCAGCTTTTGAAAGGCTTCGGCTGGAAGCTTCCGTGATCCTGGTTGCGGCGAGCCCGGGTGAGCTGCGTGCGGCTCTGCGCGACGCAGAGGGCCGGCTCGCCGACTTCGCCATTTCTCGCCCTGCCGCGCCCGATGGCATAGGCGATCTTTATCGCGGCCGGATAGGTCGCCGCGTTCCTTCGATGGGCGGGACGTTCGTCTTGATCGAAACGGAACGATACGGGTTCCTGCCGGATACGATTGGTGCCGCCGGGCTCACCGAAGGGGCGCGCGTTACGGTGCGGGTCACCCGGGCGGCGCAGGGGGGCAAGGGGCCGCGTCTGGCCCTCGCCGGAATGCAAGCGGAGGGGCCGGTCGGTTTGCTCAGCCGTGGGCCGGATGCCGTGCGCCGGCTCGCCGCACGCTGGCCAGAGCTGCCTCTCCTCATCGACGATCCTGCCGTGCAGGCCCAATTGGCCGCGGCACTGCCGGGCCGCGTGCGTTCCGGGCCGGGCTTCGATGAGGCGCTGGAGGCCGAGATTGCCGGGCTTGCCGAGGCGCAGCATGCCCTGCCCGGAGGGGCCGTTGCGCACATCGAGATCACCCGCGCGCTGGTCGCGATCGACGTCGATTCTGGCATGGCGGCAGCATCGCCGCACCCTGCCATGAACCAGGCGGTAATCCCTGAACTTGCCCGCCAGATCAGGCTCCGCAACCTGGGGGGCGCGATCCTGATCGATCTGGCGGGCCTTTCCGTGCGCCGGCGCAAGGCACTTGCCCCCGACTTCGTCGCTGCCCTCGCGCGCGATCCATTGCGGCCGCGCTTCTTGGGTTTCACGGCGTTGGGTCTTGCGGAAATCCTGAGGCCACGTGTGGCGCCGCCGCTCTATGAGCTGCTGTTCGGCCCCTATGCCGCCGGGCTTGCGGCGCTCCGAGCCGTTGCGAAAGAGAGCCGGGCCGCGCCCGCGCGGATTTTCGCACTTCGGGCCGCGCCAAGCGTCGCGGGCGCCCTCGCAGGTGATCCCGCGGCGCTTGCAGAGCTGGCGCGGCGGACAGGGCGCGTCCTCACGCTCGAGAGCGACCCGTCCCTTGCGCCTGTGGGTTGGGCCCTGCAGCCGCTCGCATGAGCGTATCCCGTTGGCCGCGCGCCGGAAGTCAAATCCCCGCCGGCTTGATCACAACCAGGGCATCGGTTAATCGGAGCCGCACACTGTGCCGCCCAGGTAGCTCAGTTGGTAGAGCATGCGACTGAAAATCGCAGTGTCGGTGGTTCGATTCCGCCCCTGGGCACCATCTCTTTCCCGCGATAGCATTTCAGTCTGTGAGAGGCCGAATTGGTCCCACCGCGCCGATTCATGGCAAAAAGGTGGGACTCATTGGTTCGCTGATTGACCGGCGCCCTTCGCCGACGCGGTGTCCTCACGGCCAGGATGATGCCTTTGACGGCATATGCCATATAGATCATATTGCCGCCGTATGGACGGTTGAGCTTGCACCGGAATTCGAGGCCGAGCTTCTGGCGCTGCCACCCGAGGTTCGCATCGAATCGCTGGCGCAGGCCCGCGCGGTGGAGCAGTTCGGCCCCACGAGCAGCAGGCCACGGCTCGATACGCTGAAGGGCTCGAAGCACGCCAATATGAAGGAGCTGCGCTTTGACGCGGCGGGCGGCGTGTCGCCTTTGCCTTCGACCTCGAGCGGAAGGCGGGCGTGCTGGTAGCCGGCGACAAGAGTGGGACGAGCGAGCGAGCCTTTTACCGGCGCCTGATTCCCACCGCCGACAAGCGGTCCGACGCGCATCTCGCCCGGCTGAAGCAGCGTCAGGCACCGAAACGACATGGAAGGTAGTATGCCGCGGACACTGAACGAGGTCATCGCCTCTCTCCCCGAGGCGGAGCGGGCGAGGATCGAGGCGCGGGCGCGCGAGCTCATCGCCGAGGAGATGTCGCTCCAGGACCTGCGCAAGGCGATCGGCCAGACGCAAACGGCGATCGCCAAGCGGCTCAAGGTGGGACAGG
>JBOHMN010000113.1:0-2175 GCA_050730175.1 Acetobacteraceae bacterium | reverse complement strand
CCGCCCGGCTCGGCACCGGGCGGCATAGATGCGCGGCGCGTCAGTCTGCCGGCTCGGCCTCGTCAATCATCGGCCGATTGGATCTCGGCGAGCTCCCCGAGCCTCGTCCAGAGTTGCTTTGGCATTTCCTCCCATGGGCCGCTATGGCCGTGGCGTACTACCTCCAGCGCCATTTCTTTCTGGGTGTAGATCCGCCATTCTATTCCACGCATATCGAGCCGGTAGTCTACGATCGAGAAGCGTCTATTCAGCACGGGATCAAAGACGAACTCAGTATCGGCCAGCCATGCATGCGCAATACCGTTGGCTGCGCCATGCACAAGCCGCCACCGCGTGTCCTCGGGCAGGTCGAGGAGCGCGTTCAAGGCGAGCTCGTAGCACCGTCCGTCTCTCTTGCGCGCGCGGCATGTCGGTTCGTCTCGCCTGTTCAGCGATCGCGCCATTTCTTTTTGTCCTTCGCCCTTACGCGCCCCGGGCGCCCCCGTCTACGCACTCAGCGCATCCACATTTTCCCCACCAGGCGGTCGGCTCGGCATCCGCCACTACCTCGCCGTCGATCAGCAGCCGGTGGGGGTATTGCAGGCAGTAGCGCGGCAGCTCGGCGACAAGCGCCTCTCTGGTGATCGTCTCCTAAAGCTCGCCCTCGCCGGGCTCCGGCGCCTTCGCGGCCTCCGGCAGCGCTTCGCCGGCTCGCAACCACTCCTCGCGCTTCTCCGGCGAGAGTGTTTCCAGGAGCCTCAGCACCTCGATGGAAAACTCGCGCGGGGCGCGGGCGTCGCAGCACAGGAAGTCGATCAGCGCCTCGTTCTCGTGAAGCTGGAGCCGCTTCTTCTGGCGGCCCTTACGGCCGGTCATGGCACCGCCTCCGCCTTCTCGCCAATCGCGGCCTTGAGCTTGTCCGCGAGCTCGTGCGCAAGCCGCTCCAGCACGTGCAGCCCAAGCGCGCCGGTCGCGTAGCTCTCGGCCGCATCTCCGGCTCCAGCGAGCAGGTCCGCCATACCGACCAGATCGGCCACCACCAGCTCGATCGCGTCTCGATCCACTAGCTTGTCTCGGGCCAGCCGCTTCGCCGCGACCGTTGCTCGATCCAGCGTGATGTTCTGCAGGGTCCGCCGCTCGACCGTCTCGACGAATCCTTTGAAGGCATCGAGAAGTTCGGGCGGCACCGGCGGCACGTCGCCCCAGGTGGCAGTCTCGCCCGCGCTCATGCCAGTGCCCTCGCGTCGCCTCGCCGCCTGCGGGCCGGCAGCTCACGCTCGCCGGACACGCACGCCATCAGCTCGAGCAGGACCGGCGCCAGATCGCCCGCGATCTGCCTGAGCAGCAGCACTTGTGCGAGCCGCCCCGCGATCGGTTGCGCGCCACGCAGCCGGTCCAATTCGGCCACGATTTCGTTTGCCGCCTCACGGGCCACATAGGCCGCGCTCGGCTCAGGTGATCGTGACGTGATATGAGTGTTGGTAGCCTTCATGGTGGAACCTCACCTTGAGGGTCAGCCGCCGGCAGTGCTTCCACCACCACCGGCGGCGACTTTCCCCGCGATCCGCGCGGGCGCGGTTATCCCGGCTTGCCGGGAATCTCTTTCAGCGCCACCACATGCGGCGCACGACGTGCCGCCCGAGCCACTTGTTCACCAGCCGCCGGATGATCGGCATGGGCGAGCCAGTGGCGAGACTGCGGCTGATCGCGTTGGCGTCACGGCTGGCGCGGGCCAGCTTGTAGCTGCCGCGTGACAGGCGATTCAGTGATCGAGACATCATCGTTCCCTTTCAGGCCCGGATCGGCACCACCTCGGCAACGATCGCAGGACGTGCGCAGAACTCGGCCCACTCGGCCATCAGCCGGCGGCGCTTATCGATCACGTCGCCTCGCTGGTACGCGGCCTCGGTCTTGTCGCGGTTCGTATGCGCCAGCGCTGCCTCGGCGATCTCGCGCGGATAGTTGGTCGCCTCGGCGCACCAGTCGCGGAACGTGCTGCGGAACCCATGCAGCGTCAGTTCTGGCGTGCCGGCGGCCTTCACGGCTTGGCTCAGCGCCACGTCTGACAGCGGGCGGCGCATTACCTGCCCGGGAAACACAAGGCCGTCAGCGGCCTTCCTGAGCGGCGCAACGGCATGCAGGATCTCGAGCGCCCGCTCGGCCAGCGGCACCCGATGCTCGCGCCCAGCCTTCATC
>JBOHMN010000112.1:0-5268 GCA_050730175.1 Acetobacteraceae bacterium | reverse complement strand
GGTTCGAGATCTGCTGCGTCTGCTTCGAGACGTCGTTGCCGGAGTTGTAGACGGAGCAGTCGACCTGCGTCTTGTACGGCGGCATCTTGCACGCCGCCTTGAAGACGTTCTCCATCTCGATCCGCCACTTGTTGCCGATAAACGAGTTGGAGAGCGCGATCTTGAGCTTCTTCGCCTCGGCCGCCCTGGCCCCGCCGGGCGCACCCGCGACGGCACCGATCAGGGCGCCGCCGCTTGCGGCCAGCAACGCACGACGCGACAGGTATGGAACCATTCTTTCCTCCTCCAGGTGGCTCGCAACGGCAGCGCGTTCTGGCCCGAGAACGTTGCAGTGCGGCAAGCATGATCGCGATGGCCGACATATAGGGCATGTTCAGGTTGACTGAACATACTTGATGTTTCTTTTCTCGAGCAATTTCATCACCCTGACCGGCATCTGGCGATTCCGGCCAGGGCGATATTGCTGTAGCACGGCCGCCTGAGACGGGACAGCCGGCACCGAAGCGGCTGCGCGCAAACGTGCAAGGAGGGCGGAGTGGCCGCAGCGCGGCGAGCCCTTTGTGGCACAGGGGACCAGAGCCCGGCGGGCCGGGGCTGGTGCGCCCCCCGCTCGCGGTGCCGGTCCGTGATTGACTGCGCCTATCTTGCACCCCTAATAAGCCCGGGCCCAAAGGGGAGCGCCGCGGCCGTCCCCTCCGCCGGAGGGCGGCGGGCCAGCATCGCAATCGGAGACCACCCGTGAAGCGCACTTATCAACCGTCGAAGCTCGTCCGCAAGCGCCGGCACGGATTTCGCGCGCGCATGGCCACCAAGGCCGGCCGCAGGGTGCTCGCCAGGCGCCGTGCCAAGGGCCGCAAGCGCCTGTCTGCCTGAAATCCGGTGCCCCGCTCGCCTCTTCGCCTCGAACGTCGCGATCAGTTCCTGGCCGTGGCACGCGCCTCTCGCAAGCTCTCGCGCGCTGGTTTCGCGCTGCAGGCGCTGGCACGGGCGGACGGGCTGCCGGTTCGTGTCGGCTTCACGACAACCCGCAAGCTTGGCAACGCGGTCGTGCGCAATCGGACCCGGCGGCGCCTCCGCGAAGCGGCGCGACTGGTTCTGGCCGAGCGGCCGCTTTCCGGCTTCGATCTCGTGCTGATCGGCCGGCCGGAGACGCGCCGCCTTCCGTTCGCCCGGCTGCGTGCGGAGTTCGCCGCGGCGCTCGACCGGCTGGAAGAGCCGCCGAGGTCACGCCTATGAGCCCGGCGGCCCACGCCCTCAGGGTGCCGATCATCGCCTACCAATGGACGATCCGGCCGCTGCTTGGGCCGTCGTGCCGGTTCTGCCCGAACTGCAGCGACTATGCGCTGCAGGCACTGGCGCAGCATGGGGCGGCCCGGGGCAGCCTGCTCGCGGCGTGGCGCATCCTGCGTTGCAATCCCTGGAATCCCGGCGGCTTCGACCCGGTGCCGCCGCCCGATCCGAGCCGGAAAGGCGCACGCCAAGGCTGATGGACCAGACCCGCCTGTTCGTCGCGATCGCTGCCTCGATCGCGATCCTGATCGTCTTCCAGTTTCTGATGCCCCCTAAGCCGGCGCTGCATCCGACAAAGCCGGCGCATCAGGTCGAGGCCACCGTTAATGCAGCCAAACCGGCGCCGCTGCCCGCGGCTCCCGGCGAGGCGCTCGCGGCCGTACGGCCATTGAAGAATATGCCGCGGCTCGAGATTCTCGCTCCGGCGGTCAAAGGAAGCATCGACCTTCAGGGCGCCCGGCTCGATCACGTAGTGCTGCGCGACTATCACAAGACCGTTTCCAGGACCTCCCCGAATGTCCCCGTGCTCGGCTCCGTCGGTGGGCCGCGCCCCTATTACGTGCAGTTCGGATGGGCTCAGGCCTCAGACGAACAGGCGAAAGTGCCCGACAACAATACGCTCTGGAAGGCTTCGCGCGGTCCGCTCTCGCCGGATCATCCGGTCACGCTCTCCTGGGACAACGGCCAGGGCCAGGTGTTCCACCTCGTGTTCAGCGTCGATGACCATTACATGTTTCACGTAGTGCAGGAAGTCACGAACGACGCCAATAGCCCGATCAAGCTCTACCCCTGGGAGCGGGTCCGCCGCGGCTACACGCCGGAGACGAAGGGCTCCTTTGAGATCAACGTGGGGCCGCTCGGCGTCCTGAACGGCTCACTGCATCAGCTCTCCTACGAGGGAACGCGCAACCGTGCGAAACAGCATCCGGACGGCGTGGCCCTGCATTCCGAGGGCGACGGCGGCTGGGCGGGCATCACCGACAAATACTGGCTGGTGGCGCTGGTCCCGAACCAGCACGAGAAGGCGATCGCGAGGTTTCAATATCTGCCGCAGGATGGACACGACCACTACCAGGTCGACTTTATCGCCGCGGCTCCGGAGGAGATCCAGCCTGGCAAGAGCGTGAGCACCGCAAGCCACGTCTTCGTCGGAGCCAAGGAGCTCAATCTGCTCCGCGCCTACCAGCGAGACCTCCATATTCCCTATTTCGAGAAGGCGGTCGACTTCGGCATTCTCTACATCATCACGAAGCCGACCTTCTACGCGCTCGACTGGCTGAATGCGCTGCTCGGCAATTTCGGCCTGGCGATCATGGCCTTCACCGTCTGCCTGCGCGCCATCTTCTTCCCGCTGGCCAACAAATCCTACAAATCGATGAGCCGGATGCGCCTGCTGCAACCGAAGATGCAAGCCATCAAAGCGCAGTTCAAGGATGACACGCAGCGCCAGCAGAAGGAGACGATGGCGCTCTACAAGTCGGAGGGCGTGAACCCGGTGTCCGGCTGCCTGCCAATGCTGATCCAGGTGCCGGTGTTCTGGGCGCTCTACAAGGTTTTGTTCGTCACGATCGAGATGCGGCATGCGCCGTTCTTCGGCTGGATCCGCGATCTGTCGGCGCAGGATCCGACCAACGTCTTCAACCTGTTCGGCCTCATTCCGTTCGACCCGACCACGATCTCCCCAATGCTGCAGATCGGCGCCTGGCCGCTTGTCATGGGGGTCACAATGTTCCTCCAGCAGCGCCTGAACCCGTCCCCGCCCGACCCGATGCAGCAGAAAGTCTTCCTGCTGATGCCGGTCGTCTTCACGGTGATGATGGCGCATTTCCCGGTCGGGCTGGTGATCTACTATAGCTGGAACAACCTGCTTTCGGTCAGCCAGCAATGGCTGATCATGCGGCGGACGACTCTCGCCAAGCCGAAGCTCGCCAGACCGTCGAGCCAAACCTGAGCGAAGAGAGCGCGGGCCTGAGCGAAGAGGGCGCTGGGGAGGCGGCGCTCGCGGCCGGGCGGCGCCTGTTCGCCGGCCCGTGCCGGTTCGTCGCAGCGGCCGATGATCCGGCTGCCATTCCGCCGATCGCTGAGCCCGAAGTTGCGTTCGCGGGGCGTTCGAACGTGGGCAAGTCCTCGCTTCTCAACGCATTGACTGGCCGCGTCTCCCTCGCCCGCGTCTCGCGCACGCCGGGCCGGACCCGCGCCCTGATTTTCTTCAATCTTGCCGAGCGGCTGATGCTGGTCGACATGCCGGGCTACGGCTACGCGAAGGCGGCGAGGACAGAGGCGCGCGCATGGCAGAAGTTGATGCTGGCCTATCTCAACGGTCGGCCGAACCTGCGAAGGGTGCTGCTCTTGATCGACGCGCGCCACCCTGCAACAGAGGCGGATTGCAACGTGATGGCGCTGTTCGACCAATCGGCCGTCGCGTTCCAGATCGTGCTCACGAAGACGGACGCGCTCTTGGCGGCGGAACTTGCGGCACGCTCGAAAGCGGCGGATGTGCTGGCCCGCGCGCACCCGGCGGCCCATCCCAGAATCATCGCGAGCTCGAGCCGGGAAGGCAGCGGCATCGCGGAATTGCGGGCGGAGCTCGCGCTGCTGGCGGCTTGACCGGGCTGCGGAGGGGCCGTACCGGCCGGCGCACGCGGTGAGGGTCGCGATGCAAGGGAGGGCGCGCATGGGAGTGACAATGGAGTCCGAGCTGGGCGCCAGCGCGGCGGAACAGGCGCGCATTCTCGCGCATGCGCTGCCGTTCCTGCGCCGCTACAGCGGCGGCACCGTGGTCGTCAAATACGGCGGGCACGCGATGGGAGAAGAGCGACTGGCGGCGGCGTTCGGTCGTGACATCGCCGCCCTCAAACAGGTCGGAGTGAAGCCGATCGTCGTGCACGGCGGCGGCCCGCAGATCAGCGCCATGCTGAAACGGCTTGCCCTGCCATCGACCTTCGTGGACGGCCTTCGGGTCACCGACGCCCGCATGGTCGAGGTTGTCGAGATGGTGCTTGCCGGGACGGTCAACAAACAGGTCGCCGGCCTGATAACGCGGGCTGGTGCGCTCGCGGTCGGAATTTGCGGCAAGGATGGGGGCCTGATTCGCGCGCGCAAGCTTCGTCGCACGCGGCGGGACCCGCACAGCAATATCGAACAGGTGCTTGATCTCGGCTTCGTCGGCGAGCCCGCTGCGATCGATGTCCGGGTGATCGACGCCTTGAGCGGGGCAGGGTTGGTTCCGGTGATCGCCCCGGTCGGCATGGATGACGAGGGGCAGACCTACAACATCAATGCCGACACCGTCGCAGGCGCGGTCGCCGGAGCACTCGGGGCGGACCGCTTCCTGTTGCTCACCGACGTGACGGGCGTGCTCGACCGGGAAGGCAGGCTGGTTCCGGAAATGACGGTTGCGGAAGCCGAGGCTGGCATTGCCGGGGGCAGCATCACCGGGGGGATGCTGCCGAAGATCGAGACCTGCATCCAGGCGGTGAAGGCAGGCGTGAAAGCGGTCACGATCATGGACGGGCGGGTGCCCCACGCCTGTCTGCTCGAGCTCTTCACCGAAGGCGGCGTGGGGACGATCATCCGCGCGTAGAAAGAGTGCATGCCGGGGGGAACCGCGAAGCGATTTAGGGGCGCATGGATCGGCTCCGGCCACCAAAGCAGAACGCGTTCAGCCAATCTGCTCACACTCCAGCTCCGCTGTTTGTTGCCCGCCAACCGACCTCGAACGTCGGAGCGCCAGCTCTTCATTTTCACTGGCCTGACCTGCAGATGCCATCCAAGATGCGGGCTACGCCAGTACCGGCCGTCAAGCGTGCAGCGCCAGCCTCATATTGCGCTCGCGGCAGCCGAACGCTAGATTCCGCGCGATCCGCCAAGCTGGGGCGATGGAGTTCGCCCGGATCGATCGCCCCCGTGGCTGATAACTCCTGCTGAACCGACGTGCCGAGGCAGGGGACGCGCGGGATGGATCTGCAGCAGTACGAC
>JBOHMN010000111.1:0-11124 GCA_050730175.1 Acetobacteraceae bacterium | reverse complement strand
GGCCTATGCGCTCCCCTACCGACGCTTCGCTGACACCCTCACGAGTGCCCGCGCACGGCTCGGGGCCGATGCGGTTCGCTGCTCCTTCATCGCAGTGGACTTGCACCACCTACTCCTTGCCGGTTTCTACCGGCGCACCGAAAGTCTTGATTTGTGAGGCGCGGTGCTCACGCACAGACGCGCGGCGGATTTAGGGACTCGGTTTTTTGTTGTATCGCTCGAACATGGCGGCGGCGATTTCCGGGCTGCTCGGCCAATGGCCGCGCCGTTGCCCGGCATGGGTTTGGTAGGTGTCCAGCCGGTCAGGATCGGGATGCACTACCTTGTCGCCGTGCATGAACAGCAGTCCCGCCTTGTCGGTCGGCATTCGCACAACAAACGCATCGGCTTCGGCAAGAAGCTCCCGCAAGCGAACCATGGTCGCGACAGGATCAACTGGCGGATCACTCGCCACGCGCCGGAAATCCGCTTCCGTGTAGCGGGCATTGCGCCGCACTTCGTTGATAAGACCCTCCGGCGTAAAGCCAAGCGACTTTTTGACGGCAGCCCAGACCACAGACCCGAGTGGAAGAACGCGGTCATTAATCATCACCAAATCAACCGCGTCTCGCGGCTCTTGTCGCCCGGCAGCCGCCATCACCTTGTTGGCCGCAAGGTCGACGGGATGCAGGACATACCCGAACGTATCGTCCTTCATCGTCGGGAAAAATCGGTAGTCGGAATCGGCAACCCATTCGAGCTTGGTGGTCGCGCCACCTCTGGTAGCCATGACCACATACATTGCCGGTTCCCGGCGCAACCATTGAAGTGCGAAGCCTTCGGCCTGCAACACGGCGCTGTCGTCCTGCGCCACTTGGGCCACCCGTTCCTCGCGATCGTGAAAAATGTCGATGTCGCCGGAATAGCGCGGCCCGTCCACGTTCAAGGGTGTGCTGCCCGCGACATAGCTTTCGGGGTCGCGATGCACAGCCAGCAGGCGCAGAATATCCGATTGAATTTTAGCGAGGGGCACGGCATGCCTCCTCGATCCGCTCGGCCAGCCACCGCGCGCGCAGGTCACCTTCAACCCGCAGGCTGCGAGTGATCGCGAGCGCATCCGCAGGCGTCGGATCGGGCACGGGGCGGCTGCTCCACAAGGCGGTCGTCCCGAAGTCCGCAAAAGCCCGCCGGTAGAGGGTGGCAAAATCATCCGGCTTTTCTGGTTCCATGCTCATGGCGTCTAATATACCACGCCGCCCGCGAAACTGGAACGAAGGGCTTTTGTAGCTCCGCCCACGAACGACTAAAGAAAACGTTACTGCCCAGGTAGGGTGAGGCTGGTCACTCCAGCCGGAGCTGTAAGACCAAGCGGATGGGATCGGCGGCGAGGGTCTGGAGCATATTCCAGCCCTGCTTCCTGGTGGTCGAGAGGAGCGAGCGGATCACGGCGAAGTTCCTTGCGCCGCCCTCGGAGCGGAAGCCGCCGGAGATCTTCTGCCGCAACTTCATCATCCGTCCGTCGCGCTCCGCGAGGTTGTTGCTGAACGGCACCCGCGGATCGGTGAGGAAGCGGAGCACGTCCAGCCGTCGCGTGCTGAGGCGCAGCAGCAGGTTGTGGCCAACTCGTCGCGGTGGTCGGCCTCGGGGTCTGGTTTTGGTCAGCGCAGGCTGCGCCGCATGAAACGCCAAGCCATCGGCAACAATGGCGACGTAACGCCGCTCGATCAGAGCGATCAGCCCCGGCTTCAGGGGCACGTTCCGCTCGCGTGCGAGGTTCGTCGCATGGCAGGCACGCCGCAGCACACGCTGCATCCGGCGCGCCCAGTCCTCCTTCTCAATCTCGACCAGAGCCTTCAGTTCGCGCAGATAGTGCGCGTTGCACAACGCATGCAGCACGCCCTTCAGGGTGTAGTAGGGCTTCCAATGGTCATGCACGACAACCCCGGTGACATGTTCCAGCAGGCTGCCGCGCTTTGCCGAGACCCGGTAGAAGCTGAGCCAAACGGTCGAGGCGATATGCAGCCACTGTGTCTGGCCGCCAACCCGGAAGCCGGTCTCGTCCATGTGCTTGACCGGTGCCGTGGCCACGCGGTCGCGCACGGCGTCGGCAAAATCCTGGAAGCGTTCGGCACAGTCCTGGCTGATCCGGGCGATGGTCGCGGTGACCAGATGCACGCCGAACAGGTCGGCCATCAGTGCGGCCAGACGCTTCTCTGGCAGCAGCTGGTAGTGCAGCAGATAGAGCACGAAGCCGCCGATCCGTTGGCCGTACTGCACCGGCGCAGTGACCCAATCGGGAAACACCGCCCGTGTCGACGCGCCGCAGGTCGCGCAACGACAGTCGTGTGCGCCGTGTTCGGTGACGATCAGCGGCTGCGGTTCGGGCAGGTCGAATACCTGCCGGGCGACGTGGCCGGTCGCCGCCGCCGCGGTCAGCGGCTCGCCGCACGCGGCACACGTCTGCGGATAATGGTCGATGACGGCATCAGGCGTCTCGGTCCGCCGCAGCGTCTCGCCCGAATGGCCCTGCTGCCCCCCGGTCTTCTTGCCTGACGGCTGCCGCAGACTGCTGACCCGCGGCGGCTTCTTCAGCCCATCACTGGACGGTGGCTTGCCGCTGTTGCTGCTGTTCAGCCCGAGCCGGCGCTCCAATTCGGCGACGCGTGCCTGCAACGCCGATATCAGCGCCTGTTGCTCGGCATTCCGCCTCCGCAACGCCGCGATAACCGCTTCCGCGGACGCCGGGCCTGGCGACGCTGGGTGGCCGGTTCGTGCGAATCAGAACCCACAGGCAGGGACATGGGGAGCTTGACTCACGTCCCGAGTCACCTGTCAACCGTGGATCAATCCTGTGCCACCTGGGTAGTAACGAGAAAACAAATAGGGGGCACGCCACGTTCGTGATGGACAGGCAGCTCCTCGCCGCCCGCCCAGAACCGAGCTCGTCACGTTCAGCGCTTGCCAGCACGCCGGAATCGGCAAGAAGCTCAGGCACGCGCGATCCCGCTTCACCGATCCGGAACGCGACGCCCTGATGGACGGCTTCCACCGCGGCAGCTCGACCGAGGCGACCATCACCGGAACAGCATTTGGTGGTGGCGACTTGGCCTCGAGCTGATCATCGCCGCCCACTACACAACATGGCGCGCCTTGTAGGCCCTGGCGCGCGCCTATGGTGCGGGCCTATGGCGCGGGCGGTGCCACAATCGACGCTCGCCAGGGAGTTCGTCCCGTGAACCCGGCCGGTTGCGCGGCTCACGACGATCCGCTAGATGACCGCCCGCGCTGGCTACCGCGCAGTACGTTTGTTGAGGATGGTCATGGCCGAGCAGGTGACGATCGAGGCCGAGGGACGCACCGGTGCCGGCACCGGCGCTGCGCGGAGCGTCCGGCGAACCGGCAAGGTGCCGGGGATCGTCTACGGCGCGAAGGAGCCGCCGGTTTCGATCGCGCTCGACCCGCGAGTCGTGCTACGCGAGGTCAACCGAGGCGGCTGGCGCTCCCGTATCTACGAGCTCCGCCTCGCGGGGGCCACCTCACGCGCCCTGATCCGCGACGTGCAATTCCATCCCGTGACCGACGCCCCGTATCACATCGATTTCCAGCGCCTGCTCGCCGGGCAGAAAGTGCGCGTCGCGGTGGATGTCGTGTTCACCAACGAAGGCGCGAGCCCCGGCTTGAAACGCGGGGGTGTGCTCAACGTCGTCCGCCACAGCGTCGAGGTCTATTGTGACCCCGACCGGGTGCCCGCGCATTTCGAAGCAGATCTAAGTGGTCTCGACATCAACCATACCGTGCGCTGGTCGAACCTCCGCGCCACCGAAGGAACCCGCCCGATCATCGCAGATCGGGACTTCGTCATCGCGTCGGTGGCACCGCCCACCAAGATGGTCGAGGCGACTGCCGAGGCCGCCGCTGCCGCCGCCGCGCCGGGCAGCGCGCCAGCTGCTGCCCCACAGGCGCCCGCCTCAGCCGTTGCGCCGGCGAAGCCAGCCGCCGCGCCGGCAAAGAAGGAGTGAATGGTCCGGCGAGGCGGCCGCCGGTCCGGAGCCTGTTCAGAGTGACAGCGCGTGCCCTCCTCCGCCCGGTCGATCGGATTGAAGCGCCTGATGGTCGCTCCGCGATCCGCCTCCGGCGCGAGCCGCTCTGAGCGGTGCTGCTTTGGGTCGGGCTCGGCAATCCCGAGCCCGCGATGGTTCTGAACCGCCACAATATCGGTTTCATGGCCCTCGACGTGATCGCCGGTTCGCAC
The DNA here is from genome assembly GCA_050730175.1 of Acetobacteraceae bacterium. Classification (GTDB taxonomy): domain Bacteria; phylum Pseudomonadota; class Alphaproteobacteria; order Acetobacterales; family Acetobacteraceae; genus JAKAWQ01. Next base: position 6,893 of record JBOHMN010000111.1, on the reverse strand, counting down.
GGTTTTTCCGCTTGGCGCCGGCGCTTTCACGGCCTCCTTGCTGAAGGAGTGGTGGGCGGAGAACGGGTGATCGCACTGAAGCCGCTCACGTACATGAATCTCTCGGGCGATTCTGTGCAGGCGGCAGCGCGCTTCTACAAACTTTCCGCCGGTGCCATCACGGTTTTCCATGACGATATCGACCTCGTTCCGGGGAAGGTCCGGGTCAAGCAAGACGGCGGCGCGGCCGGCCACAACGGCCTGCGCAGCATCGACCGCTCCCTCGGTGACCGCGGCTACTGGCGCGTCAGGTTGGGCATCGGCCACCCCGCCGGGAAGGACCGCGTCCTCGGCCACGTCCTCGGCAATTTTTCTCCCAACGATCGCGAACTCTGGCTCGAAGCGGTGCTCGCGACATTGGCAAAAGAGGCGCCGCTCTTGGTCAAGGGGCGGGCAGACGAGTTCATGTCGAGGCTCGCACTCAGCGTGTCGAGGCAACCCTGATGGGCTTCAACTGCGGCATCGTCGGCCTGCCCAATGTCGGCAAATCGACCCTTTTCAACGCCCTCGTCGAGACGGCCGCGGCAGAAGCCGCGAACTATCCATTCTGCACGATCGAACCGAATATCGGCCGTGTCGGCGTACCCGATCGCCGTCTCGACGCGTTGGCCGAAATTGCCCACTCGGCACGCGCCGTGCCGACGAGCCTCGAATTCGTCGATATTGCCGGGCTGGTGCGCGGAGCTTCGAAAGGAGAAGGGCTCGGCAACCAGTTCCTCGGGCATATCCGCGAAGTCGATGCAATCGTGCATGTGCTGCGTTGCTTCGAGAACCCCAACATCGTACACGTCGAGGGCAGCATCGATCCGCTTCGTGACGCCGGCATTGTCGAGACCGAATTGATGCTCGCCGATCTCGAGAGTCTGGAGCGGCGGCTACCTGGCTTGGAGAAGCGCGCCCGTGGCGGGGATCGCGAAAGCCAGGCAACACGTGAACTCATCCAGCCGATCCTCGCCCTGCTTCGCGACGGAAAGCCGGCGCGCGCGTTTGCCTCCGCACCTCCCGTCGGGCTGCGCCGCCTCCAGCTTCTGACGGCAAAGCCTCTGCTCTATGTCTGCAACGTTGGAGAAGAGGCCAGGGCAACCGGCAATACCTTCTCGGAGGCCGTCGCCAGATACGCCGCCAACGAAAGAGCACGCGCTGTCGTCGTTTCGGCGGCATTGGAAGCAGAAATCGCGCGCCTGCCCACGGCGGAGCGAGCCGAGTTCCTGGCTGGCCTCGGTCTCGCCGACAGCGGGCTCGATCGGATAGTTCGCGCCGGCTACAAGCTCTTGCATCTGCTCACGTTCTTTACCGCCGGGCCGAAAGAGACCCGCGCCTGGACGATCGAACGCGGCACGCGCGCACCGCAAGCCGCCGGCGTGATCCACGGTGATTTCGAGCGAGGCTTCATCGCTGCGGAAACGATCTCGTACGCGGATTACATCGCCTGCAAAGGCGAGGGCGGTGCGCGCGACGCCGGGCGCTTACGTATCGAGGGACGCGATTACGTGGTACAGGACGGAGACGTGATGCTGTTTCGCTTCAACGTCTAGTCTCGGCACATCAGGGCGCGCGCATTGACGCATTCCGCTGATCGCTCAGTCACTTCACGAGCGGGCTTCAGTCTGAAGCGGGCGACCGGCGGCGTGTCTCCGTTTAGATCGAGTACGATATGAGTGCGGCAGCGCCCACTGCCACCGCAAACAAAACAGCCGCCCGTACCAGAGACTCTTGGTGCGGCGTCGCGAGTGCCTCTGGCAGGCGTTTCCTCCCGCTCAGCATCGGCCCGACGAGATTCTGGCCCTTTATAACAGCGTAGGCCAGGATCGCGAGTAGGTGCAGCACGATCGCCGCGAGAATCAGATCCCAGAGGATCGCATGGAGATCGGTGATGCCGTTGGCAATTGGCACCGGCACGATCTCGGTGAGCGGACCTTCGTCGGCCACGTCGTTGTTCACGTAGAGCCCCGTCAGCACCTCGCACAGCAGAAGGCCGAGCATGACAAAGACCATCCAACCACCCGCCGGATTGTGGCCGATCCGCGTGTCGGGCTCACGGTGAAAAAACTCCACCAGGTGGCGAAATGCCTTCGCGGGTGAGGCGGCGAAGTGAGCAAAGCGGGCCGTCTCCGCCCCGAAGAATCCCCAAAGGAAGCGAAACACCAAGAGTGCCAGCAGCGCCTCTCCGCCCCGCACGTGCCAGCCCATCCAGTTGACCCGCCAGGTCACATAAAGCCACGCCACCAAAAACGCGATCGCCCAATGGAACAGCCTCGTCGCCGGGTCCCACACGCAAACCTGACGCATCCCAGGCGGCGCTTTGGTCTCTCCGCCTTCTTCGCTCTGGGCGCGCGAGGCCGGTTGGCCGCCCGCCGTCACGGTATCCGTCATGTCCGCATCATTGCGACGCCGGGGACAATGGACTAGCTTGGGTCCATGGCAGAAGGCCCCTCGAGAGAAGGAAGGCCCGCCATGCACAGCCCCCGTGCTTCTGGCGTTGCTTGGGCTCGTTTGCAGCGCCGCGGGCATTGCTCTGGTGCGATGGGAGCCTTACCCGTTCGGTCCGCCCGGGCCTCTGGTGAGAGTGATCGCCCCAAAAACCCGCGCCGCCCGCCACCCCGCCGCCGTCGGCGCGCACCGTTCGGGGGAGCGCGTCCCATGCATCGGCACGAAGCATCGCACCAAGCTTTGACGTCGTCCGCATCGACCCATCCCGACGCCTGGTCGTCGCCGGTCGGGCAGCCGCCGGGTCCATCGTGACGGTCAGCGCCGGCAGCACGACTATCGGCGCCGCCCGTTCCGATCCTGAGGGCCAGTGGGTTCTCGTCCCGCGGAAGCCGTTACCACCGGGTGCCCACACCCTCACACTTTCCGTTAGCCTGCCGAACAACGCGACCGTCGCAGGATCGGAAAAAGTGGTCGTGATCGTGCCGCACCCGCGGGCTATCGCAGGGGTTTCAATGCTCGATTCCCCGGCACAACCACCTCCGCTCGAAGCCCCACCGCCGGCTGGCGGGAGGGCAAGATCCTTCAACCTCGACCTCATCCAATACGAGACGGCAGGCTTTGTGAGCTTCGTCCGCCACCGGCCATCAGGCGCAGAACCGCGCATCGACTTCGATGACCATTTGCTGGGCGAGGTGCCCGCTGGCGCGAGCTGTCATTGGTCGCTCAACCTAGAGCAATATCAGCCCGACTGGAATCGCCAGATGCCGGTCAGGGTGATGAAATTCCTCGAGAAAGCGAACATAGAGCGTGTTCAGTCAACCTGAACACGTTCTAACCGGCCCGGTAACACCCGGTTGGCATGACGTCCGGCTCGCCCGGCTCTCTTCCGCCGGTAAGGTCTTCGCACGCAGTGCCATGCCCCTTGACCGCACGGTGCGCTCGGTCACGCATAGCACGGGCAATATCGCGGCCGTGCAGCCCGGCCAGTACCCCTGGCCGATTGCCCAGCGCACCTGAGGAAGTGGCATGCGCGACATGCTGATTTTCTAGGCCAGCGGGAGCCAAATCCACGATCCCGACTTGGTCTATCCTGCTCAATCCTTCAGGCTACCGGCGCCGGAAAGCGCCGCGGGCATGCATGATTGACGTTCACGCGACGCTTGCAGGGCGTCATTGCGACCCCCATAAACCCCTCCTCATGGCGTTCGTCGAACCCTTTCATCTTGCATCGCCACACCCGGCTGCCCGGCCCTTTCTGATCGGTGCGGCAATCCTTTTCCTGCTCGGCCTTCTGGTCGCCCACTGGCTGGCGTGGCTCGCCTTCGTCTGCATTCTTCTCCTTCTCTACTTCTTTCGGGACCCGGAACGTGTGGCGCCAGACCGTGACGGCGTCCTGTTGGCCCCGGCAGACGGGCGAGTGGTATCGGTTGCAGCCACGGTGCCACCGGCCGATCTCGGGCTTGGCACGGCACCGCGTTGGCGAATTGCTACCTTCCTCTCGGTTCTCGACGTGCACGTGAACCGCATCCCCGCCGACGGTACCATTACCCGAATCGCCTACCGGCACGGCCGCTTCCGTAACGCCGCGGACCGCGATGCCGCAGCGACCAACGAGCACAACGCGATAACGATCCGCCTTGCCGACGGACGCGAGATCGCAGTGGTGCAAATTGCCGGCCTGATCGCGCGGCGCATCGTCTGCTCCGTGCGCGAGGGAGACGCCGTTGTCGCCGGCACCCGTTTCGGCATCATCCGTTTCGGCAGCCGCACCGACCTCTACCTCCCCGAGGGCGTTCCACCACTGGTGGCCGAGGGCCAAACCATGGTCGGCGGCGAAACCGTGGTCGCGCACCTCGAGCGATGAGTATTCAGCGATGAGCCCCTCCGGCTGGCCGCGTCCCGAGCCTGCCCGAGTTTCGCCGATACGACGTATTTCCGGACGGCTGCGCCCGCGCACCCGGCCCCGCTTCAGAGGCCCCTCATTCAATCGTGTAGTGCCGAACATCATGACGCTGCTCGGCCTGTGCGCGGGGCTCACCGCGCTTCGTTTCGCATTCGAAGGTCGCTTCGCGCCGGCGGCCATCGCGATCGTCGTCGCGGGTTGCATCGATGGGTTGGACGGACGGCTCGCTCGCCTGCTGAAGGGAACCTCGCGGTTCGGCGCAGAATTCGATAGCCTCACCGACTTCATCTGTTTTGGTGTCGCACCTGCCTTCACGATTTATCTCTGGTCGCTTGCGGAATGGCGCGGGTTCGGGTTCGTCCCCGCACTGTTGTTCGCAGTATGCATGGCCCTCCGCCTCGCACGCTTCAACGCGACCCTCGATGCCTCGCCGGCACCCGCCTACGTCCACAACTTCTTCACCGGCGTGCCGGCGCCAGCCGGCGCTGGGATCGCCCTCTTCCCCCTCTTCGTCGGACTGGAAGCGCAGTCACTGGGCTGGAGATGGCTCGTCGACGCCGCACAATTCCCGATCTTCTGCGCCTTCGTGCTGATCGGCACCGCCGGCCTGCTGGTCTCCACCCTGCCGGTCTGGTCATTCAAGAATTTCAAGGTGCCGGCAGAATACGTCCTGCCGCTCATGCTCGGCACCGGCGCCTACGCCGCCTTCCTGATCGCCGATCCATGGGGGGCGCTGGCCCTGCTCGCTCTCATCTACGTCGGCATGTTGCCCTATAGCCGCCTGAGCTTCCGACGCCTGCGCGCGGAAGCCGAGGCCATGCGCGCCCCGGAGGAGCCGCCGCGCGCCGCCACACAGTGATCCGCTTCGCCGCCGCTGCCGGAGCCGGCGGATGCCGCTGATCTGGCTCATCGCCGGAGAGCCGAGCGGCGACGTACTCGGGGCGCGTCTGATGGCCGCGCTCGCAAGGCACGCCCCCGGCATCCGCTTCGCGGGCGTCGGCGGCCCGCTGATGCAGGCAGGCGGCCTCGCCAGCCTGTTTCCGTTCGAGAACCTCGCACTCATGGGCCTCGTCGAGGTGCTGCCGCGCCTCAGGCTCATTCAGAGCCGCCTCCACGAGTCCGCCGCCGACATCGCCCGTCTCCGACCGGACACGGTCGTCACCATCGATAGCCCGGGCTTCACACTCAGGCTTCTACGCGCCATCCGCCCGCTTGGAATTCCACGCGCCCACTACGTTGCGCCGCAAGTCTGGGCTTGGCGGCAGAGCCGTGTCCGGCGCTTCCCCGGCCTCTGGGAGCGTCTGCTCTGCCTGTTCCCCTTCGAGCCCGCTTTCTTCACCCGCCACCATCTCCCCGCAAGCTTCGTCGGCCACCCAGTGCTCGAATCGGCACTCGACAAAGGTAATCCGCAGCGCTTCCGGGCGCGCCATCAGATCCCTGCCGATCAACCGATCCTGATCGTCATGCCTGGCAGCCGGCCGGGCGAGGTTGCACGACACGGTGGCATCTTCGGCGCTGCACTCGGGCTCCTTCTGACCCGCCATCCGGGGTTGCGTCCCGTCGTGCCGGCAACCCCGGCAGTCCGCTCCTCCCTTGCATCTGTGCTCGCCGGCTGGCCACTCGCACCAATTGTCCCCGAGAGTGCGGACGAAAAAGCTGACGCATTCGCTGCTGCATCTGCAGCGCTGTGCAAATCTGGAACATCAGCACTGGAGCTCGCGCTGGGTGCGGTGCCGATGGTGATCGCCTACCGGCTCAACCCGATCACCGCACTGATCGCCCGCCGTCTTGTCACCGTGCCGCACGCCTCGCTTGTGAACCTCCTGGCCGAGCGCGAGGTGGTACCCGAGCTTTTGCAGGAGTGCTGCACCCCGGAACGCCTGGCGGCCGCCCTCATAACCCTCCTCGACGACAACACGGCTGCCTCCGCACAGCGTGCTGCCTTCGCGCCAGTCCTCGCGAGCCTTGCGCCTCCGTCGGCGACACCTTCGGAAGCCGCCGCTCAAGCGGTCCTGGAACTGCTGGCGGCCAGATCACAGTCTCCTGACGCTCGCCTTCCCGGCCGCCAATGAAACGCCGCAGGCGACCCGAAGCCTGTCATGCCGCTTCGCGCTTGACCGTGAAATCGACGTCGCGGTGCACCTGGATCGAAAGCAGGATGCCAAAGGACGCCATCGTTGTCAGCAGCGCCGAGCCGCCATACGAAATCAGCGGCAGCGGCACTCCGCCGACTGGGATCAACCCCATCACCATCGCAAGGTTGACAAATACATACAGGAAGAAATTCATGCCGATCCCAAAAGCAACCAGCCGCCCGAACTGATGTCGCGAAGAGAGCGCGATCGCGCCCGCCGTGAAGACGATCAGAGCGAGCAGGCAAACGAGTGCCATCGAGCCCACGAAACCGAACTGCTCGGCGAACAGCGTGAAGATAAAATCCGTCTCTTTTTCTGGCAGGAAGTCGAGCCGCCCCTGCGACGCATGGAGAAAGCCCTGGCCCCAGAGTCCACCCGAACCGAGG
>JBOHMN010000110.1:0-4145 GCA_050730175.1 Acetobacteraceae bacterium | reverse complement strand
ATCCAGAACCATGCGTCCATGGAGAGGTTGAACGTCGTGAATCCGGACAAACCGCTGCTCGAGCCGGTGAAAGCGCCTCCCGAGTACAGGAGCTGCACGACGACAACCGAGAGTACAAGGGTCGCGATGGCGATATAGAACTCGGAGACGCCGTAGCCGAACGCCAGCCACCCGACGAGCGCACCGACCAGTCCGCCTGCGACCGCGCCCGCGATCAACGCCCCTACTGCCGTGAGTGGCGTCAGGCCGATATGCGTGAAGGTAAGGCCGGCCGCGTATGCCCCAATGGCGAAGAACGCGGATTGGCCAAACGAGAGGATCCCCGTATAGCCCCAGAGGATATCGAGCGTTACGGCAATGGCGCCATAGAGAAACGAACGAATCAGGATATCGACCGAATACTCGCCGAGTACGAAGGGCCCGATTCCCACCAGAATGAAGGCGGCCAGGCATAGCCCTCCTGCTCGGACCAGTTCGGAGCAGAGATCCTCCGACGGAAGCTGCCCCGCGGGGTGAACCACCGATTGTTCAGCCACGAGCAAATCCGGCAGGCCGCACCCTGAGGACAATTGCGGCGAGTACCACGATGGTGAGGCCGCCGAGGATCGGATTGCCGTAGGTGCTCACCACGACCTGTGCGCCACCAAGAACCAGGCACGCGGCCGCCAAGCTGACCAAAGATGATCCTGCAACGAGCACGAGCATGAAAGCATTCAACAGCCATGTCACGCCCATGATCGGATCGACGCTTACCAGCGGCGTCAGCAGCGCTCCCGCGAGGCTTGCCAGGCCCGAGCCGAGGCTGAAGGTAATGAAGTTCACGCGACTGCTGTTGATCCCGAGGCTCCGCGCCAGGTCTTCATTCATGATCACTGCCCGGGCGGTCAGGCCCAACCTTGTTCCATAGAGAGCCAGGGCGAGCAGGAGCCCGATGAAGATCGAAACGCCGAGGAACGCCAATCGATAACGGGAATAATCCGTGCCGAGAACGCCCATCGCGCCCGAAAGCGGGCTCTGCACGAGCTGTACTCCGCGTCCGAAACCTATGGTGACCAATTGGACGATGACGATGGCGAGGCCCCAGGTCGCCAGAATCGCGTCCAAAGGCCGGCGGTACAATGGCCGGATGATCACGCGTTCGACCGCTGCCCCGATTGCAGTCCCGACCACGAACGCGACGGGCAAGGCGAGCCAGGGATTCCAATGCATCGCCGCGACGATCACGGAAGCATAGCCGCCGATGGTCAGGAACGCCCCGTGCGCGAAGCTGATGATCTTCTGAATACCGAAAATAATGAGCAGGCCGACCGAGACGGCAAAAAGCACGCCCGCGGTCGTAACAATGTCGAGCGCGAGGTCGGCCACAGGCGTTCGGCGGCTTGCCTATTTAAGGTTCGGGCACTGGTTCCCTGGTGACACGTCCGGGTAGGTGTGGATGACCTTCACCGAAAGATCCGGTTGGACCTGCCCGAGGTACATCGTCAGGGGCGCGTGGTGCTCATCGGACATGCGGACCGGTCCGCGCGGGCCGTCGAACGTCACGAGCGGCAGCTCCTTCAGGACCGCGCGGGAGTTGGTCGAGCCAGCCTTCTCGACTGCTTTCTCGTAAAGGTAGATTCCGTCATATTCGGGTTCCGAGAGATCATTCGGTACCTTCATCTCGTTGCCGAACATTTTTTTGAGGCTCGCCAGGAACTGCTTGTTTTGTGGCCTGTCTATGCTGGTCAGATAGGATTGGACCATATAGGTTCCGGCCGCCTGCGGGCCAATCGCTTTTGCCGTACCTTCGTCCAGCGCCAGGTTGCCGAACAGCACTTTGATTCCAGCGCCTCGAAGCTGCTTTGTCAGGGTCACGTTCGGCGCGCCACCCGCGGTCGAGCTGATTAACGCGTCGGGGTGCGCAGCCCGCACCTTGCTCAGCACGGGCGACCAGTCGGTCGCGTCCATCGGGAGATACTCCTCCCCCAGCACCTTGCCCCCGTGTGCTTCAATATATTTACGCGCAAAGCCGAGCATTCCCCGGCCGAATGCGTAGTCGTTGCCGACCAGAAAGAAGGTCTTCGCGTGCTTGACGTCCACGAAGTAGTTGATCATGGGCGGGACCTGTTGATCAGGGACCCACCCGTTCACATACATCCACGGGCTGCAGGAGTGGCCCTCGTAGAACGAGGTATAGATGTAGGGAGTGTGCCCGCGGGAGACCACGGGAAGGCCAGCGTTTCGCGCGGCGCTGGTTTCCATGGAAATGAGTGCGTTCACGTGGTCACGGAATATCAGGGAGGTGAACGCCTTCACCGCGCCGTCCGCACCGCTCCCGTCGTCGGCAATCTCGAGCGCGACCTTCCGGCCGAGGATTCCCCCCTTGGCGTTGATCTCGGCCACGGCAAGGCGCGCCGCTTGCACCACTGAGGGTGCGACGACGCTGTTCGCGCCGCTCAGGCCCACCGGGACACCGATCTTGATCGTCCCACCGGCCGCGTCCGCGGTGGCGGGCAGAGACAAAATGCCGAGCACCACGGCTAAAGCCGCGGCTGAACCTGCGGCCCGCAAGAGGGATCGGAGAGAAGGATCTGAGGCTACAGTCAGTTCGTTACGCTTTTGCACCTGGAGCTCCGCCTGTCATGCGTCGGGTCGCGCCACCCCGAACCGCCATCAACGATAATCGGGAGCCTGGGCCGCGCGAAAAACCTTGCGCTCCGAGTCTACTTCAGGTTCGGGCACTGATTGCCCGGCGATACGTTCGGGTATTTTCGGACGATCTTGACGGAGAGATCCGGTTGCACCTGGGCGAGGTACATCGTCAGCGGTGCGTGGTGCTCGTCGGACATGCCGACCGGACCGCGTGGCCCGTCGAAGGTTACGAGAGGAAGCTCCTTGACGACCTTCTCCGGCTCCGTCGAATGGGCCTTCTCCACCGCTGCCTTATAAAGGTAGATTCCGTCATATTCCGGTTCCGAAAGCTCGTTCGGAACCTTCGCGTCCTTGCCGAACATCTTTCGGAGATCGGCCTGGAAGGCCTCGTTCTGCGGATTGTCTATACTCGTAAGGTACGACTGGATGATATAGGTGCCCGCTGCCGCGGGGCCGATCTCCTTCGCCGTGTTCTCGTCAAGAGACATGTTCGCGAACAGGATCTTGATCCCCGCCCCTTGCAGTTGCTTGGCGAGGGTCACGTTTGGTTCGCCGCCGGCGGTCGCGCTGATCAAGGCCTCCGCGTGGGAGGATTTGATGCGGCTTATGATCGGAGCCCAGTTCGAGTCGGCAATCGGCAAGTATTCCTCGCCGACGACCTTGCCGCCATGGGCTTCAATCGCTTTCTTCGTGTAGCCCAGAAGAAGGCGGCCATAGACATAATCGTTCCCGACCAGGAAGAATGTCTTCGCGCCCTTCGCCTTCATGAAATAATCGACCGTTGGGGAGACCGCCTGTACCGGCACCCATGCATCGATGAAAAGCCAGGGACTGCACGCGCCCCCTTCGTAGAAGGAAGTGTAAATATAAGGCGTATGGCTGCGATTAACGATCGGCATCCCGGCATTGCGAGCCGCGCTCGTTTCTGCCGTGATCAACACGTCCACGTGCTTTCCGTAGACGAGCGACGTGAACGCTTTCGCCGCCCCACTGGTCGACGTCTGGTCGTCTGCAAAATCAAGGACGAGCTTTTTTCCGAGGATTCCGCCCTTCTCATTGATCTGTGCGACGGCGAGCCGTGCCGCCTGCACCAATGAAGGCGATGTGACGCTGTTGGCCCCGCTCAAACCGACGGGAACGCCGATGCTGATCGTCCCATCCGCCGCCCTTGCGGCACAAGGAGCCATCATCGCGAGCAGCAGCGCGAACGTTCCGGCAGCTACCGCGGAGCGCAACCCGGGTCGGGCTGGCATGTGCACAGCGTCTCCTCCACTTGCAAGATTGGTTCGCTCAGGCTTGAAAGTATGCAAGTCTGGCACGTTCGCCGATGGGAGTCAATCGGACGGGCAGGGCAATCGGGTGAAGGAGTAGGTGACAAACCGATAGATTAAGAGGGGCAAAATTCCGGGCGGGGGCGGATTTTTTTCTTGCTCCGACGCGGGGCGGTTCGATTCAAGCTCCCTATGGTCGTCCCGCCAGAGATCGATGGTCTGCCGCTGGCCGAGCTGAAGCAG
>JBOHMN010000109.1:0-9973 GCA_050730175.1 Acetobacteraceae bacterium | reverse complement strand
CCATGACCCGGGCCCGCGACAAAGAGGACGTTGAGATCCCGTTCCTTGATGATGCGGTTGAGGTGGACATAGACGAAGTTGAGGCCTGGCGTCGTCCCCCAATGCCCGAGGAGGCGCGGCTTGACGTGTTCGATTTTCAACGGTTCGCGCAGCAGCGGATTGGCGAGCAAATAGACTTGGCCGACCGACAGATAATTGGCGGCGCGCCACCAGGCGTTCAGCAGGCGTAGCTGTTGCGGGGTAAGCCGCCCCGTGTGTGCGCTGGTCTCGTCCTTGTTGACCCCGGTCGACATTTTTCACCCCTGCAAAAACCACAATCGAAGCGTCGTCGTTGCCGCACGGCTGCCTCTCAGTGTTATCAACGGAAGAGCAGCCACAGGAAGGTGTGTTTGATGAAGCACTTCGTCGCCAGCCTACCAGGCGGAGGAAGCGCAACTCGTGGCCGGGTCGCGGCACGCCCTCGAAGCAGAGCAGGCCTCCTGACGAATAGTGTTCTTCACGCGTTCAGCGCGCGCAATGCGACGGGGTTCCTGAACCGAACCTGACGTGCGGTCGAAAGTTCGATCATGCCGTCCCTCTCCAGCTGGGAAAGCGTGCGCGAGACGGTTTCCATGGTCAGGCCCAAGTAGTCCGCGATGTCCTGCCGTGTCATCGCGAGTGCGATCGTCTCAGTGTGCGGCGCACGGTCTGCCCATTCCATCAAGAATGCCACCACCTTCTCGACGGCGCTTCTGCGTCCCAGCAGGAGCGAATGGTCCTGCGCCCGCGCCATGTTGTGCATCGCGTAGGAGAACAGTTGCCGCGACAGCGCCTCGTTGCTTGCTGCCAACCGCTCCACGCCGTGCCGCCGATAGGAAATGACGGTACAATCCGAGACCGCTTCGGCCGACAGCCGGTGTTCCGCGCCCGGTTCGTAGCCGAAGATGTCGCCTTCAACATGAAAAGCATCGATCTGCCGCCGCCCGTCGCTGAGAAACTTGCAGGTCCGAACGACACCGGACACAATTTTGAAGAAGGTGTCCGCTCCATCGCCTTCGCCGTAGATTTCGCGATCCTGGGCAAAATGCTGCACCGACCCAGTTGTCGAAAGCGCCCGCTCCCATCCGGCCTGGAAATCGGTCTGTTGCTGCGATGGCCGCGCAATGATCGCGGGTCCGACTGCTGATGCTTGATTGCGCGAAATGGCAAGCGACGTCGCCATGGGGGCCTCCTTCGGTCAATGGGCGACTCCTGTCTACTGACCGTCGGAACGATCGGATATTGTGTTATAGTCTAAGGGATTCTACGTAGCATCCGCGTGGCAGCGGCAGGATTGCGTCCACGCGCCAGCAGTCGCGAGCGGGCCGGGCCGCTAATTCAAGATATCGGTGATGCTTTCGATCAGCGCGCTGCCGAGTAGCGGCGTCTCGACAACATGCCGCACGCCGGCGATTGCGGCACGCCGGCGAACCGCTGCGGTGGCATGATCCGTAATGAGGATGACAGGCACGCGACAGTTGCGCGCTTCCAACGCGCTCAGCACCTCGAACCCGTCCGTGCCAGGCATTCGCTCGTCGAGAACGAGACAATCGGCACGCATCAAGTGCGGATGGCCGAGCAGATCAGCTCCTCCGGCGCAGGCATGGACCTCTAGTCCCTCCAGCTCGAGAGCGAATTTGAGCGATTCGCGAACGGCCGGATCGTCGTCGACAACGAGGATGAGATGCGATCCTGTGCTCATCGAATCGGGGGCTCCGCCGGCTCATTTCGAGCCGCCTCTCAGGTTGCGCCGACGGTCATCCTGGACGCGAACCACCCCGACCGCCTTGATCTGGCGCAACCCTAGGTGCTCACTGTCCACTCGACAGCAGATCGGCAGCAAGCGCCATCCGCACCAGTTCGGACAGGCTGTTCGCCCTCATCTTGGTCATGACCTTCGCCCGATGGACCTCGACGGTCCGTGCGCTGATTTTAAGATCATAGGCGATCGTCTTGTTCGGATGCCCCGCGAGCAGCCCCTGAAGGACTTCGTTCTCCCGTGGTGATAGTGACGCCAGACGGGCCCGGGTTCGGGCGGCCTCCAGGTCTCGTTCCCCGGACCTGTCGTAACGCTCGATCGCGCTGTGAATGGCGGAGAGCAGGACGTTGTCGTCGAACGGCTTCTCGATGAAGTCGATCGCGCCCGCCTTCATCGCTTCGACCGCCAATCGCACATCGCCGTGGCCGGTGATGATGATGACAGGCATGTTTACGGCTTGCTCGTTAAGGCGACGCTGCAGCTCGAGCCCGTCAATGCCGGGCATGCGGACATCCGTCACGACGCAGCCTGGCTGCACGCCCGGAAGCGCCTCCAGAAAGGCGACCGCGGAGTCGTAGGTCCGGACGGCAAGACCTGCCGTGGTCAGCGAAAACGCCAGCGATTCCCGCACGCCCTCATCGTCGTCGATCAAATGAATGACCGCGCTAGGTACCATCCTCGAGTGCCTCCGCGCTGGCCGTCGTTTTCAGCGTCAGTCGGAAGATGGTCCCGCCCACCGGGTTGCGTTCGACCCACAGACGGCCGCCATGCGCCTCGACGATCGTGCGTGAAATCGACAGCCCGACCCCCATGCCGTTCCGTTTGGTGGTCACGAACGGCTGGAAAAGCCGGGCCGCGATCTCCTCGGAAATCCCTGAGCCGGTATCGGTAACGCTCACCTCGACGGTCTCCTCGTCGACTTTCTGGCTCGCCACCACCAACTTGCTCGTGACCGACTCCTGCATCGCTTCGACGGCGTTGCGGATCAAATTCAGCAGCACCTGCTGGATCTGAATTTTGTCGGCAAACACCGCCTCCGCCTGCGGATCCAGCTGGAAGGAGACCCGCACCCCGGCTTCCTTGACGCCGACCAAGGCGAGCGCGCTGGCCTCCTCGATCAGCTTGGCCAGGTTCTCGAGCCGGCGCTCACTCTCGCCGCGAGCCACGAAATCGCGTAGGCGGCGGATGATCTGGCCGGCACGCAACGCCTGTTCCACCGCCTTCTCCATCGCCTCGCGCGCCATCCGCACCGCCTCCGGCTGATCGCCCGCGAGGAGCCGCCCCGCACCCTTCAAGTAGTTCGCAACCGCCGACAGCGGCTGGTTGAGCTCGTGCGCCAGCGTGGAGGCCATCTCGCCGAGGGCGGTGAACCGGGACATCCGGATGAGCTCACCCTGCAAATCCTGCAGCCGCTTCTGTGACTCCTCTCGTTCGCTCAGATCACGGGCGAAACCGGTGAAAACTCGACGCTGCCCAGCTCGGACTTCGCCCACAGACAGCTCTATCGAGAACGTTGAACCATCCTTGCGCCGACCAGCGACGAGCCGACCGATGCCGATGACGTGGCGATCGCCGGTGACGAGATAGCGCTTCAAATAACTGTCATGCTGCTCCCGATAGGGCGACGGCATCAGCATGCTGACGTTGCGGCCGATCGCCTCGTCGGCCCGATAGCCGAACTGGCGCTCGGCGGTGGCGCTGAACGATTGGATAATGCCCTGGGGATCGATGACGATCATCGCATCGGGTACGGTATCAAGGACGGATTGCAGATGAGCCTCGCGCTCCGCCAGGGCCATTTGAGCGCGCTTGCTTGCGGTGATATCGCGCGCGACCTTCGATGCCCCGACCAGGCGCCCGTCATGGTCCCGCAGCGGCGAGATAGTGAGCGAGACGTCGATGATGTTGCCATTTTTGCAGCGACGGCTTGTCTCGAAATGCTCTACCCGCTCGCCCCGCTTCAGCCGCTCCAGGATACTCGCCCCTTCATCCTCCTGGCCCGGCGGCAGCAGCAGCGAAACCGGCTTGCCGATCATCTCCTCCGCCGAATAGCCGAAGATGCCCTCCGCGCCCGCATTCCAGTCAGTAACGATCCCTTCGAGCGTCTTGGCGATGATTGCATCCTCCGACGACGCGACGATTGCCGCCAGCCGACTTTTGGCTTCCTCTGCCGCTTTGCGGCGAGTGACGTCGATCAAGATACCCCAGGCTTCAGTTCCCCTGCCCTGGCGGCTGTGGGCCCGGCCGCACAGGCGCAGCCAGCGGCCTATCCCGTCGGATGAAGAGGTGCGGAAATCGAGATCGTACACCTCGCCGCGGTCGCTGGCCTCACGCATCGAGCGCTCGACGCTCATGCGATCGGCGGGATGAACGCGAGCCAGGAATGCCGAATAGGCCGCCGCGCTCTCGGGAAGCTCCAACAACGCCCGCGCCGCGGTCGACAAATGGAGGATGCCGGCCGCGACGTCCCAGCGCCATGCGCCGACTTCGGCCGCTTCCATGGCGAGCCCGAACTCGCGGTCGTCATAAGTGACGGCGGTGGGTGAGCTGAGCGTCTCGGCCATCAACCTTTCCGATCACGGACTTCTGTGTATAAGGCAATCCACCGTACCCCCGCCCTTGAATATTCGCACCTGAAAGACACTGTCCCCGATCAAGAGCCGGGCCGCCCGTGCATTCCATTCCGGACCGCTGACCGCCTCAAGGGCCGGAGTCAGGGAAATCCCTGGATACTCGTTTGCCACATCCTGGCGGCGGTCCCGCGGAAGGCCTTGATCCAGGTCAAGGCAGTATGCGCCGGCAGATTGTTTCCTTGCCCGGGCGTCGCGGCGAAGCGCGAGACCGCAATCCATTGCGTTATGGGAGGCTACGATGAAAGCACTGGTCTATCGCGGACCTGGGATGAAGGTGCTCGAAGACCGTCCCAAGCCCGAGGTCCAGGGGCCCGGCGACGCCGTCGTCAAGATCGTCAAGACCACGATCTGCGGCACCGACCTGCACATCCTCAAGGGTGATGTGACAACCTGCGCACCCGGGCGCATTCTCGGTCACGAAGGCGTCGGTATCGTCGATAGCATCGGTGCCGGCGTGGCTGCCTTCAAAGTGGGCGATCACGTTCTCATCTCGTGTATCTCGGCCTGCGGCAGGTGTGAGTATTGCCGGCGCGGCATGTATTCGCACTGCACGACGGGTGGCTGGATTCTCGGCAACGAGATCGACGGCACCCAGGCCGAATATGTCCGGACCCCGCACGCCGACACCAGCCTTTATCCGATTCCTAATGGCGCCGACGAGGAGGCGCTGGTCATGCTGAGCGACATCCTGCCGACTGGCTTCGAATGCGGCGTTCTCAACGGCAAAATTGCGCCCGGCTCGACGGTTGCCATCGTCGGCTCCGGACCGATCGGTCTCGCCGCACTCCTGACAGCGCAGTTCTACTCGCCGGCCGAAATCATCATGATTGATCTCGACGACAGTCGCTTAGGGCTGGCACGACAGTTCGGCGCAACGCACACAATCAACAGCGCGGATGGGAAGGCAGCCGAAACGGTGAAAACGCTCACGGGAGGCCGCGGGGTGGATACCGCCGTCGAAGCCGTCGGCATCCCCGCGACCTTTCTGCTCTGTCAGGACCTCGTCGGGCCCGGAGGCATCATCGCCAACATTGGTGTACATGGACAGAAGGTCGACCTCCACCTTGAGCGGCTATGGTCCCAGAACATCACCATAACGACCCGGCTGGTCGATACCGTAACCACTCCTATGCTGCTGAAGACAGTGCAGTCCAAGAAGATCGATCCGACACGCCTGATCACCCACCACTTCGGGCTGGACCAGATCCTGGATGCGTATGACACTTTCGGTCGTGCCGCCGAAACCCGAGCGCTGAAGGTAATCATTAGCGCCTAACAACATCGATCGACGGCATGCGACGACAAAAGGACGAACGTTTCGCACCATTCAGTACATAACCTATCAGGCCCTGCGGTCACCCGCGGTGCGACCAAGGTCTATCGTGTCGACGGCAGCAGCATTGCCTCACCTCACGACGCCGCCTTCATAAATTCACGATGGCAATGTTGTCGGCCAGAACATCACGCTCCTGGAGAAATGGACAAGCGCGGCCGTTATCTCCGGTCCGGGTTTGGCCCGGACGGCTGCCGGTCGAGACGCACGAGGCGGAGAAGAGCCCGTGCGCACACGTGCAAGCGCAGTGTAGTGCGAGCCGCCACGACCTGGAGGAAACCGTCGGACTTTCGCGCGGACTGCGTGTCCACCGCCAAACCGTGGTACATCTCGCCAATACGCACCAATCGAGCGCGGTGAGGATTTCGGGGCACTCTCAACGACGTACCGATCACCTGAGCGTCAGGGCCGCTTGCCTCGGCCGGACGCGTCTCGGGTTTGCGCACGGCCGGCCTTCGCATCGAGCGGCAGACGCGCTTGCGGCTAAGCCGGTCAGGTCATCAGCGGGAGCGCACCTGGAAAGGCTTGGCGGCCTCCCGCAAACTCTCCTGATAGACCTGAAGCAGATCCCAACCGCACTTGCGGACCAGATCGTTGACGGTGCGCATATGGGTGAGCAGCTTTTCGGAGCCCTCCTGCCATTGCTCGCAGTAGTCGGATGCCGTCGCGGTCGGATCGTCGCCGAGCTTCGGCGGAGCCAGGCTCTTCGCGGCCTGTTCGGATGCGAGCCGGAAGAGTTCCATCTCGGTTGTCCACACTGCTCGTGCCGTGTTCATCATCACCTGGTTCGCGCGCGTGATCAGAGCGGTGTTGCGCTCCTGCGCGTTTACGAGATCGGGCGGAAATAGTGTTTGTGATTCTCTGGTGTTAGGTTGTTGGACGGAGTCCGGCATCGTTCTCTCCTGAGGAATGGTTGAGTACGCGCCGTGCAGCGGGAGAGGCTCTCCCAGGTCCTGCCGGCGCAGGGCCGTCGTGGCGCGCTTCGAGCCTGGCCGCTTTGATCTCGCTCAAGTCGCCCTAAAGGAGAGGCGCGCGTCCGGCTATTGATCGGGATCAATCCGCCATGGAGTTCACCGCGATATGGTCTTCGCGAAACGCCGCCCGCCGCTTCTTGCGGTGCGGCGCATGATGGTGTCGCGAGAGCCATTCTTTTCCAGGAGCATCTGATGGCAACTTTACCCTCTGCAAAGAAGCGTGCCGCCGGCCCGGCCGACAAGGAGCCGAAATCGGCGCAATCAGGCCGGAGCGCGCCCGAGCCGTCGGGTGCCGAGGAGCCGCGTCTTGTACCGTCGGCCAGCCAAACGGCGGCGAGCGAGCTCGGACCGGAAGAGCTACCATCCGAGGCCGGCGCGCAGAATTCCGCGGATGCGCCAGTCGAGACGGAAGTGAAGGCGAAGGAGCAAGGCGGGAGCGCTCCGGCAGAGTCGAAAGAGCCGCGAGCGCGAAGACCGTCGCCGAAGGCCGCGCCGGCGGTCGCGGCGGGGATGCAAGAGGATGAGCGCGCGACATCGGATCCGCTCGACCGTCTCGTGCATGCCCGCGAAGCTCGCTTCACCGGATCGCTGTCTCCGATTTCGCTGACGCTCGCCTATCTCGACTGGGCCCTCCATCTGGCAAACGCGCCGGGTCGCCAGCTCGAACTCGCGCAAGCCGTGGGCCGGCAATGGGCGCGGCTGTCCGCACCCGGGCGCTGGACCGCGCCCGCCGCCGGAGATCGGCGATTTTCAGATCCGGCGTGGTCTCTCCCGCCCTTCAATGTCATCAGCCAGGCGTTTCTGCTCGGCGAGGAATGGTGGCGGGACGCGACGCTAGGGCCGCCGGGCGTTGCCAAATCACATGGCGAGGTGGTGGCCTTCGGGGCGCGGCAGATCCTCGACGTATTTTCGCCCTCGAACTTCGCGCTGACCAATCCCGAAGTTCTCGCGGCGACCGCGAAGGAATCCGGCGGAAATTTCGTCAAGGGCTTCCGGAACTATGTCGACGATTTGCGCCGGGCCGCAAGCGGCCAGCCGATGGACGAAACGAGCGGATTTATCGTCGGCAAGGACGTCGCGGCCACGCCGGGCAAGGTGGTATTGCGCAATGAGCTGATCGAGCTGATTCACTATGCGCCGACGACAGACCGGGTCCGGCCGGAGCCCATCCTGATCGTCCCGGCCTGGATCATTAAATACTACATCCTCGACCTCTCGCCCAACAATTCGCTGATCCGCTATCTGGTCTCGCAAGGCTTTACGGTGTTCTGCATCTCCTGGCGCAATCCGACCGCCGAGATGCGGAACGTGGGGTTTGACGACTATCGGCGGCTCGGCGTGATGGCGGCGCTGGAGGCGATCGGCGACATCTGCGGCGAGGCGAAGATCCATGCCTGCGGCTATTGTCTCGGCGGCACGCTGCTTTCGATCGCCGCGGCCGCGATGGGACGCGACGGCGATCAGCGATTGGCAACGGTGACGATGCTGGCCGCTCAGACCGATTTCACCGAGGCGGGGGAACTGCAGCTCTTCACCGATGAAAGCCAGTTGGCGCTGCTCGACGACGTCATGTGGCGGCAAGGCTATCTCGACAGCAGCCAGATGGCGGGCGCTTTCGAGATGCTGCGGTCGAACGACCTGGTCTGGTCGCGCGTGATCAAGACCTACCTCCTCGGCGAGCGGGAGCAGCCGAACGACCTCATGGCGTGGAATGCGGATGCGACACGGCTGCCATACCGCATGCATTCGGAATATTTGCGCAAGATGTTCCTGCACAACGATCTTGCGGAAGGTCGCTTTCGCGTCGAAGGCCGGCCGATCACCATTTCGGCCGTTCGAGAGCCGATTTTTGCCGTCAGCACGGAAAGGGATCACGTCGCGCCCTGGCGTTCGGTCTACAAGATCCACCTGCTGAACGAGGGTGACATCACCTTCGTGCTCACGTCGGGCGGCCACAATGCCGGGATTGTCAGCGAACCCGGGCATCCGCGACGCCATTATCGCATCGAGCACCGAGCGGCAGAGGCAGAGTTCCTATCGCCCGAGGATTGGATGGCGGAGGCAAGCGAACACGAAGGATCGTGGTGGGTTGACTGGGTCGCTTGGCTGAACGCGCACTCCGGCGAGTCTGTCCCGCCGCCGCCTCTATCCGCTCCTGACAAGGGCTATCCAGCTCTCGCCGATGCGCCCGGCATGTACGTGCGTGAAAAATGATGGAAAGGAAGACTGTCGTGCAGGGCGCCAAACCGGCCGCTTCCGGCACGATGATCGAGAACCGGACGTTCGATGAGATCGCCGTCGGCGACAGGGCGAGCCTGTCCCGGATAGTGACACGCCAGGACATCGAACTCTTCGCCATCATCTCGGGGGACGTCAATCCGGCCCATATGGATCCCGCCTATGCCGATACCGACATGTTCCACAAGATCATCGCCCAGGGCATGCTGGAGGCCGGCCTGATCTCCGCGATTCTTGGTACCAAGCTGCCCGGGCCCGGCACGATCTACTCGGCCAGGACCTGCGGTTCCTTCATCCCGTGAGCATCGGCGACCGGATCACTGCGACCCTGACGGTAACGGAAAAGCGTCCCGAAAAAGGGGACTTGGTGCTGGACTGCCGCTGCACCAACCAGGAGGCTGAATTGGTGATCTCCGGCACGGCGCGTGTCCGCGCTCCGACCGAGAAGGTACGCCGACCCCGCGTCGAGTTGCCGGACGTGCAACTCAGCCGTCATGCGCGGTTCCGAGCCCTGCTCGCCGCGACGGCCGGGCACGAACCGCTGATGACCGCCGTGGCCCATCCCTGCGACGCGAATGCGCTCGGGGCGGCGGTTGAGGCGGCGCAGGCGGGTCTCGTTACGCCGCTTTTGGTGGGGCCGAAGTCAAAGATCCTCAAGGCCGCCGAAGCCGCGAAGGTCGATATTTCGGGATATCGGCTGATCGACGTTCCGCACAGCGAAGCGGCGGCAGCCGAGGCCGTGGCGCTGGTGAAACGCGGCGAGGCTGCGCTCCTGATGAAGGGGTCGCTGCATACCGATGAACTGCTTCACGCCGTGCTTGCGCCGGACAGCGGCCTGCGAACCGGCCGATGGCTCAGCCACGTCTATCTCATGGACGTTCCGAGCTATCCGCGCCCGCGTGCCGATCATCCTGACGAGCCGGGCCGACGGCGAGCGCACCCGCATGGCTTCCTGCGCCGTGGCGGTGCTGATTGCGCGCCGCCAAGCGGCTTTGCCGCAAGCAAGCGTGGACGGTTG
>JBOHMN010000108.1:0-8115 GCA_050730175.1 Acetobacteraceae bacterium | reverse complement strand
GCATTGTGGGACCGAACGGGTGCGGCAAGTCGAACATCGTCGAGGCGCTCAGATTCGTGATGGGCGAATCGAGCGCCAAGGCGATGCGCAGCGGCGAGATGGAGGACGTGATTTTCGCCGGCAGTGCCGCCCGGCCGGCGCGCAACCTTGCCGAGGTGACGCTTTCGCTCGAGGCCGGCGAGCAACCTTTGCCGGTGCCGTTTCACGAGGTGGCCGAATTGGCGATCAGCCGGGGCGTGGAGCGTGGGCGCGGCAGCGTCTTCCGCATCAACGGGCGGGAGGTCCGCGGGCGCGACGTCGCGACCCTGTTCGCCGATCTCGGCAGCGGGCCGCGTGCCTCCGCGATGGTCACGCAGGGCCGGATTACGAGCCTGGTTGGCGGGCGGGCGGAGGAACGGCGCCTTCTGCTCGAGGAAGCTGCCGGCATCACCGGCCTTCACGTCCGTCGGCATGAGGCCGAACTCAAGCTGGCCGCCGCGGAGGCGAATCTGGCCCGAGCGGAGGAGCTCAAGGGAGAGCTCGAGGGGCAGCTTGCGAGCCTGCGCCGGCAGGCACGGCAGGCCAGCCGGTATCGCAATCTGGGTGGTGCGATCCGTGCGGCGGAGGCCGAGCTTTCGGCGATTGCCCGGGAGCGTGCGAGGGCCGCGTGCGCGGCGGCGGAGCAGGTGCTTGGGGTGACGCGGCTCGCGCTTGCCGACCGGACGGCGATGGCCGAGAGGGCGGGGGCGGTGGCTGCCGAGGCGGCAGCCCAAGTGCCGGAGAGGCGCGAGGCGGAGGCAGCCGGCCGGGCCGCGCTGGAACGGGCACGCCTGGCGCGCGCGCAGATTGTGGCAGAAGAGGCCCGGATCCGGAGCGATCTTGACGCCTCTCTTCAGCGGTTGGCCGAGTTGGACCGGGATCTGGCGCATGGCGCGGCCTTGGCGGAGGACGCGGCAGCCGCGGAGGCTCGGCTTGCGGCGGAAGCCGAGGAGATCGCGGCCGCCATTCTGCGCTATCCCGCGGCGGCCGAGGCAGCGCGTGCGGCAGCGGAGGAAGCGGGCGGGGCGGCAGAAGCCGCGGAAGCGGCGGCCGATCGTGCCGCCGAAGCGACGGCCTCCGTCCTGGCGCGTGCCGGTGCTTTGGCTCAGGAGCGACGCCGGCTCGAGGAGCGCGAGCGGCGGCTCACCCAGGATGCGCAGCGTCTTGCCGCGGAAGAAAGCCGGCTTGCCGCCGCTCTCGTCGATGCCGAGCGTCTGGCCGCGGCGGCGCGCGAGGAGGCGGCTTCCGAGGCGGCGCTCCGAGAGGCTGAGGCGGCGCGCGAGCGATGTGCGGCGAGCCGAACGGAGGCCGCCCTCGCGCATGAAGCGGCGCGCGAGAAACTGTCCGCCGCAGCGGCCGAAGAGGCCGGTCTCGCGGCCGAAGCCGAGGCGCTTGGTGCCGTGCTGGCTGCCGGAGAGAGGGGCGGAGGGGAAGGGCTGTCTCTTGCAGAGGCGCTGAGCGTGCCGTCCGGCCTCGAGGCGGCGGCATCGGCCGCACTTGGCGATGCCTTGGAGGCGCCGGCGCGGCGCTGGCGGGAGCTTCCGGCGGCGGTTGCGCTCACGCCGCTGCCCGAGCGTGCCACTCCGCTCTCTTCCTTGTTGCCCGCATCGCCGGCGTTGGCACGCGCCCTGCCGTTGATCGGCTTGATCGAGACTGCGGAGGTGGCCGAGCGCCTGCAGCAGGATCTCGCGCCGGGCCAGGCGCTGGTGACGCGAGACGGCGGCCTGTGGCGCTGGGACGGCTATTCGGTGGAACCCGGGACCGAGAGTGTCACCGCGGTGAGAATGACGGCGCGCAATCGACTTCTGCTGCTGCGCGAGCGGCTTTCTGCCGCCGCGGAGAGAGCGGCAACGGCGCGTGCGACCCGCGATGCGCTCGCCGCGGCGGAGGCCGCCGCCAAGCGAGCAGCGGACGCAGCGGAAGCGGCGTGGCGTGCGGCGCAGCAAGGCGCGGAGAAATTGCGGCGGCAAGGCGATGCGCTGCGACGGGACGGCGCGACGGTGGCCGGTCGCCGTGAGGCACTGGCACTTCAGGCAGAACGAATTGGCTCCGAGCGCCAGGAAGTGGGGCGCGCTTTGGCGGCTCTCGCGGCGGAAAGCGCCGATCTTCCCGACGCTGCTGCGGCGCGTTCCACGCTCGAGGCGGCGCGTGCTCACTTGGCGGACGCGCGCCGAAAGGCAGCGGCGGCGCGCTCCGAGCAATCGGCGTTGGCCGCGCGGGGTGCGGCAATGACGGCGCGCCAGGCAGCGGTTGTGCACGAGCGACAAGATTGGAGGGAACGCAGCCAGGCTGCCGTTGCGCGGACGAGAGAGCTGGAAAGCCGCCGTGCCGCGCTCGGCGCCGAACATGCGGCGCTCGCCGCCCAGCCCGAGGCGCTTGCCGGCAAGGCGAGGCAAGCGCTCGACGCGTTGGAGGCGGCGGAAGAATCGCATCGCCTGGCGCAACAGAGGCTGGCCGAAGCGGAGCGGGCCGTGGAAGTGGCATCGCGTGCTCTGCGCGCGGCGGAGCAAGAGAGAGCCGCATCGCGCGAGCAAATGCTGCTCCGTGAATCTTCCCTGCGCGAAGCGGGAGCGGCGCTGACCAGCCTGGAGGCGCAAATCCGCGAGCGCCTTGGCAGCGATGCCCAGCTTCCGGACGCGGCGGCGGATGCGGATGCGGAGCAGGCGGCGCGGCAGCGGCTCGAGCGGTTGATGCGCGAACGGGAAGCGATGGGACCGGTCAATCTCCGCGCCGAAATCGAGGCCAGCGAGATCGAGACCAGGATTACAGCGATTGTCCGCGAAGGCGAAGAGCTGAACGGTGCGATCGCCAAGTTGCGCGGCTCGATCGGCTATCTCAACCGGGAAGGACGGAGCCGGCTCACGGCGACGTTCACCGAGGTCGACCGGCATTTCCGCGCGTTATTCCAGCGCATGTTTGGCGGTGGACGCGCGCATCTCGCGCTGGTCGGATCGGAAGACCCGCTTGCGGCCGGGCTTGAAATCTACGCGGAACCGCCGGGCAAGAAGCTTTCCCAGCTTTCGCTGCTTTCCGGCGGTGAGCAGGCGCTGATCGCGCTCTCTCTGGTATTTGCCGTGTTTCGCTGCAATCCGGCGCCGATCGCCGTGCTCGATGAAGTCGACGCTCCGCTCGACGATGTGAATGTTGGGCGCTTCTGCGCCTTGATCGGAGATGTCGCGCGGGAAACCGGGGTGCGGATGCTGGTCGCGACGCACCATCCGCTGACGATGGCGCGGATGGAGCGGCTTTATGGTGTCACGATGCAGGAGCGGGGTGTCTCGCGACTTCTCTCGGTCGATCTCGCGGCGGCGGTGGAGATGGCGGATCCACCGCGGATGGCTGCGGAATAGTCGCGGGACTTGGTGCCAATACTCGGGATCGTACGGCGATAGTACCGATCGTCGTGTGCTCGCGAGGCGGCGCGGAGGCGAAGGTGCTGGGGGGTCAGACGAGCTGGTCGTAGAGATCGCGCCAGAGCGGGTTCGATGTTTGGATCAGCCTGAGTTTCGCCTTGCGGGATCTGCCCTTTATCTGTTTCTCGCGCGCGATAGCGCTCGTCATGTCGGCGTGCAGTTCGTACCAGACGAGGAGCTTACAGCCGTAGCGCTGCGTGAAGCCCGGCAGCAGCGCGTTCCGGTGCTGCCAGACGCGCTTTGCGAGGTCGGAGGTGACGCCTGTGTAGAGGGCGCCGTCCTCGGCGCGGCGCTCGCCATGAGGCAGACTGCCGGCTGCTTCATTTCCTAGCGGGATGCAAAAGGAAGGGTGGATTGCTTCGGCCCCGCGCGCAAAGGTGCGCGGCGCGGCCACGCCCGCTGCGCGGGCTCGCCGCAGGCTCTCGCAATGGCGGCTTCTCCGAGAGACTTATGCACGAGGGTGGATGGTAACGCGGCTCGAACGCTTTTTGCGCATGAAGCGGGCTCTCGGGTCGCACAGCGTGCTCTTCATTTTCAGAGGCGTGCGTTCTCCCGGCGCGCTTTCAGTCGATGGCGCAGTGCTGGGCGGGGGGGAGGAGGCGGTTGACGATATCGACCTGCTTGCGGATTTGCTGATCGGTCGGCGCGAGAGCGGCCCCTGATTGGAGCTCTTTGCAAGCAGCCTGGAGCGTTTTGCGCCGTGCGGCTTCCGGGGAATCGGTGCGAATTTGCCTGAGCAGAGCGACCGCGAGGCCGTAGCGTGCACTTGCCATGCCAGGGGCGAGTGCAACCGCCTTCTGGTATGCTGCGAGGGCCTCGTCGATCTTACCTTGCGCGAGCAGCACGTTGCCGAGGTTATTGCGGGGAAGGGCGCTCGTGGGTGCCAGTGCGATCGCTTTGCTATATTCCGCGACCGCCTCAACTGGCTTGCCCTCGGCTAACAGCGCAAGGCCAAGGCCGTTGTGCGCGAGGGCGAATTTCGGGTCGAGCGCGATTGCCGAGCGATATTCGGCGGCCGCCTCGCTCGATTTGCGCTGGTCGAGGAGGGCGTTGCCAAGGCCGTTGTGGGGCAGAGCGGATTGCGGATCGAGCGCGATCGCTGTGCGGTATTCGGCGGCTGCCTGATCGTCTTCGTGCCGGTCGAACAGGACATTACCGAGGCCGTTGTAGGCGAGGGCGAATTTCGGATCGAGTGCGATCGCTTTCTGGTATTCCGCTGCTGCCAGCTTCGGCTTGCGCTGATCGCGCAGAACGTTGCCGAGGCCGTTGTGTGGCAGGGCGGAGTTTGGATCGAGGCTGATCGCCGTCTCGTACTCGGAAGCCGCCTCGGCGAATTTTCCCTGCTCATAGAGAACGTTGGCAAGGCCGTTGTGCGGGTTCGCGTAGGTTTTATCGCGTGCGATCGCCTTCTGGTATTCGGCCGCGGCGGCGGCGAGCTTGCGCTGATCATAGAGAACGTTGCCGAGCCCGTTGTGCGGGGAGGCGAGCGCCGTGTCGCGCTCGATCGCGGCCTGGTACTGGGCGGCAGCCGCGGCGAGTGCGCCGCGGTCGAACAGGATGTTGCCAAGCCCGTTGTGCGGGACGGCGGAGGTGGGATCGAGCGCGATTGCTGCGCGATATTGCGCGGCGGCCGCGTTGGGCTTGCCGAGATCGCTCAGCACGTTGCCGAGCCCGTTGTGCGGGCTCGCGGCGCGAGGATCGAGCGCGATCGCCGCACGATATTCCCGCGCGGCGTCCGTGAGCTTGTGCTCGCTTTGGAAGATGTTGCCGAGACTGTCGTGCGGCAGGGCGGAGGCGGGGTCGAGCGCGATTGCTTTGCTGTATTCCGCGGCGGCCTCTGTCGGTTCGCCCTGGCTACTCAAGACATCACCGAGGCCGTCATGCGGGAAGGCCGAACGGGGAGCGAGGCGCTGCGCCGTGCGATACTGTTCGGCCGCTTCATCAAGTCTTCCTTGGGCGAGGAGAACATCGCCGAGGCCGTTATAGGCCATGGCGAATCCGGGATCTGTGGCGATTGCCGCACGGTATTCCGTCGCCGCCGCGGCGAGCTTGCCTTGCGCAAGCAATATGTTGCCGAGATTGCCGTGAGCGACAGCGGATTCGCCATCGCGGCTGAGTGCCACGTGCAGTTCCTGCGCCGCGTGATCGAGTCCGCCGGTTGCCGCAAGCGTGATGGCGAGTGCCTCGTGCGGCGCGCCGGATGTGGGGTCGAGTGCGATCGCGCGGGAAAATTCCCGGGCGGCATCGGCAAATTGCCGTTGCCTGAGAAGGGCGCTGCCGAGATTGTAATGCGCGCTGGCGGAATTCGGATCCAGATGGATTGCGGCATGGTACGCGCGGACGGCGGCATCCAGGTTCCCGGCAGCGGCGTAGCGATTGCCGGAGCGGTTATGCAGCGACGCTCCGAGGAGAGGGGCGGCGGCGTCGATCACGCTTAGCGCGGCCTGGTCGAGCAGGGCGTCAGGACCGCGCGCGTTGACCCCAGCGCCGCTGGTGAAGACCACGCGCCCGTCGCTGCGCAGAATGAGGGAGAGGATCGCCTGATCGCCGGTAAACTCCCCCGAGACGGTTAACCGGCGCCCTATTCCGAGCGTGTTGCCGATGGCCAGGGCGACCGATTCGAAAGAGACGCCGGGGCCGGGGAAGACCACGGCTGGGAGCCCAGTGGAGCTGGCTGCAGCCGGAATCGCTCCGGCGGCCGGCAAGGCGAAGGGACTTGGCATGGATGCCACCGCGAGCGTGTCCGATTCCTTTCGGGGCACGCCCGCGCGCTCTGCTGCGGGCGGTAACAAGGATGCCAGGTTTTGCGCGATGGCATCATGCAGCCGCCGTGCGGCGACCTCAGGCCCATAGCCCTCAGCAGTCAGGGAGGGCGGCACCGAAATCGGCTCGATTGCCAGGGTCGGTCTGAGGATGTCTCGTGCCAGGACGATCAGCACGAGCAAGATAGCCAGAGGAACGGCAACATTCAGGACGATGTTGAGCAGGCGCTGCCAAAGCGGCAGTGATAACCGGCTGAGCGCCATCGGCAGCCGGTCCTGGAGGCCGGCTGGACGATGCGTTTCTCCGGCGGCCGCGGCGCTTGCGTCAACGCCGGTTGCGTCACCGTGGGAAGCGACGCCGTTGTCGCCCGCCGCCCCGGAGGGAACTACGTCGCCGTCGCCTGGATCAGTCACGGCTTCCGGTCTCGGCCCCCGCCGCTCTGCTCAGTGGTCCGGCGTGCCGGCGGGCGTTCCGGCGCCGACCGCGGCGGAGGAGCGGGCGCTCGCCGAACAGTTGCTCGCCTGCTGTTCGGCGCGTTTTTGGACGCTCTTACGCGCCACTTCAGTGCCCGCCCGCGCTTCTGCCTGTGCGGACGCCTGCGCGCTACACGTTCCTGTGCCGCTGCTTGGTGCATAGGCGCTGGCATGTGCCGAGGCGGTTGCCGATACGGTCACGTCATTTCCTTCTGCGGGGCCCGCGAGCGCCGTCGAGGAGCTGCCACCCGGCGCGGCGTAAGGAGGCTTCGCCCGTTCGCTTCCCGGTGACTTTGCTCTTGCGCTGGGCATCGTGGCAAGCATCAGGGCGAGCAGCAGGGCCGCTCCGGCGCGGGCGAAATCCGTTTCGCGCATCGCTTCCCCCCTGCACGTGCCGCAATGGCTGCTTCCAATGTAGCCTGATCGTCGGGCGATAGCAGTGGCCGGTTGTAACGCTTCTCGGCCAGGCGGGCTCGCGGGTCGGGCCACCGCCGCTTTGTCCTCGGTGGTCTGCGAGGGGTGCCGGAATATCAACGAAAAATTTCGGGTGCCGGAATTTCGTGATTTGCATCACGCGATTCACATCTGTTAACGAAAGGTTGCGAGCCGCCGACGTTGGTTGGGCGGTCGCAGTGTTGGGGGGTGTGTCAACAGTAGCTAACGCTCGGAGCAGCGAAGCCGGGGGCATCGCCGAGCCGACTACGCTGAGATGTAAAGGACCCGAGCCATGCGAAGCGTACGTCCGAGAATGTTGTTGCTGGCGAGCATCAGTTCGCTGGCGATGGCAGCGGCAGCCATCCCTGTAACTCTGCAGTTTTCCCCACCTGCTGTGCACATTGCGAAGGCATTCGCCCGAGGCGGGCAGGGCGGGGGCGGGCACGGTGGCGGCGGCCATGGCGGACCAGGCGGAGGTCATGGCGGCGGGTTCGGCGGTGGCCACACCGGAAGCGTTGGCGGTGCGTCCGGTGGCGGGCCCGGGGCCGCCTCCGGTGGTGGACCTGGAGCTGGACCCGGTGGTGGTGTCGGCGCCGGGTCGGGCGGCGGCTTTGCGGCCGGGCCTGGCGCGAGTTCGGGCGGTGCGACGGGGGGCAGTCATAGCGGTGTAGCGTCCGGCAGCCAAGCAGCGGGAACCGCGGGTGTCGGCGGTTTCGGTTCCGCCCACAGCGATGCGGGCTCGTCCAACACGGCCTCGGTGGGCGCGGGGACGGCCGGGGCAGATTCGCACAGCTCGGCTGACGCCAGCAGCACCGGTGCCGGCAGCGCGCTCGGGATGGCGTCGGGCCTCGGCGCGGGAGTTGCGGCCGCGGATGGGCAGTCTGTTGGGGCGGTAGCGGGTACGGCGACGGCGGCTGCGAGCACCGGCAACGGGCGGGCCAGCACGGCCGCGGATGCCGGCGCGCAGGCGGCGGCGTCGCAAAGCGGATTGGCGATGGCGAGCACGGGGTCGC
>JBOHMN010000107.1:0-19658 GCA_050730175.1 Acetobacteraceae bacterium | reverse complement strand
TGAAGCAGCTTCCGCCCGCTTATTTTGCGCTCGTGATGGCGACCGGGATCATTTCGATCGCGGCGCACGATATCGGCCTGTTCGCGCTGGCCAGCGCGCTGTTCGCCCTCAATATCGCTGCCTTCGTTGTGCTCGTCGTGCTGACGGGGCTTCGCCTCGCGCTCTATCCGCGTCTCGTTCTCGCCGATCTCACCGATCATCTCGTGGGCCCGGGATTTTTCACCATCGTTGCTGCCTGCTCTATTCTCGGCACGCAGCTTTTCCTGATGGCGCATGATCTGACCGGTGCGATTGCGATGCTTGCACTCGGGATCGTGCTCTGGGTCGGGCTGACATACACGATCTTCACCGCCTTCACCGTGAAGCGCCGCAAGCCTCCCCTCGAGGAAGGTCTGACGGGGGCGTGGCTGATCGCCGTCGTCGCCACCCAGTCGATTGCTGTGCTGGCGGCGCTGGTTGCCCGCGACTGGCCGCAGCCGTGGCGGCTCGAGCTCAACTTCTTCGCGCTTTCGATGTGGCTCTGGGGCGGGATGTTCTACATCTGGATCATTTCGCTGATTTTCTATCGCTACAGCTTTTTCGCGTTCTCGCCGGGTGACCTTTCGCCGCCCTATTGGATCAACATGGGGGCGATGGCGATCTCGACGCTGGCCGGGGCGCGGCTGATCGAGAACGTGGCGGCGGCACCCTTCCTTGCTTCTCTTTTGTCTTTTCTCAAGGGATTCACCGTCTTCTACTGGGCGACCGGCACCTGGTGGATCCCGATGCTGCTCGTGCTTGGCGTGTGGCGGCACGTCATCGAGCGCTTTCCGCTGCGCTACGATCCGCTCTACTGGGGCGCCGTCTTTCCGCTTGGCATGTACACGGTCGCCACCCGAGAGATGGCGTCTGCGCTCGATCTTCCGTTTCTCGTGCCGCTGCTCGCCGTTGCCTTTGCGGTGGCGCTCGCTGCCTGGGCGCTCACCTTCTTCGGTCTCGTCTCCGAGCTTGCCGGCCTTCTCCTCCCACGTCGCGCTTAGTACTACTTACGCGTGGTCACGGGTGGCGAACGGAACCAGGCGGAATGATCGGCGTCGATTGGGGGACCAGCAATTTTCGGGCGTACCTGCTGGCGGTGGACGGTGCGATCCTCGAGAGGCGCGCCGCACCGCGAGGGATCCTGCAGGTCGAGGCGGGGAAATTTGCCGAGACGCTGTCGGCTGAGGTCGGCGACTGGGTCGCTCGAGGGGAGGAGCGGATCCTCCTCTGCGGCATGGTCGGCAGCCGCCAGGGGTGGCGAGAGACCGCGTATGTGCCCTGTCCGGCCGGCATCAAGGAGCTCGCGCGAGCGATCGTGGCGGTGCCGTTCGAGCGTGCACATGTGCGGCTGATCCCTGGCGTGTCGGCGGAAGATCGAGAGGGTGTGCCGGACGTCATGCGGGGGGAGGAAACCAAGATCGTAGGGCTGGCTGCGGGGCTCGCCGGCGGCGGACTGGTTTGCCTGCCCGGCACGCACAGCAAGTGGGTGCGGTGTGCAGAGGGCCGGATCAGCCGGTTTGCCACGCATATGAGTGGAGAAGTGTTCGGCGTGCTCAGAGGGCACAGCATCCTCGGGCGGATGATGCGGCCGGGGCCTCTTGATTGGCCGGCGTTCGATTGGGGGCTCAAGCGTGGCGGCGAGCCCGGCGGCCTGCTGCATCACCTGTTCGGCGTCAGGGCGCTTGGTCTGGCCGGACGGTTGGATGAAACCTCCTCGGCTTCGTATCTTTCCGGGCTATTGATTGGCCACGAGGTGCGCGCGGAGCTGGCGGCGCCGGGCGTGGTGCACCTCATCGGAGAGCCGCGGCTGGTTGCGCAATACGCGCGGGCGATTGCTGCGGTCGGCGGAACGGTCGAGGAAGGAGACGAAGACGCCGTGGCGCGTGGCCTCACGGCAATCGGCGCGCGGGCTGACTGGGGCGCAGGCTGACTGGGGCGGGTGAGCCGTTTCGCCGCTTGTCAGGACGGGGTCATCGGCAGCAGCCTGACGCGGCCGTGCTCGATACCGAGGCAGATCCGGCCGGCCTTGAGCGCCAGGGCGTCGGCGCCGAAAACCTCGCGTCGCCAACCCTCGAGGGTGGGGATGTCGGGCATCTCTTCGGTGGCGAGGCGATCGATTTCGTCGGCGGAAGCGATCAGGCGGGGTGCGACATGATGCGCCTCGGAGCGCGCGGCGAGCAGCACTTTGAGCAGCGCTACCAGCCCCGGGGCGGGGTGACCGGCCTTGCCTCGGGAGACAGGGACGGGCAGCGCGGGTTCCGGTAACTGACGCGCGGCGGCGATCACGGCGAGCAGGCTGGTGCCGGACTTGCCTTCGGCGAAGCCGCGTGAGACGCCACGGGCACGCGCCAGAACCTCGGCGGTAGCGGGTTCGGTTGCCGCGATCTCGAGCAGAGACTCGTCCTTCAGAAGCCGCTGGCGCGGGATGTCGATGCGCTGCGCCTCACGCTCCCGCCAGGCGGCGATGGCGCGCAGGACTGCGAGCGTGCGCCGGTTGTTGGTGCGCGGCTTGAGGCGCTCCCACATCTGGTCAGGATCGTTGCGGTAGGTCGCAGGGTCGGCGAGAGCGGCCATTTCCTCGGCGACCCAAGCGAGGCGGCCCTCGTGTTCGAGTCGGGTGCTGAGCTTCTGATAGACGGTGCAAAGGTGCGTCACGTCGGACGCTGCGTAGGTAATTTGCGCCGGCGAGAGCGGGCGCTGAGCCCAGTCGCTGAAGCGGTGGGCCTTGTCGATGGCGACGCCGGCGAGGGAGGCTGCGAGCTGGTCGTAGCCGACCTGATCGCCGTAGCCGGCGACCATTGCGGCGACCTGGGTGTCGAAGAGAGGCGTCGGCACGGCTCCGAACAGGAGGAGAAAGATTTCCACATCCTGCCGAGCCGCGTGGAAGACTTTTGTCACTGCAGGGTCGGCCAGCAGGTGGCCGAGCGGCGCGAGGTCGATTCCCGGGGCAACGGCGTCGATCAGCGCGGCTTCGTTGAGGCCGGCGAGCTGGACCAGGCAGAGGCGCGGCCAATAGGTGCGCTCGCGCATGAACTCGGTGTCGACGGCGACGAATTTCTCGGCGCCGAGGCGGGCGCAGAGGGCGGCGAGCTCGGCGGTGGTGGATAGCAGGCTGACGGGTGGAGAGCTGACTGCGGAACTTTGCAGCGCCGCCGGCTGAGCCGGCAGGCGGGCGGCGGAACGGTGCATCGGGGGCTTCTACACGTGTCGCCGCGGTGGGGGAAGCCGGCGGCGGGTTGACAGCGAGCGGTCCGGCGGCACTCCTGCCGCCCTCGCGCCTGAAGCGGAAACGACCGATGCATCCTTATCGCACGCATGATTGCGGCGCGCTCAGTGCCGCCGATATCGGGGCAACTGCCCGGCTTTCCGGCTGGGTGCATGCCAAGCGCGATCATGGCGGGCTCCTGTTCATCGACGTCAGGGACCATTTCGGCCTGACCCAATCCGTGTTCGACCGCGACAGCGCGGTATTTGCGGAGGCTGAGCGGCTGCGTGTCGAAAGTGTCGTCACGCTGACCGGGACGGTGGTCGCGCGCGCGCCGGGGACCGCCAATCCGAAGCTTGCGACCGGGGAGATCGAGCTTCGGGTGACGCAGGTTACCGTGCAGTCGGCGGCCGAGGTGCTGCCGATCCAGGTTGCGGGGGAGGCGGAGTTTCCTGAGGATTTGCGGCTCAAATACCGCTTTCTCGATCTGCGTCGCGCCAAGATGCATCGTAACATCATGCTGCGCGCGGCGGTGATCGCGTCGATCCGGCGGCGCATGATGGAGGCGGGGTTCGTCGAGTTTGCGACGCCCATCCTCACCGCTTCCTCGCCCGAGGGCGCGCGCGATTTTCTGGTTCCCGCGCGTTTGCACCCGGGCACGTTCTATGCCCTGCCGCAGGCGCCGCAACAGTTCAAACAGCTCATCATGGTGGCCGGGTTCGACCGCTACTTCCAGATCGCGCCGTGCTTCCGGGACGAGGCCTCGCGCGCCGACCGCAGTCCGGGCGAGTTTTACCAGCTCGATTTTGAAATGAGCTTCGTGACCCAGGAGGACGTTTTCGCCGCGATCGAACCGGTGATCGCGGGGGTCTTTGCCGAATTCGCCGCCGGGCGGGCGGTGAGTGCTGCGCCATTTCCGCGGATTCCCTATGCAACGGCGCTTGCCGAATACGGGACGGACAAACCCGATTTGCGCAATCCGCTGCGCATTGGCGACGTGACGAGAGAATTCGCAAACGGGGGGTTTGCGCTGTTTGCGGGCATTGCCGCCAAGGGGGGCGTGGTGAAGGCCATCCCGGCACCCGGAGCGGGGGGAAGGCCGCGGAGTTTTTTCGACAAACTGAACGAGTGGGCGCGGGCGGAAGGTTGGGGCGGATTGGGCTACATCATCTTCGGCGCCGAGGGCGCGAAGGGGCCGATCGCGCGCAATCTCGCGCCGGAGCGTGCAGCGGCGATCGGTGCCTCCCTCGGGCTTACGGCGGGCGATGCGGTTTTCTTCGCCGCGGGTGAGAAGCGGGACGCCGAGAGCCGCGCGGGTTCCGTCAGGACGCGGCTTGGCGAGGAGCTCGGCGTTTGCGAGCGCAATGCGTTCCGCTTCTGCTGGATCACGGACTTTCCTATGTACGAGCGGAACGAGGAAACCGGCGGGATCGACTTCAGTCATAACCCGTTCAGCATGCCGCAAGGCGGGCTCGAGGCGCTGGAGACACAGGACCCGCTCGCGATCAAGGCCTATCAGTACGACATCGTCTGCAATGGCGTCGAGCTTTCCTCCGGCGCGATTCGTAACCACCGGCCGGACATCATGTTGCGTGCGTTCGCGATCGCGGGCTATCCGGCGGCGGAGGTGGAGCGGCGCTTCGGGGGCATGCTGAATGCTTTCCGCTACGGCGCGCCGCCGCATGGCGGCTCGGCGCCAGGCATCGACCGGATCGTCATGTTGCTGGCCGAGGAGCCGAACATCAGGGAGGTGATCCTGTTTCCGCTCAACCAGCAGGGCGAGGACCTGATGATGGGCGCGCCGGCTGAGGTTCAGCCGGAGCGGCTCCGGGAGCTTGGGATTCGCCTCGACCTCAAGCCTGAGCGGAAGGCGGGCTGACGGGAGCTGCCGTTCCTCCGTATTGTGCCGAGCCCAACACTCGGTACCAGCGATGAACATGCGTGGTCGGCGGAATAGCTCTTTGTTTTCAGTGGCCTCTCTATCCCCTTCCGCTTGCTGCTGCAGGCAGCACGCGACGGGGGCAGGACACTATCATCTCGCGGCATCGCACCAGCGGGGCTCCATGCGCCATCTCGCGATCCTGATCGTGGTTCTTTTGTTCGTGGGAGCGGCTTCGGCTTCGGCTGCGCCGGCTCCGGGTGTGGCTGCTCGGGCTTCGGGTGTGGCTGCTCCGGCTGGGGTCGTCGCGCCGGGCGCGTCAGGCGCCGAGGCGCCGCTGCCGTTCGTCGGCCAGCGCGCCCTCTATAAGCTCACGCTCACGTTGCCGCAGAGCACCAGCGTGGTCGCGGGAGGCGGCCGGATGGGCTTCGAGGTGCTGGATGCCTGCGAAGGGTGGGCGGTTCGCCAGCGACTGGAGATGACGCTTGTCAGTGCCGAAGGCGGCGTGACGCGGATGATCTCGGACTATGCGACCTGGGAGGCGAAGAACGGCCTCTCCTTCCGGTTCCATACCTTGGACATGACGAATGGCGAGGTGACGGACCGGCTGACCGGCGAGGCGCATCTCACGCGGGAAGGTGGGCCGGGCGAAGTGGTTTACAGCGAGCCCACGCACAAGACGGTCGCCCTGCCGGCCGGGACGCTGTTTCCGATGGCACAGACCGAGGCGATCATCCGGGCCGCCCGAGCCGGCAAGAAGTTCATGGCGACGCCGCTGTTCGACGGCACGGATGCAAGCGGGGCAAGCTGGAGTTCGGTCGCGATCGAGGGCTGGGACTCGCATCTGCCGGCGGACGTCGAGAGCGGCTTTCCGGCTCTGGCGGGGCTGCCCAGCACACGTGTCAGTGTTGCCTTCTTCAACCGCAAGCCGTCAGCAATGCTGCCGACCTTCGAAATCGGCCTGCGTTATTTCCTGAATGGGGTCGCCGACCATCTGGTGCTGAATTTCAGCGGGTTCTCGATGCAGGGGCGGATGGTTGATCTCAGCATCCTGCCGAGCCACTGCTGAGCAGTGGCGGGTTGCCTGGTAGGGCGTTTTCGTGGTGCGAATCGGATGGGCCGGGTATCTCTGCCACCGGTGCCGGCAGAAGACTGGATCGCCACGGCCGCTTCGCGGCCTCGCGATGACGGCGGGGAGGCTGGCGCATTACCAGTGGTCCGAGTCTCACAGCGATTGCATGCCGATCAGGTCTCGAGCGTTGGGCCGGGCGCGGGTCTTGAAACGCGGGACATTTTGGCGATGATGCCGTGGCCCAGCGGCGCGACGCGGGGCGGAAAACGAACGGAAGACGCATGAGCAGCGAGACGCACGAGGGCCCGGTTTACGTCAGTTCGGGGTTGAAGCAGCCGTATCACCTGGTGGACCCGAGCCCCTGGCCGCTGGTCGGCGCGTTCTTCGGCGCGGTGACGCTGGTCGGCATCATCATGGTCGGCACCTACAACAACTACACCGGGCTGGTGATCGGTGCGCTCGGGGTGCTGTTCGTGATGTTCATGTGGTGGCGCGACGTGATTCGCGAGAGCCAGGTGCCCGCGTTGCATACGCCGATCGTGCTGCTGGGCCTGCGCTACGGGATGCTGTTCTTCATCACCAGCGAGGTGATGTTCTTCCTTGCTTTTTTCTGGGCGTTTTTCAATTTCGGCCTGTTTCCGGATCACGTCTCGTTCGCCAAGGTGATCCAGTGGCCGCCGGCCGGCATCCACACCGACGATCCCCTGAGCGTGCCGCTCCTGTTGACGATGATTCTGCTTTTGTCGGCGACCACGGTGACCTGGGCGCACTATTGCCTGCTCGAGAACAACCGGAAGGGGCTGGTCGGCGGATTGGCGATAACGGTTCTGCTCGGGATCTGCTTCACGGCCGGCCAGCTTTATGAGTACATGCACTCGCCGTTTCCGTTCCACGGCGGAGTGTATCCGTCGGTCTTCTTTCTGGCGACGGGATTCCATGGCTTCCATGTCATCGTTGGCACCTGTTTCCTGGCGGTCTGCTTCTTCCGAGCGCGGGCGGGGCAGTTCACGCCCGAGCGTCACTTCGGGTTCGAGGCAGCGGCCTGGTACTGGCACTTTGTCGATGTCGTGTGGCTCTTTCTGTTTGCCTGCATCTATATCTGGGGTGCGAGCGCCATCACGGCAGGCTGAGGCCGGGCAGGTTACGGCCGGCCGGCCGCTGCGTTGATGCCGAGCGGGGGGCCGGCGGGGGGGCAAGCTGTGGCGGCGTGCGGCGGCGAGAAAGGCCGGCGCTGGCGCGCGTTGCTCCTTCCCGGGTTCCTGGCCGGATTGCTGACCGCGGGGCTGATCGGGCTCGGGGTGTGGCAGCTACATCGGCTGAAATGGAAGCTTGGCATTCTGGCTGAGATTGCCGCGGCGGAGACGCGCCCCGGTATTCCGCTTTCCGACGGTCCTGGGCCGTACAGCAAAGTCGCGGTGCATGGGCGGCTCAGTCTCGGTCTTTCAGCGCTCTATGGCGACCAGGTCCATCAGACGATGGCGGGGCCCGTGCAGGGGGCGCAGTTGATCGTGCCGCTGGAACGCCCGCGAAAGCAGACGATCCTCGTCGATCTCGGGTGGGTGCCGCTCAGCGACGAAGTGCCGGCGAGGCTGCCGGCGGGGGCGACGCTCGTCAACGGGTTCATCCTGCCGGGGGTCCATCCGGGTATGTTCTCAGCGCCGGACGACGCGGCCGAACGGCACTTCTACACTCTGGACCCGGCTCGCATCGGCGCTGCGCTCGGGCTCAAGGACGTTGCCCCATTCATGCTGATCGCGCTCGGCAAGCGGGCTCCGGGGGTCTATCCGATGCCCGCAGAGGATCTGCCGCATCCGCCCAACAACCACCTGCAGTATGCGCTGACCTGGTTCGGCCTTGCCGGCGTGGTCGTGCTGGAATTCAGCATCTGGTCTTTGCAGCAGCTCAAGGCATGAACGGGCGGCGATGAGCGAGGCGCATCACCGGGTCGCCCAGCGTTTTCGTCGGCTTCTCGTGTTAGGCGAGGCGGAAGGGCTTCTCTGGTGGGACGCAGCGGCGATGATGCCGCCGGGCGGCGGGCCGGCTCGAGCAGACCAGCTTGCGGTGCTGGCTGGGCTCGCCCACGACATGCTGACGGCCCCCGAGCTTGCGGCGGAGCTGGCGGAAGCTGGGGAGGAGGCTGGCGCGGACGCCGAATCCGATCCGTGGCGAGCGGCCAATATCGGGCTGATGCAGCACGCCGTGCAGCGGGCTGCGGCGCTGCCGGGGGCGCTTGTCGAGGCGGCGGTCAAGGCAAACTCGGCCTGTGAAAAAGCGTGGCGGAAGGCGCGCGAACGCGCGGACTATGCGGCACTGCTGCCGGAGTTCAATGAGGTCGTGCGGCTCGCCCGCGAGAAGGCCCGCTTGCTTGGCGAGGCGCTGTCCCTCGATCCGTACGATGCGCTGATGGACGGCTATCAGCGCGGCATCAAGGCGACCGATGTCCAGCCTGTGTTCGCGCGCTATGAGCGCTTTCTTACGCGCGCCCTGCCGCAGGCGGAGGCGCGGGTTGCGCGCGCGCCCGCGCCACTCCGCCCGGCCGGTCCGTTCCCGGAGGCGGCGCAGGAGGCGCTCTGCCGGCGGCTGATTGAGCGGGTCGGAGTCCCGTTCACCCATGCCAGGCTCGATCGTTCCCTGCATCCCTTCTGCGGCGGCAGCCCCACCGACATCCGCATCACCACGCGGTACGATGAAAAGGATGCCCTGCGGGCGATATTCGCGGTCCTTCATGAGAGCGGGCACGCGCTCTATGAGCGCGGGCTGCCGCCGGCCTGGGCGCGCCAGCCGGTGGGCGGGGCGGCCGGTATGGCGGTGCACGAGAGCCAATCCCTGATCATCGAGATGCAGGCTTGCCGAAGCGATGCCTTCCTCGGCTGGCTTGGCGCCGAGCTTGCCACGGCATTTGGCCGTGACCCGGCGTTTGCCGGCGATAATCTTGGTCGTCTTTGCCGCCGGGTCGAGCGTGGATTCATCAGGGTCGACGCCGACGAGCTGACCTATCCGGCACACGTGATCCTGCGTTTCCGGCTGGAGCGCGCACTGATCGCGGGGGACCTCAGGCCCGGCGATCTGCCAGCGGCGTGGCGCGAGGGGATCGCGGCCTTGCTTGGAATCGTGCCGCCGGATGACGGCGTGGGCTGCTTGCAGGACATCCACTGGTACGATGGAAGCTTCGGCTATTTCCCGAGCTACAGCCTGGGGGCGATGGCGGCGGCCCAGCTCATGGAGACGGCGCGGCAGGCTGTCCCGGGCCTGGAGACAGCGCTCGGAGCGGGCGATCTCTCCCTGCTCACGGGCTGGCTTGCGAGAGAAGTTCACGCCAAGGGAAGCGTGTTCGATTATAACGGGCTACTGCGCGAAGCGACAGGTCGGCCGCTCGATCCCGCAGGGTTCGAGGCACACCTGACACGGCGCTATCTTGCCTGATCCAGGCTACTTTCCGGCCACATTGGGTGGGCAGAAGGACCGGCCGGGATGTCGTGGTGGCAAAACGTGAGACGTCGGATCTTTAGTGCGACTTGCGCAAGTGTCGGTCATGAATCCAATCAGCGGGAGACGAGGAACAGCAGGACGAGGAGCAGAAGTGCGGTGCCCTGCAGCGCGATACGCAAACGCATGAGCTTGTTGGAGAGCCTGGGATCATGCCCCCGCCGGGAAAGGTTGAACACTCCAGCGAACACGACGCCCAACGTGGCGATGAGGGTGATGACGGTGAGGACGCCGACAGCGAGACGCATCGCTAACAGATAGGCCGGATCCCGCGCGCCGTGGATGTGCATTTTGGAAGTGGATGCGTAAGTTGATCCCGGCTCGTGCCAGAGCGGCGGGGTGCGGGGTGCGGCTAGGCCTGCGGCGGGCCGCGCGGGTGCTCGTTCTATTGCTGGTTTCGCTGGCCGCTGCGGCGCCGGGGCCAGAGCCGCCGATCAGCCGGGAGCAAGCGGCTCAGGCACTCACCGTGCTGGAGAACCAGAAGAGCCGGGATGCCTTCATCGCCACGCTCAAGGCGATTGTCGAGGCGTCGCCTGCGCCAGCGGGTACGACGGCCTCTGGCGGGGCGGCCTCTGGCGGGGCGGCCTCTGGCGGGGCGGCTCTTCAAGGAGCGGCGGCGAAGGCAGCGACGCCGACGGGGAAGGC
Organism: Acetobacteraceae bacterium; assembly: GCA_050730175.1. Lineage (GTDB taxonomy): Bacteria > Pseudomonadota > Alphaproteobacteria > Acetobacterales > Acetobacteraceae > JAKAWQ01. The sequence continues at coordinate 9,353 of JBOHMN010000107.1, read as the reverse complement.
GGCACCGGCGAAGACGCAAGCTGCGCACGCGGCTCCAGCGCTGCGCCCGAACGGCCTTGGCGCAGATCTGTTGGTTTCGCTGTCGCGAGGCCTCGCTGCGACCGGCAAATGGGTCGCGGCGCAGACGCAGGCGATGGTCTCGCTGCCGCTGCTTTCGATCTGGATCGCCTCGCTCTGGAATTCACCCTATCTGCAACAGCAACTCGCGAGTGTCGGCTGGCGGTTTCTCGTCGTGATCGGTGGCGCGCTCGTGGCCGAGTGGCTGGCGATCCGGGCGATCCGGGTGCCGCGGGCAAGCCTGGTTGCGCGGGCGCGCCGAGCGGCCCGGAAGCGGGAGGGCAGCGTGCCGCCGCTTCCGGATCCGGTCGACGAAGGCGAAGCGCGGGCTGAAGCCGGCGAAACGGAGTTCGGGCACGCCGCGGCGGCGCAGCTTTTGCGCAGCTTGTTCGCAGTGGCCGGATTGGCTCTGGAGCTCGTTCCTGTACTGGTTTTCGTCGCCGTTGCCTACGGCCTTCTGGCCAGCGGGATGGGCGGCGGGGCCAGCGTGGGGCTGGTGGTCCTTGCGGTCGCCAATGCTTATGCGGTGGCACGCATTCTGCTGTCTCTGGTCAGAATGGTGGTCGGTGCGGAGTGCGGCCTGCTCAGGGTTGTGCCGGTTTCCGACGGATCGGCGCGCTACGCCCTGTTGTGGGCGCGGCGCATCGTGGGCGTGAGCGTGTTCGGCTACATCGGCTCGGAGGTCGCGGAGTTATTCGGGCTTTACGACAGCCTGCATCTCGCACTGATGAAGCTGGTGATGCTGGTCGTGCACCTGATGCTGATCGTGATCGTGCTGCAGCAGCGCCGCAACGTTGCGCTGCTGATCCGCGCGCCGAAGGGGGCGCGCGGGCCGGCCGCCAGCGTGCGCAACCTCATTGCAGTGCTCTGGCATTGGGTCGTGATCTTTTATCTGATCGGGCTCTGGTTCGTGTGGGCGGTCGGCGTGCAGAACAGGTTCCACGTTCTGGTCCGCTTCGGAGTCGTGACCGCGATCGTGATTGCGCTGGCGTGGCTCATCAACCGCGTGCTGTGGCGTGTGGTCGAGCGCCGCGTGAGGATTGCCCCCGATCTCGCGGAACGTCTGCCCGGGCTGGAGCGGCGCGCGCGGCACTATCTCAGTGGCCTGCGCAGCCTGATCGCGTTCGTGGTCGGCATTGTTGCCTTCATTGTCCTGCTCCAACTCTGGGGCATCGGTGCGATCTCCTGGTTTGCCTCCGGTTCGCTTGGCGTGCGCGTGGTCTCGGCGGCGGTGGTGATCGGGATCACCGTGCTGGTCGCGCTTTTCACATGGGAGGTGGCGAATGTCGCGATCGAGCGCCACCTCGCACGGCTGTCGCGCGAGGGGCAGGCCGCGCGATCGGCGCGTCTCAGGACGCTGCTTCCGATTTTGCGCACCAGTCTCCTGATTGCGATCGGTGTGCTGGTCGCGTTGATGGTGCTCAGCGAGCTTGGACTGAACATCGCCCCCCTCCTGGCGAGCGCCGGCGTGATCGGCATAGCGATCGGCTTTGGTTCGCAGAAGCTGGTGCAGGACGTCATCAACGGACTGTTTCTGTTGTTCGAGAATGCGATGCAGGTGGGTGACGTGGTGAGCCTCGGCGGGATGTCCGGGGTGGTGGAGAATCTCTCGGTGCGCACGATACGGCTCCGGGATTCCGACGGTTCGGTGCACCTTGTGCCGTTCAGCGCTGTCACCACCGTGACCAATCGGACGCGAGATTTCGGTTATGCGGTGTTCAACGTCGGCGTTGCGTACAAGGAGGACGTCGATCATGTCATCGAGGTTCTGAAGGAGATTGCGCACGAAATGCGCGAGGCCCCGGAATGGGCGCCGATGGTGCGTGACGAGCTGGAAGTCTGGGGGCTCGATCAGTTCGGCGCGTCTGCGGTGGTGATCGCCTGCCGGCTCAGGACCGGGCCCGCGCAACGCTGGGCGGTTGGGCGTGAATTCAACCGACGCATGAAGCGGCGGTTCGACGAGCTCGGTATCGAGATGCCTTACCCGACGCAGAAGCTGGTTCTCGATCAGCCGGTGCCACCTTATCTTGTCGGGGAAGGGGGGGCGCTTGCCGAAGTCCCGCGCCGGAGAGCCGTGCCATGACCCGCACCGATCCGTTGGCCGATCTGTTTCACATCCTGGCTCGCGATGGCTTCGCGTATGTCACTGCCGCGCGCATGCGGCCGCTCTTTGAGGTGGTGGGGTCGCTCAAAGACTGGGCCGATTTCACGGCGAGCTGGGGTGACCTTGGCCTCGACACCTACATGGCGGATGGCGGGAGGTACCGGAAGCGCCGGTTCGGCGTGTTTGCGGCGGCAGCGGCCGGGCCGATCGTGCGCGCGCCGCATCAGCCGCATTACCAGAGCCGCGACTACAATGCGCTGAACGGCGGTATCGAGCGCTGGTTTCCCCCGATTGCAGAGGCGGCAGCGGCCGGACCGAGCATGCGGGCCATCCTTGCGACCTGTCGGAGCCTGTTCGACCGGCTGACTCCGGGACGCGTCTGGCACATCGAGGTACATCAGTTTCGCATCGAGGCGAAGTCTGGCGTGGCGGGCCAGCCGACGCCGGAGGGCATGCATCACGACGGGGTGGATTATGTGCTGGTGCTCTTGATCCGGCGCGAGAATATCCGGAGCGGCGTGACCTCGATCCACGATCTTACGGGGCACACACTGGGGAGCTTTACTTTGGCCGAGCCCTTTGCCGCAGCGTTGGTGGATGATCATCGGGTGATGCACGGAGTGACGCCGGTCGAGCCGGAGGACCCGGCACGGCCCGCCTTCCGCGACGTGCTGGTTGTTACGTTCCGCGAGGCCGGCGGCGATGCCGCGCGATGAGCCGAACCATCGCCGGGGCGGAAACGCGCGCAACGTGCTCGGCGAGGCACTGGAACCCTGCTCCGAGGCGCCGGTTACCGGTTTTTATCGCGATGGGTGCTGCAATACCGGGCCCGAAGATCTGGGAAGCCACACGGTCTGCGTGGTGATGACGGAGGCGTTTCTGGCATTTTCGCGCGCCGCCGGCAACGATCTTACCACGCCGCGGCCGGAGTTTGGCTTTCCGGGTCTGAAGCCCGGGGATCGCTGGTGCCTCTGCGCGCCGCGCTGGCAGGAGGCGCTGGAAGCAGGAAAGGCGCCGCGTGTGGCGCTGCGCGCGACGCATGAGGGTGCGCTCGAATGGTGTGAACTCGCCGATTTAAAACACTACGCGGTGGATCTGTCGTAGGGCCCTGCGGTGGGCCGGCGCGAAGATGGGATCTGCAATGTCGGCGGTCCGGTTCAATGACCCCTCGCGACCCACAGTGGACATTCCTGGGCTTTGAGCTCGCTGGCGGGTATTGGCCGAGAGCGGACACCGGCGGCCGTCTCGTCGGATGGGTTGTGAACTCGCGCCTTGCGGGTTTCTTTGGATGCTTAGGGGCGCTCCAAAGTTAGCCGCAAGCGACGCGCGCGTTCCTTGAAGGCCGTCTCCTCGCCCTCGAGAATATCGCAGACCAACTCCCGAATCTGTTCATTCTCCAGACCGCCGGAGGCGTAGCTTATCTGAGGCAGCCGACCGGCGGCCGCGGGACCCGCGCTTGCGATGATGATCTGGTCGGCATCAGTGTTTACGACTAAGTTGGCGTTGTGGGTGACAATGATCACCTGCCGTCTCCGTTTGGCTTCGAGGAAGAGCCCCACCAGTTCGTCATAGATCGATTTTGGATCAAGATTTTCCTCCGGCTGATCGATGATCAGGGGGCGATCATCCGCGTCGTCTAGCGCTAGGTAGAGAAGCAGCAGCACGATGCCGCGCGTGCCCGGCGACAGCTTACGAATGTCAATTCCATCGTAGTCCAGGCTGTACTCCACGGTGATGTGGTCGGTACTGTAGAGCCATCGCGCAAACTGCTTCGCCCACGCGCGGTAGTCAGCCTGGTCACCCACCGAGATCTGCGGCAAATCCTCCTCGGCTGTTTTCGAAAGGAAGCTCGCCATCGCTGCGGCCACCGCGCCGGCGTCGCCGCTCTCCCAGGCGTCTCGCAGTAGCCTTTCGGCACGCTGCTTCAGCGCCCCTCGTCCTCGGAACGGACCCTGTCGCCGGAGATCCAGGAGCTCCTCTCCCCGTTTTGCCCATTGGTCAACATCTGCGACGCGCCTGACGGCGAACGAGAGCTTACCGAGCGCGCCGGACGTGCCAGAGACGCGGACCATCAACGGGGCGTACATATCGGCGAGGATAGCCTGCTCCGCCAGGACGGCCTCGAATACCTTCAGGTACCCCGTTTGACGCGCGGCCCTGAGCTCGGCAATGCGCTGCTTTGCCGGCTGGCAATCAGAGAGCCTTTCCCTTAGGCGCTCGAGCGCAACCGTCTCGTCAGCGATTTTTTTTGATATGGCGGCGAACTTCGCGGCCATCTCTCGGTCACCCCCAACGAGCCTCTGCAGCCGTCCGGCCTCGGCCGCCAGAATGGCGAGCGGCGTGCGTTCGAGATCGGAGGCCTCGTCGACGAACGGTGCATGGGGATTTTCGAGGGGCGTCGGCGGCGTGCCCTTCCACAACTCCGCACTGGCTCTCGCCTTCTTGAGACCCGCCGCGATGAAAGCGTCGACGTCACCAGTGTACTCGAGAAGGAAGGCTGCCCACTCCTCGTCGTTCAGCCGACTGGACGCATAGCGCTCCTTCATGCGCCGAAGGGCCTCGGGCGCTTGACTCTCGCGCACGTCGGCCACCTCATCCTTTATCGCCAGTAGGGCATGCTCCTGCGCGCCGAAGAAGCGGATGAACCCACGGACTTTTTCAGCGGCCTTGCTGATCACCTCCAGCCGCGCCAGTCGGACCTCGCTGCCCTTTGCAGCCAGGCTCCCGCGATCGGCTGCGTAGCGAGCGATGAGTCGGGCTTTTTCCGCAACCTGCGCCCCGAGGGGCCCGACCTGTTTGTCCTTCTCGATCTCCGTCCCAACCCGGTCCGAGATAGTCTCCAGCGCCTCTTCCTCGCGCTCGCGCGCCTGCCGAAACCGGCCCACCTTCAGGTCCAGGAGTTCGCCGAAGTCAACCGCGCCCTCACGCGCCGACGCGTCGTGGGCCTCAAAGACCACTCGTTCAATTTCCTGGAGCAGCGCATCCGTCATGCCATCTGATGAACAAAGTTCCTCGACAAACTGCTGAGACAGATATCGTGCCCGCGGGTACTCGGCGCTGGCCAGAGGCAAGAGGCTGTCGAGGGGCCGCCGCGCTGCTCCGCCGCTGCCTCCCCACTCGAGCTCCACACTTGCGCCGTCCAGGTACTCCTGCGCGCGAATTAAGAACGACTGTGGGTTAAGTCTCTCCGACGCGGCATCGCACCCGGCGGCTATGATGTCGGCGAGCGCTGTTTTGCCGGACCCTCGCGAACCGACGATAGCCACAAGGCCGGGATTGAGGCTCATCCGCGGAGTCGCGACCCACGAGGCATTGATGATATTGATTTCCTCGATGACCTGCGATGGCGTCGCACCAACTAGCGGCCTGTCGCCGACGTACGCGCGCCCGCCAGGGTCGATGCATGCTTGCCTGAGAGAATCGAACTCGAGGCCGCCCTTCACCCAGCAATAACGCTCGAGGCTAGGAGCACCCACCGCGACGAGGCTGTGTGCGTCGCTGCCATGCAGGCAGGGCTTTACCCGGCCGTAGCGGCGACGGATCTCGTCAGCGCCTAACGTACCCAGACCCAACCAAAAGTCGCGCTGTCTTGGGTTGCTGGAAAATATGACGTGGGCAAACTTCTCAACCTCCTCGCGCAGTGTGGCATCGGCTGCATCGCGCACCCCCGAAGTACCGTCGCCCGTGTTGCCCGCCACCGCCACGAGGACGTTTGCCTGGGCCCACGCGCTACTTGCATACGCGGTTCGCAGGCCGTCGAGAGAAACCTTGAACTGCTGGCAACCTCGCGCCAGGGCGGCAGCGTCGCTCTGGACTGAGGGCCTGCTACAGCGTCCGAGGCGAATGAGGTCGCCTCGCTCGCAGCAGAAAGAATCATCGAAGGCGTCGAAACGCAGACGCGCGAGAAAGCGCTTCAACTCCGCGAGGTGAGCTGGGTCCTCGGGGCTAACCAACAGATGAATGTTGACCGAGGTGCCTCTTACGGTGCCGATGCCGAGCCGCATCTCAATGTTTGGAAAGATGAGGTCGCAGTCGGCCAGTCGCCCAGCCGCCTTCGCTGCGCACACGCGCTCGTAGCCGTTTGTGCCGTAATAGTCGGTTACTCCGAGCGCTCGGATGGGCGGATCCGAGACCTCAAGTGATGTGAAGTAGTCGCCCCATGCGCTCTCGCCGCCGAATTGGTCGTTGAGTATCGTGCCAGGCGTGTGAATGTGCGGTTCCCATCTGTGCCAGAGCGAACCGCAGTTCCAGGACAGGATCGGATCGTTAGACAAACATCACCCTTGGATTCATAGGCGAATTCGTTCCACCGCGTTCCGCGCGAGCACGTGCGGCCGTCTTCCACCTTCTCCGCGTCGTCCAGGCGAACGCCGAACAACGGCCGCCTAGAATCAGGATCAACATGACCTTAGCTACGGCGCCAACGCTTGCAAAGGATCAACTGGGGGAAATGGGGAGGGCCGGTCCGGAACGGCCGCCATGGGCGCAGAGCGGGCGTTCAACTGCTCCGCCCTGAACGGCCGCTTTCCACCCGACGTGTTCTGGGCTGCGGGCTGCGGTTCGCCGATGGAGGCCTGCGGCCACGTTCCGAGGAACGCTGCCTTCTCCCGGCCGATTCGGCCGGAAGGAGGAGACAATGGGATGTTCGGAGTTCGGCCCAGCAGCTCGAGAGCAGCACCCTTGGAATGCTGGACGCATGGTGGGCGCCAAACCAGCGCTGAAGGCACAGCAGGTCTGGGCGATACGGTTCTGCCTGGACCGGGAGCGACGGCTTCGCGACCGCGCCCTGTTCGACCTTGCCATCGATAGCAAGTTGCGGGGTTGCGACGTCGTCAAAGTCCGGATTGGCGGTCTCGTCAACGGCGATCGTGTCCGGGCGAGAGCCACGGTGGTCCAGCAGAAGATCGGCCAGCCAGTGCAGTTCGAGCTGCTTGAGGCCGCTCGCGCCAGCATACAAGCGTGGTTGGAACACCGAGGCGGCACGCTCGACGACTTCGCCTTTCCGAGCCGAACCGACCGGGCCAGGCACATCGGCACTCGGCAGTATGCCCGACTAGTCGACGAGTGGGTGACCGGCATCGGTTTACGTCGAGAAGATTACGGGACGCACTCGCTCCGGCGAACCAAGACGTCGATCATCTACAAGGCCACCGGCAATCTTCGGGCCGTACAGATCCTCCTGGGTCACGCCAAGATCGAGAGCACGGTCCGCCATCTCGGCGTCGATGTCGAAGGCGCGCTCAATCTCGCCGAGCACCCCGAAGTATGACGATCGGGGTCGGCTCGCGCTACGCATGCGGGGGCCGGCTCCGAGCCACCCCGGTCGTAGAGCGGCGCGACGGCTAATCCCGAAAGCGGACGCACGCCGAGGTAAATCAGCGGAGGCTCCGCGCCTTTGTCGGTACGACGCTTCGGCGGTCAGCGAGTGAGCGACACCCATGCGCATGAGAAGAGATGGTGGACGAGCGGCTCTGACCCAGGCCCGACCGACCAGTAATTTCCAAAGAGCAACGCAACATCACTATTTTCCGGTGAAATAGCAAATACATTCAATTGCTTGACGTTTGGTGTGCCTTCGGACTGAGCGGCCTCTGGCAAGAGTGCTGACTGGATTGGCATTTTCTCGAATACTGTGACCGAAAGAACCTGCAGCAATGCGTAGAGCGATGCCTCCAGCTTAAGCTGCTTCCTGACAATGGCGACCAGCACGTACACCGGCACCGCGATCCAGATCTGTGCCTTCACGGCGTTCTCCGAGGTGCCATAGAACTGGTTGATCCGGAGATGCTGCTTGATCCACTTGAAAAAGAGCTCCACCCGCCAGCGGCTTTTGTAGAGGGCACAGATCGTCAATGCCGGCAGCGTCACCCGGTTGGTGAGGAACACCAGCGTCTTGCCGGTCTCGGCGTCCCTGAAGCGGATGCGCCGCAGATGCCCGGGGTAGTCCCGCCCGGTGAGGTAGCTGTCCAGCGCGGTGGTCTGATCGCAGATCACGCCTGTGGTTCGTTCTGTCGGTGCCGAGTAGAGCCGATGCGCATCCAGGTTCGACTTGGCTGGCGTCGCGAAAAAGGCGCCGAGCTGGTGCAGCACGTGCAGGCGAGCGAAGTCGACGTACCCGCGGTCCACGACGTAGATGGAACCGGCTTCGGGGAGCAGCATATCAAGCGCATGAACGTCGTGCAGCTTGCCGTCCGAAATGTGGATGAAACTTGGAATGTTGCGGCGCAAATCAAGCAGCGTGTGCATCTTCACCGTGGCCTTGGTCGAACGAAAATGCGCCCATGGGAACACCGATAGGCATAGATCGATGGTCGCCGAGTCCAGCGCATAGACGGTGTTGGTCAGGTCCACACCCAGGCTCTCGCCGGCATAGAGCCGTCTGGCCTGAGCGATCAGCCGGTGGGCAAACACGGCATAACTCCGCCAGTCACGCGCTTCGTTGACATCCGCCAACGTGGACCCGCGAACCGGTTCGTGAAAGCCCATGTGATGGAGCTTCGCCGCTTGCGCTGACAGGTACGCCTCGATGTCGCGCAAGCTCTCTCGATAGGTCAGCTGCGCGAACGCCATGACCCGAAATTGTTCGGCACAGGACAGCGTCCGCACCGCGCGATCACCACCATGGCGCGCGACAATCCGCATGAAGGTACTCCAAGGCAAGAACTCCATCAGCTGCGCGAACAACGTCTTGCCGGTGTTCATGGGCGAGTCCTCCCCCGGAAATTGTCGGGGAGAACCGCGCAACGTTCAAATCGACACCACGCAAAATCGTCTGAAAACCCTTACGGATCAGATCCTTCCGGCCCACCCAGGCTCGACGAACCGGACAGTAGTGACGCGACATCACCAAAAGAAGCTGGATCATTACCGGGGTGAGCAGTGGTTTGCCTTCATTTGCGGAGCATGATTCAGGTGGAAGCCGACCATCATCGCGATGATCGCAGTCCCGGCGTATAGTCGTTCCCATCGTCAGAACCGATACAAGGATCGCGCATGACCAAGGACGAATTGACCGTCTGGGCGCTGGCCAATGGGTGGCGCATGATCGCGGGCAACCTCAGCTTGGTAAAGCCGGGCAACCCGAAGGACCCTATCGTGCGCCTGATAATGAAGGCAACGGTCGTCACCCTGGAAGTGCGCAAGCCTGCCGGTAAGTGGGAAAAGATAGCGGGGGAGGCTTACGCCAAGGTGA
>JBOHMN010000106.1:0-23777 GCA_050730175.1 Acetobacteraceae bacterium | reverse complement strand
GAACGAGGACGTGCTGCGCTTCCTGACCATTCACGTCCCGGCGATCGAGGAAGCGCCCTCGGCCATCCTGACCCGCAAGTCCGACGAGCGCGAGCGCGGCTTCCGCGGCCCGAAGCCGGCCGGCCGGTTCGACGCGGGCAGGCGCCGTTATGACGATCGGGAGGAATTCCGCGCCCGAGCCGAACACGACGAGGGACCCCATCCTGCCGAACCGCAAGCCGAGGAATAGACGATGTCCGATCATGCAGAGGTCAATCCGGCCGCACGGCGCACCGCGGTCGGCGCGCGTCGGCCCTTCTACCGGCGGCGCAAATCCTGTCCGTTCTCCGGCCCCAACGCTCCGAAGATCGACTACAAGGACGTCCGCCTGCTCTCCCGCTTCCTCTCCGAGCGCGGCAAAATCGTGCCGAGTCGCATCACCGCAGTCTCCGCAAAGCGGCAGCGTGAGCTCGCGCTCGCCATCAAACGGGCGCGCTTCCTCGCCCTGCTTCCCTACGTCGTAAACTGAGGGAGGCGCCGGTGGCGACCGTTGAGTTGATCCTGCTGCAGCGGGTCGAAAAGCTCGGCCAGATGGGCGACATCGTCAAAGTGAAGCCCGGCTTCGCCCGCAATTTCCTGCTGCCGCAGAAAAAAGCACTGCGTGCCAGCAAAGAGAATCGCGAGCACTTCGCGCAAACCCGCGTCGAGCTCGAGGCGCAGAACCTGAAGCGGAGAGAAGAGGCGCAGCGTATTGCTGAGCGCGTGGCTGGCCTCTCCGTTGTCGTGATCCGCCAGGCCGGCGAGGCCGGCAACCTCTACGGCTCGGTCGCCGCGCGCGATATCGCCGAGGCGTGCACCGCCGCCGGACTTTCCATCAGCCGTCAGCAGGTCTCGCTCGGGCATCCGATCAAGATGCTCGGCCTCACCCCGATCAGGGTCGTGCTGCACCCGGAGGTCACCATCGCGGTCGTCGTCAACGTCGCCCGCTCGCAGGAAGAGGCGGAACGCCGAGCGCTCGGCGAGACGGGCGGGACCGAAGAACCCGAGCATCCGCCGGAAGCGGCGCCGGCGGGCGAGCCACCAGCGGCCTGACGCCGGGCGGCTTTGACGCCGCCCTCTCTTCTCGCCATTCTCCTCTCGTCCTGCGGCACCGCCGCACTCTCTCCGGGGACTGGCCATGCAGCACTTGCTGGACAAAATCCTCCATCGGCTCATCGTCGAAGGCCGGCTCACCGTGCGCTGGCCCGATGGCAAGGAAACGACCTACGGCGACGGTCCGGGCGGCTCCGCAGGCGTCGCGCTCAAGAATCGGGCGATCATCCGCCGGCTCGCCCTCAATCCCTCGCTCGCATTCGGCGAGGGCTACATGGCGGGTGACATCGTCCCGCTCGATTGCAGCTTGTTCGAGCTGATGGACGTCATCGTCGCCAACGTCATGGCGGGCTCAGCAGGCCCCTTGGTCATGCGGCTCAGGAACCGGCTCGCGCGGCTGTTCCGCCGCCTCATGCAGTACAACCCCGCCCCCCGCGCGCGCCGCAACGCGGCACACCATTACGATCTGAACGGCCGCCTCTACAGCCTTTTCCTCGACCGCGACCAGCAATATTCCTGCGCCTACTTCCCGCACGGCGACGAGACGATCGACGCGGCGCAGGCGGCGAAAAAGCGGCACATCGCCGGCAAGCTGTTGCTCACCCGCCCGGGGCTCTCGGTGCTCGACATCGGTTGCGGCTGGGGCGGCCTCGCCCTGATGCTCGCGCGCGAGTACGGGGCGCGCGCCCTCGGCGTCACACTTTCATCCGAGCAGCTCAGCAGCGCGCGCGCGCGTGCCGCCGAGGCAGGCCTTGCCGGACAGGTGCGCTTCGAGCTTCAGGATTATCGCTCCCTCAACGAGCAATTCGATCGCATCGTCTCCGTCGGCATGTTCGAACACGTCGGCGTTAATCATTATGCCGCCTTCTTTGCCACCATCCGCCGCTGCCTCGCCCCGGACGGCGTGGCCCTTCTGCATGCGATCAGCCGAAGCGACGGGCCCGGCGTGACCAACCCTTGGGTCGATAAATACATCTTCCCCGGCGGCTATTGCCCGGCCCTCTCCGAAGTGCTGCCAGTGATCGAACGGGCGGGCCTCTGGGTCACCGACATCGAAGTTCTTCGGCTGCACTATGCCGAGACGCTGGCGCGCTGGCGGCGCCGTTTCCTCGCCAATCGCGACACCATCGCCGCCTTGATGGACGAGCGCTTCTGCCGGATGTGGGAATTCTATCTGGTCGGCGCCGAGCTTGCCTTCCGCCGCGAGGGCCACATGGTCTTCCAGATCCAGATCGCCCGCTCGGTGCATACCGTGCCGCTGACCCGCGATTATATGTTCGAGGCCGAACGCCGCGCGGTGCGGAGCCTCGCCTGATCCATAATCCGGCCTGCGGCAAAGCGGGCTACCATTGCCGATTTCCTGATTTCATGACAAAAAAAAGGTTTTACTACTAGCGGGCGCTCACTGATGGCCGGTCGGATCAAGTTCGCGACCCAGCTCGACCCCGAGCTGTCGGCCGCTGTGCGCGGTTTGGCTCAGACGGAAGGAACGCAAATCCAGTCCGTGATCGAGGAGGCGCTGACCGACCTCATCGAGAAGCGTCGCCGTGCACAACCACGGTCGCATGTTCTCGACCAGTATGCGGCGAGCCTGCGCCGATTCGGGCGGCTTTATGAGCGCCTCGCTCGTTGACGGATTACCTGACTACCGCCGATGTTCTCGCCATCCACGAAGATCTCATCGAACGCTTTGGCGGCAGCCAGGGCATCCGCGACCTGGGTGCGCTGGAGGCGGCGTTGTTCCGGCCTCAGACCGGCTACTACGACGATCTGATCGCTGAAGCAGCGGCTCTTTAGGAAAGTCTTTCGCAAAACCATCCGTTTGTCGATGGCAACAAGCGGGCGGCCTTCGCCGCAGCCGACGTTTTCCCGGCGATCAACGGGCTGACGATCATCGCAGACCCGCTCGAGACCTTTGCCTTCATCGATGGCCTGCACCACGCCGGCATATTCCGCTTCGACCGGCTCGATCCATGGTTGCGAGCACACGTCCGGTAGCAGGACGACTGAAATTTCGCGTTACGGTCTCGACCGGGCGGCTTCCAGAAGCCAAAGCGCGTACCGCCCTCGACTCTCCGACGCGTCGGGGCGTCTCGGCACGAGCTTTCCTCTCGGATCCGCCTGTCATTTCGCCGTCCCGGTGGAACGAATCGCGGAACACGTCCCGCTCGCCTTCGGGAAGGGTCCTCGCCGCACCGCCACCGCGGCGGAGTATGGTAGAGGGGAGCAAGCAGCGACGGGAGAAAAACCGTGGACGAGCCGGCGCAACTTCGATCAGACGACAGGTCGGGCCCGTTCTACATCTCCGCCAGCGCGTCGCTCGCCGAACAGCGGCCACGCACGTTGAAAGCGGGTGACACTTTCGCGGTCTTCGGCCACGCGGGCGACGCGACACCGGGGCCCGGCAGCGCCGAGGGCATCTATCATCGTGACACGCGCTATCTTTCGCGCAGCACTCTCACGATCAACGGCGTGCGCCCGCTCCTGCTCAGCTCCGCTGTCTCGGACGACAACGCAATGCTGACTTGTGATCTCACCAATCCCGATCTGCGCGCAGCCGCAGGCGCCGAGCTCAATCGTGGACAGATCCATATTCGGCGGGCGAAATTCCTCTGGCGGGCAAGCTGCCATGAGCGCTTGGTCGTGCGGAATTTCTCCCTCCGTAGTCTTCCGATCGCGCTCGTGATCGGCTTTGCCGCGGATTTTGCCGATTTGTTCGAGGTCCGCGGCGTGGCGCGCACCCGGCGCGGCAGCCTCCGCGTAACGCGTCTGGAGTCTGGCATCGCCCTGCTCGGCTATGATGGGCTCGATTCGCGCACCCGCTCGACGCGCCTTCGCTTCGATCCGCCGCCCGACCGGCTGGATGCGGAAGAGGCCTGTTACGAATTCACGCTTGCGCCCGGCACGGAAGTTGTCGTCACGCTCGCAATCAGTTGCCACGAGGGCGAAGCCGCGACTGTCCCAGCGCCCGGTTTTTTCAGCGCGATGCGTGCCGCCCGCCGCGATCTTCGGGCCGCGCACCGCGCGTACGCGGCGATCGAGAGCGACAATGCCGTCTTCAACGAGGTGATGCGCCGTGCCGTCGCCGATCTCATCATGCTGGTGACGGACACCACGGAGGGCCCCTTTCCGTACGCCGGCATCCCCTGGTTCAGCACTGCATTCGGCCGCGACGCCATTATCACGGGGCTCGAGACGCTATGGCTCCGGCCGGAGCTCACTGCTGGCGTGCTCACCTTCCTCGCCGCCAATCAGGCGACTGCCGTGGACGCGGCGGCCGACGCAGCGCCCGGCAAGATTCTTCACGAGGTGCGCCACGGCGAAATGGCCCGGCTCGGCGAGGTGCCGTTCCGCCGCTACTACGGCGCCGTCGATGCGACGCCTCTCTTCGTCATGCTGGCCGGCGCCTATCTCGACCGCACCGGAGATCTCGCGACACTGGGGGCTCTCTGGCCGCACATCGAAGCGGCGCTCACCTGGATCGATCGCTACGGCGACGAAGACAATGACGGCTTTATCGAATATGGCCGTCAGAGCCGGCAGGGCCTCATCAACCAGGGCTGGAAGGACAGCTTCGATGCGATCTTCCACGCCGATGGCCGCCTCGCGCGTGGCCCGATCGCGCTTTGCGAAGTGCAGGCCTACGCTTTCGCCGCCCGCGTGGCCGCTCAGCGAATCGCGGCCGCCCTCGGCAAGCCCGCCCGTGCAGAGGCCCTTGCGAAAGACGCCCGGCGCCTGCAGCAGGCGTTCGAGAACACGTTCTGGGATGCCACACTCGGTCTTTACGTTCTCGCACTGGATGGGGCAAAGAATCCGTGCCGCGTGCGCGCCTCCAACGCCGGGCACACTCTGCTCACCGGGCTGCCAGATCCCGAGCGCGCCGCCGCCATCGCCACCGTCCTGCTCGATCGTTCTTTCTTTTCACGTTGGGGCATTCGCACCCTTGCCGCCGGCGAGCCCCGCTACAACCCGATGGCCTACCACAACGGCTCGGTCTGGCCGCACGACAACGCGCTGATCGCCCTCGGCTTCGGCCGCTACGGACTGCGCAACGCGGCGGCGCGCGTGCTGTCCGGCCTCTTCGCGGTCAGCCGCCATACCGACTTGCACCGTCTGCCGGAGCTCTTCTGCGGCTTTCCGCGCATGCGCAACCAGGGTCCGACCGCCTATCCCCTGGCTTGCTCGCCGCAAGCCTGGGCCGCCGGCGCGCTGCCGGGTGCCCTTGCAGCCTGCCTCGGCCTTGGCTTCGATCCGGCCGCGCGCGCCGTCACTTTCGATCACCCGGTCCTGCCCGACTTCCTGACATGGCTGCACCTCAGGCACCTCACGCTCGGTGACGGCGCCATCGACATCATGTTGCACCGCTCCGCGAAGGGGGGAGTAGCGATGGCCGTCACCGCGCGCGAGGGCGACATCCGCGCTACGATGACTGCTTGACCGGCTGCGTGTCGGCTGGCGCCGGCGCGCTGGGCTCGCCCGAGCTCAGCCCGCCGGGTCTGCTCTCCGGCATGATCAGCCAAACCAGCAGCGTCGCAATCAGCCCCGCGAACGCCAGCGCGCCGAAAGCCGCACGGTTCCCCAATAGCTGCTCGACCCCACCGGCAAGCGTCGTGCTCACCGCTGCCCCGCCGCTCGCCGCGAGCCCGATCGCGCCCATCGTCAGGTTGAAATGGCCACGTTCGGCGGCGATGTCGGCCGCGATCAGTGGCAACATCACGCCGACCGTCGCTGCGCCGATTCCGTCCAGGCCCTGAATCGCCATCAGGGCAAAAGGGCCATTCACCACCGCGAACAATAGCCCGCGCACCGGCAAGGCGGCAAAGCCAGCCAACAGGACCAACCGCCGGCCATACCGCTCCGCCGCCCAGCCAACGGACGGCGAGAGCGCCGCCGTCACAAGTTGCGGCCAGACGATGGCCCCACCGATCACCAGGTTCGCAAGATGCCCGCCATGGACGGCAATCCGGTTGCCGATGAACGGCAGCATCGCTGCATCGGCAAGCTGGAAGAAGACCATGCAGATCATGAAGGCGATCAGGCGCCGATCCAGGAACAGCCGGCCGAGTTCACTGAGCCTTCGCCGTTCGCGAACCAGGGGCTCGCTCGGCGGCCCCGCCGTCTGGATCGTCGAAAGTGCCAGGAGCGCCGGTATCGCCAACACGGCAGTCAGCACGAAGACTGAGGAACTGGCGAGGTAAAACCCGGAAATGCCCATCACCGCCGCCGATAGCCCGTTGCCGAGCGAGGCAAAGCGCGCATTCCGCCCAAGCCGCTCGCCGAGCAGGTGGCGTGCGACGAGGGCGAGGCTGATCGCCGCAATGGCCTGGTTCAACATGCAGCTTGCAAACCCGTGCAAGATTTCGGCAAGCCCCACTCCGAACTCGGTTGGCATGAATATGAACAGGAGCGCGGCCGCCGCGATCGCGCCGATGCCGAGCGCCGCCGCCAGCCGCTTGCCCGCCATCCAGTCAACCAGGGCACCCGCGGGAAGTTGGCTCAGCATCGCAACGATCGTGCCGAGCGAGAGCATCCCGCCGATGGCAAGCCCGGTCCAGGAATGCAGCGTGAGGTAGACGGCGACGAACGGACCGAACCCTGTCTGCACGTTCGCAACGAAGAAATTGAGCCAATCGAGGCCGCGCAGGTCGCGCTGCAGTGCCATCGCGGCCTACGGACTCCGGGTCTTGTGCGCCGGCGCGGCGACCGGCACCGACTTCGCGCTTGCGTTGTATCCCGGCATGGCCCGCAAAGCCGCCCCGTCGAGTGCGACACTGACCACGATCCGATCGCCATGCAGCGTGAAATGCAGCGCCTTCCACGCCACCGCGACTTTGCGGTTCCCGACCCCGAGGAACCCCGTGAACTCGATCACCGCGGCATCGGGCTTGCCGTCGGTGTCGATCAGCACGTCGACGATATGGCCGATCGTCTCGCGCTTCGCGTCGAGCACCGGTTGGCCAAGCAGGCCCTCGGCATGCGTTTTCTCGACCTTCTCGAGTTTCGGTGGCATGGGCTTGGCTGCATGTCCCGGCTCGGGCTTCGGCGCCTGGGCCAAAGCGTGACCGCCGCACCCGAGCCCCGCGATCACCGAAAGTGCCGCCGCTCCACGGCGAAACGCACGCCCCCGCGTGCTCAGCTTTGACGCCATGGCTCCTCCTCCACCGGCCGCGTTTCCGCGCCTCCTGCTTCCCGGGGAGGCAGTATCACCGGATTTATCTGAAACCGAACCCCCGCACCTTCCCGGCAGCGCAACCCGCCCGAAAGCGCCCCGGCAGCGATAACGTTCAGCCTTGGAGGTGGCCCCGCCCGGTAGTGTCTCAGTTTGAGTTTCTCGTTTTGTAGACGACGGGTCGCTTCGGCGCCTCGGTCCGTGCGTCAATTAGCGCCACGATGTCGTCCATGCTCCAAAGCCGATCGGCGATACGGGCCGACATAGCCGGCGAGCAGCGCAGCGTCTTGTGGATGCGTACGAAGTTGTACCAGACATAGAACAGCGCCAGCATGTGCCGATGGCCGTCTACGCGCTTGGAAAAGGCGTTGGTAAGCCGAGTAGAGCGGCGCATCTGCATCCGCATGGTGAGAGTCTGACTCGATTCGGCGAGGCAACGTGGAGGGCTTTGCTTCTGCTGGGCCAAGTGGCGGTTTCATGCCCTGGCCAGGCGCCGCGAGATGAGCTTGACGCTGGCGATATAGAGCCAAGTCATGGCGCTCTCGATGGTTGCCTCGAAGTCCTTGGCCAACCGGCGATTGCGGTTCAGCCAGGCCAGGGAGCGCTCGACGACTGAGCGCCGCGGCAGCAGCACGAAGCCCTTGGCCGCATCCGATCGTTTGACGACCTCGACGGTCCATTTGCCGAGCTTTTCCAGGGCGCTCTTTAGCTTGCCGCCGGCGTAGGCGCTGTCGGCTAATACGTGGCGCAGCCACGGAAACGCGTTGCGAATGCTGTGCAGCAGAAGCGGTGCACCATCGCGATCCTGCACGTCGGCCGGATGCACGATCGCGCCGACCAGCAGGCCGATGGTATCGGTGATGATGTGCCGCTTGCGTCCCTTCACCGTCTTCTCGGCAGCATAGCCGCGCGGACCACCGGCTTCGGTGGTCTTGACCGATTGGCTGTCGATAATGCCGGCGGTTGGGCGAAGCTGGCAAAGGTTCCTTCGGCGGAGCCGACGGAAAGCCAGCGGAGGGGGACCTCTCGGCCCTCCGCCTCACGAGTGGCCATCAGCAAGGCAGGGTTAATCATCTGCCACCGGCCGTCGTCGCACCAACCATAGGAATATCGCTGCACCGAAGTGAACGGTGGCAGGTCTTTGGGCGGCATCCGCCACTGCCATCCGGTCTGTGCGATATAGAAGATGGCATTGACCATATCGCGCAAGTCGTTCGTGCGTGGCCGACCGGACTTCGCCGGGGGCGGCAGGTGCGGGGCGATGATCGTCCACTCGTCGTCGGTGGTGTCGCTTGCATAGCGTAGTCCGTCCCGCCGATACTGCGGGCGCGTGATCTCGGCTCCGGCCAATGTGCGGTTCCTCGTGCCTTCGCAACCACGACAGAATCGCAGCCGGCGGGCCCAACACCCTGGCCGACCTCGCTGCTGGACTCTGCCGTGCGGGGCAGCGCTCCGGCAGAAGGGCCGGTTTCGGCGGATTCGAATCAGGGTGCGATGCGGCCGAACAACTCCCCAAGCCCGCCGCTCGCAGCCGGGTCGGCAAGCGCGGCCGTCAACAGCAGCCGTGCCTTTGGGCCCTTGAGGTCGCCCGCAAAAATGACGCCCGCGTCCTCGAGGTCGCGGCCGCCACCGCCGCCGCCGTAGATCGGCTTCACCCGGCCGGTCGGGCAGCGGGATGTCACGACAACCGGCAATCTGCGCTGGCAAGCCGCCACAAGAATCGCCGCAATTTCTGCCGAGACATTCCCGCGACCGAAGCCCTCAACCACTAGGCCGTCCACGCCGGCTCCGAGTATTGCTTCCAGCAAGCGCGGATCGCATCCCATCGTCAGCTTGAAAAGCGCCACGCGCTTGTCGAGGTTTGCCGGGTGCAAGCAAAGTCGGAGCGTCGGCCGGCGGTAGATCACGACTTTCTCGCCGTCGACCATGCCGAGCGCCCCATGCTCATAGGACTGGAACGTCTCGAGCGCGCTGGTATCCACCTTCGTCACATCGCGCGCGGCGTGCAGCGCGCCGTTGAAGCAGATCATGCTGCCGAGGCCCGCCGCCGCATCAGAAGCCGCCGCGCGCACCGAATCAAGGATATTCCGCGGTCCGTCTGACTGCGGATGGTCGTTGGGAAGTTGTGCCCCGGTGAACACCAGCGGTTTCTTCGACTCAAGGAGGATGTCGGCAAGGAAGCATGATTCCTCCATCGTGTCGGTCCCGTGCGTGACGACCGCTCCATCCACGTCAGCCTGCTGAAGCAGCCGCCCTGCCTCTTTGGCAAGCTGCGACGCCAACGTAAGAGTCATGTTGAAGCTCGGGATCATCGCGAAGTTCACGGACGTGATCCGCGGCAGCCGCGCGCTCTCGGGAAGCTCGCGCAGCAGATCTTCAAGCGGCTGCGACGCGACCGTGCGTCCCTTTCCCGGGTCGTAGCGCGAGGAAATCGTTCCCCCCGTTCCGATGATGACGACATGCTTTTCGTGGTTCATCCCGAACGCCCCTACACGCGAATTTCTTCCGGCTGCCGGAGCCGGTCAGGCTCTCCGGAGGCCAGGCGGGTGAATGCGAGCAAGGACCTGCGGATCGCCGCCCCGTCCATGTCCCGCACGATAAAAACCAGGTGCGAGCGCCGATCGTCTGACGGCCATCGCTCGAGATGAAACGGCGGATGCATCACGTGCTGAACGCCGTTGATGCACACCGGGGTCGGCGCGCCCGCCACGTTGAGAATGCCCTTCACCCGAAGGATTCGTTCGCCGTGCCGGTTGAGCAGCATGGAAAGCCAGATGCCGAATATCGACCAATCCGTCGGCGCATCGAACGAAACGTGAAAGCTGGTGATTCCCGCCGCGTGCCGTCCCAACTCGCCGTGATCGTCATGGTGGTGGTGACTTTCTTCGGTCAGCCACCCGCGGACCTCGGCAGTTTTCTCCGCCGGATCGAACACGCCGGCCGTAAACAGCAACGCAGGCTCGATGCTGTCGCGCTGCGCGTCAAGAATCGGGACTGTTGGGTTGAGGGCGGTGAGCGCCTGCCTGAGATGCGTGGCCGTCGCTTCTGTCACGAGATCGGTCTTGGTCAGGACGAGGTGGTCGGCAACCGCCGCCTGCTTCACCGACTCGGGATTGCTCGCAAGCTCCCGTGCGCCATTGACCGCATCGACCGTCGTGACGACGTTGCCGAGCCGGTAATGATATCGCAGCACCGGGTCGGCTAGAACGGTGTAGAGAATCGGCGCCGGGTCGGCGAGCCCGGTCGTCTCGATCACCACCCGATCGAGCGTGCTGATCGCGCCGCGTTCTACCTTTCCGTAAAGTTCGCTGAGCGCCGCGCTCAGATCGCTCAGCATGGTGCAGCAGATGCAACCGCTCGCCAGAAGAACGGTCGATGCGTCAACCCGCTCGAGCAGCAGATGATCGATGCCGACTTCCCCGAGCTCGTTGATCAGGATCGCGGTCCCGGCCAGTTCCCGCCCGTGCAGAAGCCGCTTGAGAAGCGTCGTCTTGCCGCTGCCCAGAAAGCCGGTCAGCACGGTCACCGGAATAGCGGCATCAGGCGTTGCCATGCTCATTCTCTCCCGAGCGCGGCAAGGAGATCGGGGTCAAGCGGATCGCAGGGGCGGTGCGCAAGCCGTTCCGCCGCCGGCCACAGCACGGCGAGGTTGTCGATCACCTCGGTGGCGCCGGTTGGCGCCTGCAGAAGGTAACTTCGTCCCTGCCAGTCATCGATCCGGAGTCGGTAGTGGCCGAGAATCCGGTTCGCATATCCGGCCTGCTTCAGCCGCTGCTGCCGGTGCGGACTTCCCACCGCAATGCCGGGTGTCTCCGTCCAGTGTGTCCCGTTATCAAACAACCCGCAAAGTGCGCACATCGCCCTTTCCTTCGTGCGCTGCACGGCAACCGGCGCCGACGTCCCGGCGTCGGTTGCCGTGCCATGCCGTCAGCGCTTCTTTGCCGCCGACCCACCCTTGCGCGGGGAGCGCCTGAGGAAGTCGTCGGCTATTTCATTCATGGTGCAGAACCGGACCCCGGGGTGTCTTGTCATGTAGGCATAAAGCCGCTCGTGCATCATTAGCACCTGTGGCCGCCCCGATACATCCGGGTGAATGGTGATCGCGAAAATGGCATAGTCGTACTCCCGGTAAACCCAGTCGAACTGGTCTCTCCAGATCTCCTCGAGATGCCGCGGGTTGACGAAGCCGTGACTGTTCGGGGCCTTCTTGATGAACATCATCGGCGGCAGATCATCGAGATACCAGCTCCCCGGGATCTCGACGAGGTCGGTCTCCGTGCCACGCACCAAAGGCTTCATCCACGCCTCCGGGCGCTTGGAATAGTCGATCTTGGTCCACGTATCCCCGATACGCACATAATATGGGTGGAAGTCGTCGTGCATCAAACTATGGTCGTATTTGATGCCGCGCTCGAGCAAAAGCTCATTCGTGACCGGGCTGAATTCCCACCACGGCGCCACGTATCCGTTCGGGCGGCGGCCGGAAAGCGTGCTGACAAGGTCGATACACTTGTCGAGCACGGCTGTCTCCTGCTCGCGCGTCATCGCAATCGGGTTTTCGTGAGAATAGCCATGGACGCCGATCTCGTGGCCCGCTTTCGCCACGGCCTTCATCTGCTCGGGAAAGGTTTCGATCGAGTGCCCCGGGATAAACCACGTCGTCTTGATGCCCCAGCGCCCGAACAGTTCGAGCAGCCGCATCGAGCCAACCTCGCCGGCAAACATCCCCCGCGAGATGTCGTCGGGCGAGTCTTCGCCCCCGTACGAGCCGAGCCAGCCGGCCACGGCGTCGACGTCGACGCCGTAGCCGCACAAAATCTCCTTCGCCATGATATCGACTCCTCCTTACTGGTGTGACCTGTTGCACGATGATGGTCGCTCGAGCGGATCGCACTCGAGCGGAACCGCGGAGCGGTCCAGGAGCGCGTGAATCCGCTCGGGAAACCAAAGAGTAACATGTTCAGCGAGTCCGAACGTGTTCCGCGGAATTCAGACCATGACATCGCCGCCGTTCGGATTGAGCGTTGCGCCGAGATAGTAGCCACCGTCTGCCGACGCAAGCAACAGCGCGGTCGGCGCGATTTCCTCGACCGTCGCCGGGCGATGCAGCGGGATCTCCGCAAGCTTCTGCTTGCGCCAGTGCTCGGGGATCTTGCGCCAGAGTTCGGTGTCGACCGGGCCCGGAGCAATCGCATTGACCGTCACGTTATGCTCGGCCACCTCGTACGCAAGCGAGCGGGTAAAGCCGATAATCGCCGCCTTCGCAGCCGCATAATGCGCCATCTCGGCCGCGCCCTTATGGGCAAGCTGGGAGCTGATGTTGACGATCCTGCCGCGCCGCCGGCGCAGCATCCCGGCGAGTGCCGCCCGCGTGCACAGGAACGTTCCTCTCAGATGCACCCGGATCATCTCGTCCCACATCTCCGTCGGCATGTCGACGACGCGCGAGTTGGTGTCGAGCCCCGCGCAATTGACAAGGATGTCGGCCTCGCCGAGTTCCCGCGCAACCTTGCGAAAGCCGTCCGCGACTTCATTCTCCGCCCCGACGTCGACAAGCACCACAAGTGCGCTGCGCCCCAGCGAACGGATCTCGGCGGCAGCCGCTTCGGCTCCTTTCGCGTCGCGATCGAAAATGGCAATGTCGGCTCCCTCCCGCGCGAAAAGAAGCGCAATCGCGCGGCCAATTCCCCGCGCGCCACCCGTGACGACTGCCTTGTTCCCTGCAAGTTTTGCCATCTCTCTCCTGCCTATCGCGCTGGATCGTCCTGAACCCGATCTGGCTGTGCTCCCTGTCGCGGCGCTCGCCCAGCCGCCAGCCGCACTTCCGCCATCACCTCATCTACCGCAAGGACCTTTCGCGCCGTTTCCTGAAACTCTTCGAAGGTGTCGGCCGCATGCTCGCGCGCCGCAACTTCCTCGTGGCGGAAACAGTGCACTTCGTGATCGGGCGCGATCTGTTCGGCAGCGGGGAATTCCTGGCTGCAGCGGGCGATGCGGAAGGGGCAGCGCGATACCAGCGGACAGCCGGGAGGAAGGTTGATGGGGCTCGGGATTTCGCCCTCAAGAACGAAGGTCGCCTTCCGCCTCACCCCCGGGCTCGGCAGCAGCACCGCGGACAATAGTCCCACGCTGTACGGGTGCCGAGGCGTGCGGAACACTGCCCGGGCTGCGCCTTGTTCGAGGATCCGCCCGAGGTACAGCACGATGATACGGTGGCTCACCTGGTGGACCGCGCTCAGGTCATGCGAAATGAAAAGGTAGGCGGTGCCGAGTTCGCGCTGCAGCCGCATCAAGAGCTCGATGATCTCCGCGCGCGCCGAAGGGTCGAGCGCCGAAGTGGGCTCGTCGAGAACCAGGAGCTCCGGCTCGGTGACGATCGCGCGCGCGATGGCGACACGCTGCTGCTGGCCCGCGCTGAGCTCGGTCGGGTACTGCTCGAGGATGTCACGGGAAAGGTTGATGCGCTCCACCGCCTCCTCGACCCGTCTCTGCCGCGCCGCTCTACCGAGGCCGCTCAGCCGGAGCGGCTCGCCGATCGAGCGGCCGATCGGCATCCTGGGATCGAGCGATTCTCCGGGCTCCTGGAAGACAAGCTGCATCTTGCCGCGCAGCTGAGGCGAGCGGACATTCCATCCCCGTCCCATTTCGTGGTTGCGGAAGTGGATGCGGCCTTCGGTCGGCGGGACCAGGCCGAGCACGCAGCGGCCGATCGTCGTCTTGCCCGACCCCGACTCGCCAACCAGGGCGACCGTCTCCCCGGGGGCGATGGTGAAACTCACGCCGTTCACGGCCTGGACGACGGCACGGCTTCCCTCGATCGGGAAATGCTTGACGAGGTCGTTCACCTCGAGAATGGGTTGCATCGTGCGTTAACGCTCGATCGGAAAATGGCAGCGTACCAGGCGGTCACCGGCGATTTTCCGCAACGTGGGGTGCTCGGCAAAGCATCGCGCCTGCCGTTTGAAGCACCGCTCGGCATAGAGGCACGGCTCCTTCGCGGCGGCACCATCCGCCGGCTTGGCTGTCCCCATCCATCTCCGGCGCAGCTCTTGATCGTGCGAGAAGGCCGCAAACAACAGGTTGCCGTACGGATGCGCGGGGCCGGAAAAAAAGGCCTCGGTCGGCGCGTTTTCGACGATTTCTCCCTTGTAGATGATGCCGACACGATCACAGAAATTCGCGGCCACACCGATGTCGCGGGTAATATACAGCATCGACGTCTTCTGCTCGCGGACGAGCTTTCGAAGGAGGTCGAGCACCTGCGCCTGCACGGTCACGTCAAGCCCGCTCGTTGCGTCATCAGAAATCACGAACCGGGGTCCGCAGATCAGCGCCATGGCGATCACGACGCGCTGCGCCATGCCGCCGGAAAGCTCATGGGGATAGGCCCTGAGCCGCTGCTCCGGATCGGGAATCGCCACTGCCCGCAGCATCTCGAGAGCCATCTCGAGGCCTCGCTTGCGCGATACCCCAAGATGCACCTCGGCAACCGTTGCAATTTGCTGGCCGATCCTCAGAAGCGGGTTGAGCTCGCCCCGCGGATTGGCAACGATCATCGCCAGATCCCGTCCGCGCCGCTTGCCGAGCTCGACATCGCTGAGAGCGCCAAGATCCTTACCCATGAAGAAGATCTCGCCGCGCTCTATTCGCCCTGGCAGGGGAATGACCCGCATGATCGCCCGGGCGAGAGTCGTCTTGCCCGACCCGGATTCACCGACCAGCCCAAGGATCTCCCCGGGCGCGATTCTGAAGCTCACATTGCGCAGCGCCCTGACCGGCTCAGCACCATAAACATGGTAGGAAACCTCGAGATCCCCGACCTCGATAACCGCCGGGCCCTCACCGGAGGTCCGTGCCACCTCCGGGCGCGCAACGTCCTCTGCGTTACGACCACCCCGTGCGATGACAGGCTGCTGGTTGCCTCGCATGACTTCTCTCAGCGCCGGATGCGCGGATCGATGGCAAGATAAATGAGATCGACGATGAGATAGACAACCAGCGAAAAGAGCGCCGAGAATATCACGAAGCCGAGCACGGGATTGAAGTCCGAATTGAGCACTCCTTGCACCGCATACTGGCCGGCGCCGCCCCAACTGAACACGATCTCGATCAAAACCGCGCCGCCGATCAGAAACCCATAAAGCACGCTCACGATGGTTATCACCGAGGGTAGCGCATTGCGGAACGCCTGGCGCACGACGAGCTTCTCCGGCAGTCCGCACAGGCGGCCGTAGAGGCTGAAGTCCGATTCCAGCATCCGCTCCATGGTTGCCTGAGTCATCTTCAGAATCGGGCCGGCGTTGACCAGACCAAGCGTGGCGACGGGCAAGACGAGATGGTGGACCGACGAACGGAACGCAGCCCAGTTGCCGGTGAGCAGGCTGTCGATCGTGTAGAAGCCCGTGATGAAATGCGGCGGCGTCACCAGTACGTCGATCCGTCCGATCGGCGAAGCCACCCATCCCAGCAGGCTGTAAAAAACATATATCAGAATAAGGGCAAGCCAGAAATCGGGCAGCGCACCGGCGACCAGGCCATAAAACCCGCCGATCCTTCCGAGCGGCCCGCGCTTGCCGAGCGCCGAGGCAACGCCGAGCGGAATGCCGATGGCGAGTGCAACCAGCATGCCGTACGTCACGAGCTCCAATGTCGCCGGGAAACGTATACGCAGATCGTCGAGCACGGGCTTGGTCGTCTGCCAGGAGGTGCCGAAGTTGCCGTGCGCAAGCTTATCGACGTAGATCAGGAACTGCACGGGCACCGGCTTGTTGAGGCCGAGCTGATTCCTGAGCTCGGCGATCGTCTGCGGCGTCGCCATCGGCCCCAGCATCAGCGTCGCCGGGTCACCGGGCACCGCCTTGATCAGGAGGAAACTCACCAGCACGATGCCGATGATCTGCGGGACAAGGAAAACCAGCCGATTGGCGATATAGCGGACGATTCCCATCTTGCAGACTTTTCCCGGAAGCTCTCCGCTATGCTGATACTTCTGTCGCAGCCAGGGTGCGCCGGCGCCTTGGGTCGGCCATGAACTCGATGCTCGTGCCGATCAAGGCGAAGCCATAAACAGTGACGGCGATCGCGAGACCGGGAAATACCGACGGCCACCACTGCCCGGTCATGACGTTGGGAAAGCCGGTTGCGATCATCGCTCCCCATTCCGGGGTCGGCGCGCGCACCCCGGCGCCGACGAAACTCAGGCCCGCGGTGAGCAGGATCGACCAGCCGATATTCACCGAAAGCTGCGCGAGCACGGGACCGATGGCATTCGGCACGATATGGTCGCGGATGATGAGGCGATCGGGCATCCCCGAGACAAACGCAGCCTCGACATAGCGCATCCGCCGGATGCTCAAGACCTGACTCCGCATCAGCCGGAGATAGATCGGAATATTAACGAACGCGATCGCGAACACGATGCTGTCGATGCTCTGCCCGAACACCGCAACAAGGGCGATCGCGAAGACAAAAACCGGGAAAGCCTGCAGTACGTCCGCCGCACGCATCGTCGTGCCGCTGGCAATGTTGCGGATCCCGGGTGTTCCCTGGAAGTAGCCGGCCCAGGCGCCGAGCAAGGCGCCGATGATCGCCGAGATGGCCGTGCCGACCACCGCGATGGTGAGGTCGATCCGCGGGGCGTAAATTACCCGGGAAAGCACGTCCATGCCGGTATTGTCGGTACCGAACGGATGCGCGAGGCTCGGCGGCTGCAGGTAGACGGTCGGATCCGCCGTGATCGGCGAATAAGGCGCAATCAGCGGTGCTGCGATCGAGACCACCACGACAATCGCCACAATGACGTACCCGGCCGCATAGCTCGGATGCGTCTGCAGTAACCTGACGAAATAGCGCGCGGCGAAGCGCGCCTTGCCGCCCCGGGTGCGCCGCCCGGCGCGCGCGGGAGGCTGGCCGGGCCGCCCGAGCGGCGCCACCCTCATGCCCCGCGATCGAAGTCCTGGAAGCGCAGATTGTTGGACGTGTAGTAGGTGAAGCCCTTCAGATTCGCACGACGGGCCAGCACGTAGCGCGGCCAGACAATGAAGCCCCACGGCGCCTCGCCCATGACGATCTCTTGGACCTTCGTATAAATACCCGTGCGCTTCTTGGCGTCGACCGTCTCGAGGCCGGCCGTGATCAGCGAATCCACCTCCGAGTTCACGTAGTTGCTGTAATCAACATAGGACTTGGAGTTGAAATAGAGTTTGGTCGAATAGCCGGGGTCCGGCACCCAGGGCGAGTCGCGATAGAAGATCATCGGCTGCTCGCGCTTGGTAACAAAGTCATAGAACGTCGCCGCCGGCACCTTGTTGAGAATGATCTCGACACCGACCTTGCGGAGGCTGGTCTGGTAGACAATGGCGATCGGCTCCTGCACGGGATCGCCCGCGTTGTAGCTGAGCGTGCTCTTGAAGCCGTTCTTGAAACCGGCCTCGGTGAGCAGCGCCTTCGCCTTGGCAAGATCGGTATCGTACTGCCAGAACTGATCCGTGAAATCGGGATAGATTTCCGGAATGCAGCCTGTCTGCTTGTCGGCGAACCCTTGGAAAATGGTCTTCAGCATTTCCACCCGCGGCAGCGCGTAGTTCATCGCCTGCCGGACCTTGACGTTGTCGAACGGCTTTATCTTGGCGTTGAGCTCGATCCAGATCGCGTAGGATGCGCGCACCCCGTCGACCGCGGCGCCGCGCACTCTCTCGAGAACCTTGTACTCAAGCGGCTGCAGGAACTCCGCGATGTCGACACTGCCCCCTTGCAGCAAGGAAAGCCGCGTTGCCGAGGTCGGTACCTCCTTGAAAATGACCGTATCCATATACGGCTTGCCGCGATAATAGTCGGCCCGCGCCTTGTAAACGGCCTGCTGGCCGCGCACCAGTTGTGCCACTTCGTACGGACCGAACCCGGCGGAATTGTTTTCCAGGAACTTGTGCGCCCAGTCGTTACCCACCGTCTCCTGCTTGCACTTGGTATGGTCGTAAACCATGTTGGCCAAGTTTATCATCTGCTTGAGAAGCAGTGGGTTCGGCTTCGGAAGGTGGAACGAAACCACGTACCGCCCATCCACTTTGATCTGCTCCTCATGGGAGATGTTGAGGACGCTGGTCATGAACGGGCCGAGGCCGTGCAGGTTGAGCTTGCGGTCCCAGGTCCATTTCACGTCTTCGGCGGTCAATTCATTGCCCCAGTTGCTCTTCACGCCCTGGCGCAGCGTGAAGCGGCCGACCGTGCCATCGGCGTTCACTTCCCACTTCTCGGCAAGCTTGCCGACGAGGTTCAGGTTGTATGGCTTGTCCGCGTGCACGCCGACATCTTCGCGCTGCACCGCAGGGTCTTGCGGGTCGGGGATCTTGGCGTACTCGATGAGGTTGTCATAAAGCGCGCCCACGGCGTCGATCGTGCCGAGACTGACATCGTATTCATTGTCGAGGCTCTGCGGCGTCGCTGGCGCGGCAATGACGAGCGTGTGACTGGTCGCGGAAGCCGCGGACGCGGTCTCCGCCCTTCCGGCAATCAGGCCCGTTGCACCCCCTGCCGCCGCGCCCTTGAGCACGCTCCGCCGTGTCAGTTTGCCACCGACTGGATCACTCATCGCTGCCCCCCTCGCCGGTTGGGTCATCGCTTCGGCCCAAGCCTGCCATCTTGCGAATCCCGCACGGTCCGGCCATTATGGTCCGACCAAGCTGGCGCCGCCAGTACTACCGCCGGGAAGGAGCGTCAAGCGCAACTGCGATGGATCGCTACGCCGAACAGCACGTGCACGTCGTCGATGGGCGCGAGCCGGTGGCGCACCGCGTCGTCCGGCGGTTGCAGGAGATGATCAGCCATCGCGACTTCAAGCCGGGCGCGCTGCTGCCCGCGCAGCGCACGCTCGCGCTCGAACTCGGCGTGAGCCGCAGCTCGCTCCGCGAGGCGCTTTCGGTAATGGAAACGTTGGGCCTGGTTTCCGGCGAACCCGGCCAGCGGACGCGGGTTCTCGGGGCGTCCGCCGACCGCGACAAAATTTCGCGGCGCTGGCGCTACGCCAGCCGCTACAGCGAGAAGGACGTCTTCGAGGTCCGCCTCCTCTTGGAGACGCGCGCCGCGCGGCTGGCAGCCGAGCGCGTCAGCCCGGAATCGCTCGCCGAACTGGCAACCTGCCTCGCCCTGATGAAGTCCGCGATCCACGATGGCGATCTCCTCACCGCGTCGCGCCGAGACTTCGAATTTCACGGCATCATCATCACATTGAGCGGCAATCGCTTGTTCAAGGAAATTCACGACATGAACCGCGAGGCCATCCTTGCCAGCCAGCAGCTGCCGCTGGCACGTCACAACCGCCTCTGGGAGCCGGTGCGGGAACATGCGAGCGTGCTCGGCGCGCTCGAGCAGCGTGACCCCGACGGCTCCGCCTACCTGATGCAGCTCCACATCATCCGCGCCGCCGACCGGATCGGCATTCGCCTTGAGGCCTGACAGCTATGGCAGACGCCAGCGCGACGAGCAGCACGCCACCGGCCCTGGAAGTCCGTGGCATCACCAAGCATTACGGCGCCACCGTCGCGCTGAACGACGTCTCGTTCATACTCAACGCCGGCGAGGTCTGCGGCCTCTTGGGCGAAAACGGCGCCGGCAAGTCAACCTTGGTCAAGGCTCTGAGCGGGGTTGAAGTGCCGGACACCGGAGCGCTTTTTCTCGCCGGTGCGCAGTACCGTCCGCGCAACAGGAACGACGCGCGCCACGCCGGCGTCGCGACCGCCTTTCAGGAACTGAGCCTGATCTCCACACTCTCGGTTGCGCTCAATCTCTTCCTGCCCGAACCGGAAGTGAACCGGGCCGGCTTGGTCGCCATGCGCAAGGTGGAACAGCAAGCCGCACGCATCCTCGCGGCGCACGGCGTAACCGACATCGACCCCACCGCTATCGTCGGTGAGTTGGCACTCGGGCAGCGTCAGCGGCTCGAAATCGTCCGCGCGATGTTCCGCCGCCCGCACGTCCTCCTCCTCGACGAGCCAACCGCCGCTCTCTCCGATCGCGACTGGCTGTTCGATCTGGTCGCCGACATGCTGGCCGTTGGCACCGCCATTCTCTACATCAGCCACAAGCTCGACGAGATCCGTCGCCTCTGCCGCCGCTGCGTCATCCTGCGCAACGGGCATAAGGTGCTCGACCGCCCAGTCACAGAGATGAGCGACGACGAAATCTTCAGTAACATGGCCGGGCGCTCCGTGGTCGAGCGCTTCGTCGCCGCACCTTCCGCGGTGCAATCGGGTGCCAAGCCGGCGCTTCGCGTGAGCCACTTCTCCGGTGACGGCGTCGAGGACGTCAGCTTCGCTTTGATGCCGGGCGAAATCCTCGGCGTCGCTGGCCTGGAAGGGCAGGGCCAGGCACGCCTGTTCAAATCGCTCGTTGGCCTGTATCCGCTGCGCAGCGGGCGAATCGAAGTCGCAGGCGTCGCGCGTACATTGCGCTCGCCGCGCGCAGCGCGGGCAGCCGGCGTCGTGCTGGTACCCGAAGAACGCAAGACCGAGGGCATCTTCAAAGATCTCACCACCATCGCGAACGTTTCCCTTCCATCGATTGAGCGCGCAAGCCCGCTGCATTTCCTGAGCCGCCGGCGCGAGCGGGCCCTGGTCGAGCCGGTGATCGAAGACGTCGACCTCCCGCCCCACTTTCTGCCACTCAGCATCGCCGCTCTCTCCGGCGGTAACCAGCAAAAGGCGGTGCTGGGCCGTGCTCTGATGGCGCATGCACGTTGCCTTTTGCTGTTCGATCCGACGCGCGGGGTTGATGTCGGTGCCAAGCAGAGCATCTACCGCATGATGCGCGCTTTCGTGCGCGACGGCGGTGCGATCCTGTTCTATTCGACCGAATTGGACGAACTCGTGCATTTGTGCGACCGCTGTCTCGTCGTCTACCAGAATCGCATCGTCGGTGAACTGCAAGGCTCGGCACTCTCGCAGGAGCTGGTGCTTTCGGTGGCCGCTGGTCACGCTGGTCACGCGGTGCGCGCCGTGCCCACCGCCGCGGAGTCCGCGTGACCGTGCCGCCCGGCGAGTCAGGCTTCCCCGACTTTGCCATGAGCGCAACGAGCCGCCGCGATGTCTTTCGCAACGCCGCCGGGCGTCCGGCGGTGACCGCGCAATGAGCGCCGCGCTGAGACGCCTGCGCCGGCTTCGCCCAGCGAGCGGGGCGGTCGTCGCGGCGGTGATCTACATCGCCCTCTACGCGATCTATGCGTTCAGCGAACCCAGCGCCACCTCGGTATTCGGCCTGACCAACCTGTTCAACAACGCCGTGGTGCTCGCCATCGCCTCGGCGGGGTTGACGCTGGTGGTGCTGGCCGGGGAGTTCGACCTCTCGGCCATCGGCGTGATCGCCATCGCCAATGTGGTGATGGCGACCACCAGCATCGGCACCCTCGGTTGGTTCGGCGCGCTGATCCTGGTTCTGCTGATCGGCGCTGCCATCGGGCTGCTCAACGGCTGGCTGGTGGCAAGCCTGCAGCTGCAATCGCTGGCGATGACCATCGGCACACTGATCGCCTGCGAGGGCGTGGCGCTCCTGATCCTCGGCGCTCCGGGCGGCCAGGTGAACCAGGGTATCGTCTCCGCGCTCACCGGCGACGTGCTCGGGGTGATGCCGGTCGCGCTCGTGATCATCGCCGGCGTGCTGCTCGCGTGGCTGGCGCTGGCACACACCCGGCTCGGCATCGCCCTCTACGCCGTCGGCACCGATGCCACGGCGGCCCGTCTGTCGGGCCTCAGCGCCGGGCGCACCAAGCTCCTGGCCTTCGTCCTCGCCGGCGTCCTCTATGCCTTCGCAGGCTTCATGCTGAGTTGCCAGACCGGCAGCGGCGACCCACGCACTTCCGATACTCTCCTGCTTTTCATGTACGCCTCGGTCGCGATCGGCGGCACATCGCTGATGGGCGGGCGCGGCGGGGTGTTCGGCAGTCTGGTCGGTGCCGGCGTCCTCGCGGTGATGCAGAAGATGCTGTTCGCGGTCGGCGCGGCCTCCTTCTACACGAGTATCTTCAGCGGCATCATCATGCTGGTCGCGATCTTCATCGGCAACGTCTCGGCGTTGCTCGCCCGCTTGCGGCAGCGGCGGCGGGTGGCGTGAATGGCGCCGAAGGACACCGACACCCTGTCCGAGTCTACGGCGACAAGCGGGCCCGCCCCCCGGGTCAACGCCGAGCTGCTGCCGGCAGCGGTGGTGCTGGCCTGCGCGGTGCTGCTTGTTGCGGCCAGCACGCTGCTCAACCCCGGCTCCAGCTTCGTGCGCCAGCTCGACGCCGTACTGGTGACCGGAATCTTTTTGGTGGTCGCCTCGTTCGGCCAGGGGTTGACCATCCTGCTCGGCGGCATCGACCTCTCCATCGGGGTGGTCATCGGTCTCGCCGCCCTCATGGTCTCAACCCTGACGAACGGGCACAACCCGGCGATCATCTGGGCCGTGCCGGCGACCCTTGGCTTCGCCGCCTTCATCGGCCTGGTCAACGGGCTCGGGGTGGCGCTGGCGGGGATGCCACCGTTCATCATGACGCTCGCGTCCAGCATCAGCTTCTTTGGCGTCGGGCTCGCCTTCACCTCCGGCCTTGCCCAACGTCCGGTCGCACCAGGCTTGGTGTCGATGATGGGTGCGCATGTCGCCGGCGTGCCGATCCCGGTGCTGCTCTTGCTTGCCTTCGCGATCGTCGCCACGATCTTCCAGAACTACACCAGTGACGGGCGCAAGCTCTACGCAGTCGGGTCCAGCCCGGGGGCCGCGCGCGTGCTGGGCCTGCCGATCG
The DNA here is from genome assembly GCA_050730175.1 of Acetobacteraceae bacterium. Classification (GTDB taxonomy): domain Bacteria; phylum Pseudomonadota; class Alphaproteobacteria; order Acetobacterales; family Acetobacteraceae; genus JAKAWQ01. Next base: position 768 of record JBOHMN010000106.1, on the reverse strand, counting down.
CCGGGCTGAACATCCTGGTCTACACGCTGAGCGGTCTGTGCGCGGGCGTCTCCGGCATCCTGCTCGCCGGCTATTCCTCGGCAGCAACGATCAACATCGGAGACGCGCTCCTTTTGCCGACGATCGCGGCGGTGGTGATCGGCGGAGCGCGGGTGGTCGGCGGGCGCGGCATCTATCTTGGCACCTTCGCCGGTGCTCTGTTCCTGAGCGCTCTTGAGACCATCATCACGGTGCTCAACCTCTCCCAGGGGGTCCGCGATGTCATCGAGGGCGTTATTATCGTCGGTGCTCTGCTGCTGCAGAGCGAACGCTGGCGTGCCGGGCGGCGTTGAGGGGCGATGATGCACAGAGGTCGAAACCGCGCATGAAGCACACCTTGAAGACCTCCGTGAAGGCGCGCCCGTCCGGAGCGCGCTGCCGCGGGCCGCAGGCTTTCGCGATTTTGCCCGGCCCGTCCCAGGGGCTGCGTAGCATCATCGAAGGTGCCATCATCGCACCGGCTCTGCAGCACCAGAGCGGGCGATGCGGCACGCTGCGACGCTGAGAGGACAACCAGAGGAGGAGATCAATGATAGACGGTCTATCGCAACGATTAAGGGCGCTCAGGAAGCCGCTGTTGTGCGGCGCCGCTGCACTGTTGGCGGCTGCCGGGCTTTCCCTGCCGACCCCCGCTCAGGCTGCTCACTACAAGGTGTTCCTGGACTTGAGCTACAGCGGCAACGTCTGGCAGACCGCCGCCGCCAACTCCATCAAGGCCCTCGCTAAGAC
>JBOHMN010000105.1:0-9719 GCA_050730175.1 Acetobacteraceae bacterium | reverse complement strand
GAGATCCCGTTGTCGGTCATTCCCGGCGTGTGGCGCGTCGTGGCCAACAATCCGGGACCGATGACGTATCACGGCACCAACACGTATCTGATCGAGGCCGGCGGCGGCGTGACCGTGCTCGATCCCGGCCCCGACGATGCGGCGCATGTGTCGGCGGTCGTCGCGGCGGGCAGCGGTCGCATTCGGCGCATCGTGCTGTCGCATGGCCATCGCGACCATGTCGGCGCCACCGCTGCGCTGAGGGCGGCCACCAGCGCGCCCGTGTTCGGCTTCCAACCAGGTTTGCAGCCCGATGTCCCGATCGACCATGCCCTCGGCGAGGGCGACGAGGTGGCGGGCCTCTCCGTGTTGTACACGCCCGGCCATGCGCCCGATCATCTCTGCTTTGCCCGGGCGGATGGTGCGCTTTTTTCTGCCGACCACGTGATGACCTGGTCCACCAGCGTCGTCAGCCCGCCGAGCGGCGACATGGCGGCGTACCTGGCCAATCTCCGCCGGCTGGTTCCGCGCGGTGATCGCTGGCTGCTGCCGGGCCACGGGCCGCTGCTCGAACGTCCGGCCGCTTTCATCCGCGCGCTTGTTGCCCATCGCCTGCAGCGGGAAAGGGTGATCCTGGCGGCCCTCGGGCCGGTGCCGGTCGCGCTGCCCGACCTCGCGCAACGCATCTATCGCGGTATCAGCCCGCGGCTGGTCGTGGCTGCCGAACGCAACCTGCTCGGCCACCTGATCAAGCTCGAGCGGGAGAGCCGTGCGCGGCGGGAAGGGGACCTTTGGCGCCGCGCCTGAGGCGTGCGGCGATCTTTTTACCTGAAGAGCGCCAAGACACTTGCTTCGCTGGTCGCGCGCAATTATAGTTAAGCAGATGCTTAACCAAGCGGCCGACCTCGACCATACTTTCCATGCGCTGGCCGATCCGGCGCGTCGGGCGATGATCGGGCGTTTGAGTCGCGGACCGGCCTCAGTGACGGATCTTGCCAGACCATTGCCGATGTCACTTCCGGCGGTGATGCAGCACCTGCAAGTGCTGGAGGGAGCCGGCCTTGTCCATTCCGAGAAGGTCGGGCGGGTGCGGAGCTTCGCCATCGAGCCGGGCGCGCTCAGCCTCGCCGAGCGATGGATCAGTGCGCGCCGGACGGAGTGGGAGCGTCGCCTCGATCGCCTCGGCGCGTATCTCGCAACGCTGGCCTCTGAAGGAGTGCACGATGCCCCCGACAAATGAAGCGAGAGTTTCGACCAAGTTGCCGGAGATGCGCATTGCGCGTCGTTTTGCAGCCTCGCCCGCGCTGGTCTTCAAGGCGTGGACCTCTTCGGCGCACGTCAGGCGCTGGTTCTGCCCCGCCGGTTACAGCGTGCCCGAGGCGCGGGTTCAACCCGGGCACGGCGATGGGCCGTTCGAGGTTTGCATGCAAAGTCCGGAAGGCGTGCGGCATTGGGTCCGGGGCCGCTTCGTCGAAGTCGTCCCCTTTTCGCACCTTGCGATCGAGATGGATGTCACCGACGAAAGCGGGCACGTCCTCTTCACTTGCCACACCGGTGTCAGCTTCGCGGAAGACACCGGCGGAACGCGAATGGAGGTCGTGCAGACCTACACGCTGCGCGACCCGGCGGCGCTATGGATGGTCGAGGGCGCTCCGCAAGGCTGGCAGGAGACGGTCGATCGTCTGGCGGTCCTCCTCGCGGAAATGGCGGAGGAGCGCGAGCGTCGCTCCGTCGTACACGCCACCTTCCGCCTGGAGCGCCTGTACGAAGCCCCGGTCGCGCGCGTCTGGAAGGCGTTCACGGACGAACACGCGAAGGCGAAATGGTTCGGCGGTGCGGCCTCGCAATGGACGCTGATCGAGCGACGGATGGACATCCGCGTGCACGGGCGGGAGCGTCTCAAAGGGCGCTGGAAGGGCGGCGTGGTTTCAACCTTCGATGCGCTCTATCACGACGTGATCCCCGATGAGCGGCTGATTTACAGCTACGAGATGCACCTCGACGAGCGCAAGATTTCGGTCTCACTCGCAACCGTTGCCCTGCAAAGCGAAGAAAACAAGACCAGAGTGACCATCACCGAGCAGGGGGCGTTTCTCGACGGCCATGACGATGCAGGTGCGCGCGAGCACGGCACCGGCTTGCTGCTCGACGCGCTCGGCACTTCGCTCGCTGATTAGCTGGACGGATCGGACAGTCGCATTTTCTGATGGGAAGCGGCACTAGCCGGAGCTACGGCCGGTGCCGGCGGCCGGTGCTTACTGTTTGGCCGGGACGCGGCCGATCTCGACCCGCCAGACCTCCGGCCCCTGCTCGATGTAGCGCCAGATAAACTCGCCATGGTGCTCAGCATCGAACTGATAATAGAGAGGCTTCGGGTCGTGATCGTTGACAAGGACGAACTTACCGCCCGGTGAGAGTGCCGCGTAGGTCGCGAAAATCTGCTGATGGCGGCGCGCGGGCACCATCGCGCGCACGTCAAGCTGGGTGACCTCACTCATGGTTTTGTACTCCTTGTTGCAGGATGGGATTGGATTTGCGAGCGAGGGAGTGGAGGAGCGCGGTCAGCCGCTCAGCCTCCCGCTCATGGTGTTCTCTGAGCGCCGACCAGGCAGCGGCGGCGAGGCGGCAGGACTGATCAGCCGCCCCACGCGCCGCGAGTTCCAGCAGCGCTTCCCGCAAGATTTCGTTGAGCCGGGCAATCTCCTCCTCGTTCGAGGCCGGCGATGTCATTCGGCGTCGTCGCGGATGTTGAAATGTTCCTTGGCGACCGGAGACATCTTTTTCGGTGACCAGGGCGGAGTCCAGACGACGTTCACGTATACGCCGCTCACTCCTTGGAGCTCGGCCAGGCGCTGCTCGACTCCGGAGACGATATAATCCTGCGCCGGGCAGCCTGGCGTCGTCATGGTCATCGCGATATCGATCAGCCCGCCTTCCACCCCGATATCGTAGATCAGGCCGAGATCGACGATGTTGAAGCCGAGCTCCGGGTCGATCACGTCGTACAGGGCCTCGCGGACGTCCTCGGCGGCGATCTGAGCGGCGTCCATCACTCAGCCTCCGTGGCGGATCAGAAGGTGTACGCCGGCTGGACCGGGTTCCACCCGGATGGAAGCACCGCGCGCCTCGAGCTCGGGGTAGAGCAACAACGGCTCGCGGTCGTTCCACGCCTCGAGCACCTGCCCTGGCCCGAGATTCTCGAGAGCGCCGAGGATCCGCATCATCGGTTCCGGCGGCCCAAGCCCGCGATTGTCGAGTGATTGCGTGGGCTCCGGCCAATCGGCGCCATTTCCGGAATGGGTTCCCGCAGCGGGGCGCGGTTTCCGTTGGCCGCCTGCGGTCGAAGGATCAGGGGTGAACAGAATCTCCCAATCGTCCGTGCCGTGATGGACCGCCGAGTGGGAGAATCCTTTGCGGCCCAATACATGGTACAACGGAATTGGCTCGAAGGTTGCGAGCAGTCGCAGCGTCTGGCCGGGCGCAAGGCGCGTAACTGCTTGCATGATTTCAGCCATCGGCTCGCCGCCAGCGCGGAGCGTGGGCCGCACGTCAAGCGTGAAGGAGGGCGTTTCGCTCATGTGTGGGCACCTTTGATTCGAGAGGCGATAGCTTGTTGGGCCGCGGCGCTCCCGCCGCCAGCCCGATGCGCGTAATGGCTGCTCCAGGCGCGGGCGTATTCACGCGCGAGCAGCAGAACCGCGAGCAGGACAACCGCGGTGAAAGCCCGTGCGATATCGGGGCGGCCAACGGCGGCGGCGATGATGAGCGCAGCGACAGCGGCAAAGTAGAGCGCGAAGAGCGGTGTTGCGCCGGTTTCGTCGACGAGATCCTGCACGCGCGGCACGGGACCGCGGCCGAGACGGCTGCCGAAATGCTGCAGCCAGGAAAGGAATGGGACGATCTTGTAGAGCTGCGTCAGGCCGAGCCCGCTCAGCCAGCCGAGCAGCAGCAGGAGCACGAGAAAGGGTGCGGCGGCATGCAGTTGCCCACTCGCTCCCGCCCAGATGGCCAGGAGAACCGCAACCCCGAGACCTGCGAACGCGCCGAGGGCGGCGCGGTTGTGCAGCTCGATCTTCTTGCGCTTGCGGTCACGATAAAGCCGTACGAGATCGGCGAGGTAGAGCACGAGAGCCAGCACGATCATGGCCCTTCCTGCTTGCTCGAGCGCCCCAAGGGGGGCGGCAGGCGAGAAGATCATCGCGATGCCGGTTCCGAACGTGATGACGAAGCCCGCAATACCGAAGCCGAGTACCAGCCTCCCAAGCACCCCGCGCTCGTGCGGCGCCAGCATGAACATCGGCAGGAGCTCGTAGGAAACGCCGATCGCCGTCAGCGTGAACCAGCCCCCGACCCCGCTCACCACATGGTACGGAACGGCAGCGGGGAACAGGGGTACCAGGACGGCGCGGGAGGCGGGGATCGTCAGCGCGCAGGCGAAACAGAGCCCGAGCAGCACCGTGAGCAACAGGAATCCCAATCCCGCCAGCACGAAATCGGCACTGAGCGGACGCGGACGTTTGCCGAGCAGCGGCACCAGCAGGGTGGCCCCGCCAATGAGGATGGCAACGAGCACGAGCGCGCCGCCAGCGGGCAGCAAGTGGTCCGTGACGCTGCCCTGACCGACGGTGAGGAAGCCCGCAACCATCAGAAACAGCCCAAGCTCGACACCGATGAGCGTGAACAGCGGCAAGATCTGGTTGGGCAAATTGCGGGTAGTGATCACCGGGACGAACTGGAAGAGCGCGCCGAACATCAAGAGCGTGAGCCAGCCGATCGTCAGAAAGTGCACCATTGCGAGCGTCGGCAGCGCGCCAACGGGCGCTTCGGGCCAGGCGAAGCCGGAGATCGCAAACAGCAGCCCGATCATCAGGTTGGCAAGGGCGCAGGCGAAAATCGCCGGCGTCCAGCGGGAAATGCGGTCTTTACTTGTGTTCACGGCGCCGTTTGCCCCGTGCGGATGTCGACCTTACCGAAACGGCCAATCACAAGCTTCATCCACGCGCCGGCTTCGACCGGAACTTTTTCGGTTGCCAGTGCAAGAGCCACCATCTGTCCGACCAGGAGTCCACCGCCCCACACAGCCCCGACGTTGGCAAGCCACCTGAGAGGCGGAAGCAAATTCCCGGGCTGGACCGTTCCGAGGATCCGTTTGTGCTTGCCACCGAACCAGCGTGTGCTGCTGACCTCGAGCATCTCGGGACCGGGCAGTCCGGGGGCACCTTTGCCGTAAACGAGGCTGACGGCCGCGCAGCTCTCGGCGATCGCTGTCAACGGGTCATGCTCAGTATTCCCGGCGACATCGGCGTCGAGAACGAGGACGGCCGGATGCGTGCTCTCGATCGCGGCCGCAACCTCACCCTCGCCGAACGGAGCATCGTAGCCGGCAAGGCTTCGCCCGATGCGGAAGGCAAGCGCAGGTGCAAGCTCGAGCCGGCGGTTTCTGGCGATGGCAAGCTGTCCTGGCTCGGGGTAGAGGGTGCCGAGTGGCAGCGGTGCCGAAGCAAGCCCCGGCGCGGACCCCGTTGGGCAAATCTGCCAGCCCCCGATCGCCCCCAGCTCGCGGCTCACCGCCTGCTGGACGCCATAGGCCTGTGCGAGATTCTGCGGTCGCAACTCCTGAGGCAGGCCGGCGTGGTCTTCGGGCCCACGGTAGCGATCGCGGACAATTCTGGCTGCCTGTTCGATCATCTGAGAGACTTTCATTGGCAACCCGACATTCTGCTTGGCGGGCTTGCAAAAAGTGATGCGAATTTACCGGCGGCGTCCGGGCCGGTCTTTGCGCGGGAGCAAACGGGCGCGAAAGGTGGTCACATGGCCCGTTTCGCGATCGCCTCCTTGATTTGCGCGATCGCAAAGCCCGGGTTGAGCCCCTTGGGGCACGTCTCGGTGCAATTCATGATGCTATGGCAGCGATAGAGACGGAACGGATCCTCCAACGCATCGAGCCGCTGTTCGGTGGCCTCGTCTCGGCTCTCCGCGATCCAGCGCCAGGCGTTCAGAAGCACCATGGGGCCGAGGTAGCGGTCTTTGTTCCACCACCAGCTCGGGCAGCCGCCGCTGCAGCAGCCGCAGAGGATGCACTCCCAGTAGCCGTCGACCGCGGCCCGTTCCTCCGGGCTTTGCAGCCGCTCGTGATCGGGCGGGGGCGGGCTTTCCGTGTGCAGCCACGGCTCGATGGCACGGTACTGTGCGAACAGGTGCGTCTGGTCGACCACGAGGTCCTTGATCACCGGCATCGCGTTCAGCGGGTAGACGCGCACATCGCCGGGAATGGAATCGATGAAGGTCGTGCAGGCGAGATGGTTGGCGCCGTCGATGTTCATGCTGCAGGAGCCGCAGACGCCTTCGCGGCAGGAACGGCGGAGGGTGAGCGTGCTGTCGATCTCGTTCTTGATCAGAAGCAGGGCGTCCAAGACCATCGGCCCGCAGTGGGCGAGATCGACGGTAAATGTATCGACCCTGGGCTTTTGTCCGTCGTCGGGGTTCCAGCGATAGACGCGGAAGCGCTTCGGACGTGAAGTGCCAGCCGGCACTGGCCAAGTCTGCCCTTCGCCGATTCGTGAATTCGCGGGCAGGCGGAAATTTGCCATGGCTCTGCTTCTCCCTGGTCTCGTGCAAATGGGTTGCGAGGTGAGACCGTTTTCACGGCCCGCTTCTATGGGCCGCTCATTTCACGTGCGGCGACCGGCCCGCCGGAGGATCTCGGAGATCAGCCCTTCATGAATGCTTGAACGCCCACCCTCTGCGGCATCTTCCGCGTCGGTGACGCAGGGGCAGAACAGCTCGTCCACTATTTCGGCCGCTCGCGCGTAGAGTGCAGCGCCGGTCGATTCGACTAGAGCATGTTCAGGTTGACTGAACCTGCTCTGCATCGTCTGACCGGGCAGATTTGCGCGCTCCGGGATTGCTTCGCGATTCCAGTCAAGCGCGATCCCCTCTACGCTCCCGCGCAGCCTGCGCACGGCGGTATCAAGCGCCTCGTCGGTGACCGCTTCGGCGTATTCGTGCGTCTGCATCGCTGCGATTATTTATCGTGACGGTTTCGCGCCTGAGGCTCGGGCAAGCCCCAGATCCAGCCGGGCGGATCGCTGGAGGGGAAGGAATCGACAGATGCCTGTTCCACGCGATCTGCGGTGGCGTTCCCTTCGGGCTCCCACCAGCCGAGGCCGGCGCGGCCAAGCAATGCCTTCGCCAGCTCCTCCTCCCGGCGCGGCGTCAGCCTGCAGGGCGCACTCTCCGAGTGCAGGCCGAGCATCGTGCAGTAGACCGTGTCGATCGCCTGCAGAGCCAACCGGGGAGACGGGATAGCGGGAGACTCGGTGCGCAGACGAAAGAACAGCGCGAGCGCAGCATCGATCCCGCCTGCTTCCGAGAAACCAACATGGACTTCTCCCATTGCCGCACTCCTCAACTCTTTGGCCTCAGCTCTTGGCCTCCGCCGTCTCCGACGTATGCGGATTTGGGGAGAACAACTCCTTTTTACCAGGCTTGCCGTCCCATTCCTTCGCATCCGTCGGCGGCGTGCCCTTGCGGTTCATGTTCGGCCAGACTTGCGCGTACTCACGATTGATTTCCGCCCACGCCGGAGCGGATGGATCGCTATCCGGCACAATCGCCTGCGCCGGACATTCCGGTTCGCAAACACCGCAATCGATGCATTCATCGGGGTGGATGACGAGCATGTTCTCTCCGGCGTAGAAGCAGTCGACCGGGCAGACTTCTACGCAGTCCATGTACTTGCACTTGATGCAGTTCTCGGTCACAACGTAGGTCACTGGGCAGTCTCCGGGTCAACAGGCGGAAGAATACCTGGGCGGATCGGCTTCGGGGGTCTTTGCTCCAGGTCAATGACAGGATGCGATGGCTCGCGCGGTCGACGAGGGCTTGCTTGTCGGTGCCCGGCTGTTCGCCGGGGTTGAGAGGGCAGAATTGCGCCGGATCGCCGAGGCGGCACGCCTCGTCTCGCGCCCGGCTGGCGGCGAATTCTTTGCCCAGGGGGACGCTGCGACCGCGTTCTTCCTGCTGGTGGAAGGCCGCATCCGGATCACCCAGATCACGTCCGAGGGGCAGCAGGTTGCGCTCCGCTATATCGCGCCGGGCGAGGTATTCGGCGCGGTGCCGTTGTTCTCGGGAGGGCCGTGGCCGGCAACGGCGCTTGCCGTCATCGATTCGACTGCGGCGCGCTGGAGCCGCGAGGCAACCGATCGCCTGACCGCTGACTATCCCGTCATCCTTGCGAATGCGCTGGCGATCGTCGGCGAGCGCGTCCGGCAAATCGAGGACCGCTATCGGGAACTGGCGACCGAGAGAGTCGAGCAGCGAGTCGCGCATGCGCTTCTTAAGCTCGCGCAGATCCCGGAGCAGAGTGCGACGGGGGCGGCGATCGACTTCCCGATTTCCCGCCAGGACATTGCAGAATTGACCGGAACGACATTGCATACGGTCAGCCGGATCCTCAGCGCCTGGGAGCAGCAAGGTATTCTCGAAAGCCGGCGGATGCACGTCCGCATCGTGCATCCTGAAGGGGTGCGCGCGATTGCTGCCGAACGCAAGCCCACGGAGTCATCATGACCTGACGAGCGGGCTCGGGCAAGGCGAGCGAGGCGATGCGCGTTGCGGCGCGGGGGCGTCGATGGCTGCGCCGGGGCAGGCGGCTGCACCCTGCCACGGACGCCCAGCGCACGCTGCCGCGGATCGGCGTGCGCCCGGCTGATCGCTGATCGGCTTCGCAGGTGGCATGCCGGGACCGGTGCGGCGGGTGCCGGATGAAGACGCGCAGGGTCAGCGGATTTCGAGGATCGCACGCTTGACTGCGACTTCACGTTCGAAAGTGATGAGTTCATCGCCCAGCGCATCGCGGATCGAGACCATGCCCACCGGGGCGCCGTTTTCCACGACCGGCACGTGGCGGAAGCTGTTTTCGTGCATCTCGTGCAACGCGTGCAAAACCGGCCGATCCGGCGAGATCGTCGTGACGGCGCGCGTCATCACCTGGCCGATCTCGGTTGATTTCGGATTCTTGCCCGCTGCGATCACGCGCACCAGTGCGTCGCGCTCCGTGAAGATGCCGTCGAGATGCCCGTCGGTCGTGACCAGGATTGCCCCGACGTGCTGCTCCGCCATTTGTCGTGCCGCTTCGGCAACCGTCAGCTCGGGTCGGCAGGTCAGCAGTGTCTGTCCCTCGATGAGATCGCGGATCAAACGAAACGCCATGGCCGCCTCGCGCGCTGTCGCGGGGAGTATGCCGCGCCCGGCGCGGCGCGGCCATGGGGAAGGGCGTTGCACAGGCGGCCGGTTGCCGTGCAGGCGTGCCCATGGCCGCCGGTCCCGGCGCTGGCGGCCGGACGATCAGGACGCCTCGCCGGAGGGATGGCCCTGCGCGGGCTCTTTGGGGCGGGTGTCCGCCGTTGCGTGGCCCTCGTTCCGCGCGGTCGCGGAAATGGGGACAGAGGCCGGACGTGGTGGTGGACATGTCCTGTCTGCCTCATTGCCTCAGGCTGACCGCCCGTTGCCGCTGCCGCGTGCGAACAGTTCAAGACGCGGCCTGGAAGTACGGAAATAGCTTCAAAGCTCATTGTTCCATAGCGCGAAAGCCGCCGACGCTGCGGCGCAACTTTGCCGGCGCGATTTTGGAACCGCCACGGAGGGTCGGCGAGAATCGCTCGAAACTTGCTGGCGGAAATGAATGCGTGCAGGCCCGATACGGTGTCGGAATGCACAGGATACGGCGTTCGTTGAAC
>JBOHMN010000104.1:0-2195 GCA_050730175.1 Acetobacteraceae bacterium | reverse complement strand
CCGCGCTCGGCAACATGGATCGAGAGATCCGCATCATACCGACCACCACCCGATACCAGCAGGAACGTCAGCGGCTTCGGCGCGCCTTCGAGGCTGACCACCAGGCCGCCACGCGGTGCCAGCGACATCGGCGTGATCTCGAGTACGTTCGAGCCCTTGGTCGGCGTGCAGACGAAGAAGCCGACCGCCACCGCGGACGGCCCGCCACGGCTCGTCGGTGCGTTACAGCTCGCACCACCGGACGCCGCGGCAGGATCGGAGTTGGTGTCCCACGCAACCGGCCACGGCGCGCCGGTCGCATCGAAGAAGCTCACCGCGGTCGGGTAACCCTTGACCGTGTTGATGATGCTGGTCGCCTCGCCGGGCGCAAACGAGACGTTGACCTGCCGGCTGAGCGGCACTGCCGCCTCTGTGGCGGCCTGCTCCTCGGCCCGCTTCGTGGCCTTGTAGCGGTGCGCGAGTTCCTCGATCATCTCGGGCGTCAGCGGAATCGCGTTCTGCCCTGCCTGCTGGCGAGAGGGCGTGCCGCCGGGAGTCTGCGCCGATGACGGCGCAGCAGCCAACAACACGCCCAGGCCCGCCATGGCTCCGACGGCACCTCTCAGACTCCGACGCCGGCGACGCGTGTTCATTGCGACACCTCCGCCGCTCCTCATTGCGGCGCTGCGACGAGCTGATCGATCGCCAGCCCGTCGGGATGGTCATCGCTGTTGATGCGAATGACGAGCGCGGTAATCATCAGCCGGTTGGTGCTCGTCTGATTGACGTTCTCGCAGGTCTCGGCGATCGGCACCTGGACCTGGTAGGCCAGCGCCCCCTGCACATAGCTCGTCTCGCGGATCAGCGCCGCGCGCTCCGTCTGCGCATGACAAAGCAGGCGCGCCCGCTTCAGCTCCTCAAAATTGCCTGAGGCAATGAACGAGCGCGCGAAGGTGTTCCATCCGCGCAGCGTGAAGCGCCGGCTCGCCGCGTTGAGCTCCGTTGGATAGTTGTAATAATCGACGTTATAAGGAGCCAGGATCGCCCTCACGGTCCACTCCAGCAGCTCGGTGTCATCGACGATCGGACTATCGAGCGCCACCACCGGCCGCGGCATGTCCTTGCCGTTGGTGAAGAAATAGTGCGGCTGAACCGGATGCGACCAAACCCACGCATCGTGCACAAGAGAGATCGCCAGCAGCACTCCCATCCCGAGCGTCAGGGCAAGACACCGGCTGACCATGGCTCCTTGGAAATCCGGATCCGACAGGCGGCGTGTAACGGCAGCGGCCTGGTTGCGCATCGGCATCGCCTTCAAGGTTCGTCAGCGTACGACTGTCACACCTCGACGCGCGAATGGCGACCGACCGCAAGGCGGCTGCAAGCCCCCAGTCGGACGCCGCGGCGAGGGCGATTGCTATGGAGTTCCTGAGTACGTCACACGAATCGCCTCGCCGCCGCACGCAACCAAGGGAGAGTCTGGCCAAGCCCGCCCTCGATAAACGAAATACCAATTGCCGTATCCCGAACCGCACTGCTCCGGCATCGCTCTGGCCACCGGCAAGGCGAACGTCTTGCCCGACCTTCCGCTACTGGAGATCGCCCGGAAGGTGCGCAGCCCATCAAGGGTGACTCCGATGCGCTGCCGGACTTGCCGTCAGCGCCGCCTGCAAAAGGACGGCACCCGGCAGGGCCACACCGCGAACGCGCCGATCTGCCGACCCTTCACGCGGCAGAGCCGTGCCAGCCCACCCTCGAGACCCAAAGACCCAGCCTCCTTCGAATACCGAACAGGCTGCGGTGAACGTTTGCTCCGGTCGGCGAAGAGCAGCGAAAGCGCAGCCGCTTCGGCCGGCGTAACCGGCAGACGTTCATGGTACATCCGACCTGCCTCCTGAATTCTTCAGGCAGAAGCGGTCGCGGCGCCACGCAAAAGCGCCGCACGCTCGGAGCTCCGGGGCGGCGCCCTCCCTGACGCCGCTTCGATCACGATCCTCATGAGGTTGCCGCGCGGTTCATACGACTCGCGCCGGCTTCGAACCGGCACAAAGTGCGTCGAACGACGCTCGCTCTTATGAACCCAGAACCATTTGCGCAGCCCCGAACCCTTGTCGCCAGAACCCATAGACTCGCGCAGCACGTAGCCTGATTCCTCCCGCGTCGCCCGTGCCACCCGCTCGTCGAACGCGAGGCTGATCTTACTGCGGTCCGGATCA
>JBOHMN010000103.1:0-11845 GCA_050730175.1 Acetobacteraceae bacterium | reverse complement strand
TGTCGTGGCAGCGTCCGCGCCCGTCCATACTGATCTTGATCCGATGATCCAACAGCACCCGCGTGAACGCCTCGCTGGTGAACTGCGAACCTTGATCGGAATTGAAGATGCCAGGCGTGCCGTATCTCGCCAGCGCTTCGCTGAGGGCTTCGACGCAGAAATTCGTTGTCAGGGTGTTTGACAGACGCCACGACAGAACCCGTCGTGTCGCCCAATCGATGATCGCGACAAGATACAGAAATCCCCGGCGCATCGGTACATACGGGTGAGTAGGCCGGAGGAATCGCACCTCCGGCCTCTCGCAGAACCGGACGTGAACCTCATGGCTCATCCGGCTCCCATCGTCCAGCCTACGACATGAATCCCAGCGACCAATGAACGAACGCACCCCGTTGCTCTTGCGCCAGTCGCAGCAGCATCTCGGCAGCCCTTGTTTTATGGCCCGCCAGCCGCTTGTGCTTGCGCATCAACCACCGGATCAGAAACAGGTTCATGTTCCCCCCCTCGTTCCGATTTCACACGTAACCCAAGTGGCAATCAGCCTGTCTGTGATGGAGATCGGACATTCACGGGGGGAGGGGTGCGGAATGATCTGAGCCACAGCCCGGGCTTTGGTGTCGACGCTGAATCGTCCAACCTTCACGATCATGGCAAAGCTGGCGCAATGGTCTATAAGCAGTGAGGGTCATTTCTTCGGCGGGTTGCCGTACGGCAGTTGCATGAAAGTTGAAAAAGTCGAACGATCGACAGCGATAATTGTCGAAACCGTGCTGAATCTTAATCGCGCAAATTTTCCTTTGAAATCAAAAGCGAAAAAATTTGACGACTCGATGGTCGGGCTTATACCGTCAGGAGAAATATTTTGTACTTATAAATCACTGCGTTACGATGCATTCAGAGAATCGAGTGGGAATGAGGGGGAGTACGTCGGAGTAGGAAAGGATAATACTGGATTCTGGGGTCTACTGGCTCGGAACGAAAACAGCTACACTGGTCGGTTGACCACAGCCATCGCCGTCGCGCCAAGTTGGGTTCCGCGGGCCCGAGAGCACGTTCCCGTTGACTGAACATGCTCCCATTTTGTTGTCTTGAGCACTTTGATCGGCCTGGCCGGCATCTGGCGATTCCGGTCGGGGCGATATTGCTCTAACGTGCCGTTTCACGAGACAGCGCATATCGGCGCGGGTGCCCCGCGTCGGTCCCATCATACGTCATTGTGAGATCCGTGGTGGGGCCGCTGAATGGCGTCGGCCGGGTGTGCTGATCGATAAGGAAGTCTTCGATCTCGCCCCAATCGGGCAATGAGAGGAAGCGGCCAATCGCAGCTACCGTTGCCTCCGGCGCTGCCAGCAACGCATCATATGCGATCGTCAAGTGATAGCGGGCATCCATGGTCGAAAAGAAAGTTTCAATTTCATGGATGTATTGGTGCCAGACGTTCACGCCATCGCTCAACGATGGCGTCCATCCCTTGCGAACCAGGGACTGCCCGACCTGCTCGGCAGCGCGCTGAATGTGCAGGAATTTGGCCGATGGCAACAAGGCGCGGATCAGCGGCAGACATGATCCGGATAGCGGAAGGTGAGGTTGGCTGCCGGTGCGACCGGAGAGCACAGTCGGGTCAGCATAGGGTGGATGCTTATCCCCCCAGATCGGCGCCGTAAAACCGAGTGTCTCGCGGTAGAACTGCTCGACCAACCCGCCGGCGTTCCTGTACATAAATGAGAGAAAGGCTTGCTGGTATTCCTCCCCGACCAGATCGGGCTGCACGGCGCATCGTTCCATGACCTCCTTGAGGAGTACGAACATCCGAGACTCATTGGTGAGTTGAATGAGCCGATGTCGGTTCAAGGCGTTGCACAGAAACGTGGTGCCGGACCTTGGAGCTCCGATAATGAACAGGGGCTGCGGCTGCATCATAGGCCACTCTCAGCTGGGGTGCCGCGGGATTTTGGGTGCGCGCCGCGATAAATCGTGAAGCGCTGCGGGCTGGAAGCTATAACGCCCCTGGTGGATATAGGCCGGTAGCTGTAGCTGCTCGATATCATGGGCGGCGGTGTTCGATGTCGTCACCGCATTCTGCTGGGATTCGGTGATAGCGTGTGCGACTTACCGGACGGGTCCAGGATTGAAATGGCTTGTTTACAAGCTGTGACATGGTGTCCCTTCGTTCGCGTATACCCAAGTGACCCGAGATGCTGGGACAGGTTTGCGGCGTCAATAGGGCTGATTCTGACATTTTTGAGGCGATAGCTGCGCGCGGCCGGAAGTTCGCCAAAAAAGTGCCTTCGCGGGCCCAAGCCGCACAACATTCTTTCTGCATGACGGGGTGAAATCCATTAATGATTCAGCGGCGGCTCGGTCCGGATTGTTATCGGCCAGTCGTTGCGGCCGCGCAGGACTTTTTCGGCAAACTGCCGGGTCCGAAAGGCACGGCCCGGGCGGCGCATGAAGACGCTCGCGTTTCCACCGTCGGCCAGGACCTGAGCAGCGGGGAGCGGGCCCCGCTGAAGTGGGGCCGTGACCCGCGCCGACAAGGCGATCTCGCCCGCCTTCCGCGACTCGCGCGGCATCGCGTACTTCTGCCATGGGTTCCAGATACCTTGTGGGTCGTTCACGGGTGGCGATGGGATTGCGGCATGAAGCTTCTCTACATAGACATCGACAGTCTTCGCCCGGACCATCTGGGTTGCTACGGTTATCCGCGCACCACTTCGCCGCAGATGGACCGCCTCGCGAGGAGCGGGGTGCTGTTCGAGAATGTCTACGTTTCGGACAGTCCGTGCCTGCCCTCCCGGACAGCGCTCTGGTCAGGCCAGCATGGTTTCCGCACCGGCGCCGTGGGTCATGGGGGCAAGGCGGCCGAGCCATTCGGCGAAGGTTCGCGGCGCGGCTTCCGTGATGCATTCTATGAGGAAGGCTGGATGCACGCGTTGCGCAAAGCAGGCCACTTCACCGCGACGATTTCCTCGTTTGGCGAACGCCACAGTGCCTGGCACTGGTACGCCGGGTTCAACGAGATCGTGAACCCGGGCTTGCTGGGCATGGAGCGCGCCGACCAGGTCGTGCCGCTGGCGATCGACTGGCTTAAGCGCAGGGGACGGGCGACAGCTGACTGGTTCCTTCACCTCACTCTGTGGGACACGCACACACCCTATCGAGCGCCTGCCTCGTTCGGCACGCCATCTCTTGGGGCAAGCGGGCCGGAATGGCTCGACGAGACGGTGCTCGCGCGGTTCCGTGCCGCCTTCGGGCCACACTCAGCTCGCGAACCAACCGGATTCGACGCGTACCGGGATCCGCTGTTCCCGCGCCAGCCAGGATCGATCCAGACGCTCGACGACGCACGAGCCTGGTGGGATGCCTACGATACCGCGCTCCGTTACGTCGACGACTGGCTCGGGCGGTTGTTCCAGACGCTGGATGAGATCGGCATTGCCAAGGAGACGGCGATCATGATCTCCGCCGATCACGGTGAGAATCTCGGGGAACTGAACGTATGGGCGGATCACCAGACGGCCGACCAAACGACCAGCCGCGTGCCGCTGATCGTACGTCTGCCCGGTCACGTGGGCGGTGGGCGCGTTGACCGTGCCCTGCACTATCAATTCGATTGGGCGGCAACGCTGATCGAACTCGCAAGCGGCCACGTCCCGGAAAGCTGGGATGGAAGGCCGTTTGCCATATCCTTCGCAAATGGACAGCAAACCGGGCGCAAATTCCTTGTTACCAGTCACGGTGCCTGGTCGTGTCAGCGCGGCGTCCGCTTCGTCGATGACGGTCGAGATTACCTGTGCATCATCACCTATCATGACGGCTACAAGGATCTCCCGCCAGTGCTGCTTTATGATCTCACTCAGGATCCGCACGAGCTGAACGACTTGGCGCCCGCCCAGCCTAATCTGGTTCGCACGGCGCGGGCATTGCTCTCCAGTTGGTGGGACGAGATGATGCTGCGAAGCGGCAGCGATGTTGATCCGCTGATGCGGGTACTGCGCGAGGGCGGGCCATTCCATTGCCGTGGTCAACTTCCCGCATATCTCAGGCGGCTGCGGGAAACTGGGCGAGAGGGCTGCGCAAGGGTGCTCGCGGCGCGGCACGGCGAGCGATGACTTGCCGCACCGCGGTACATCGCGCCGGATGCGCTCGCGCAACAAAGAAGGAAGCCGATTTGCAGTAGCTGCGATTTAATCTGGCAGACAACGTCGGTTTTCGCAAACCGGTGAGAGTAGAATAGAGCAGCGGGTTAACGAGGATGCTGCCTGATCGAAAGTCGTCAACCATCCTCGGCTACCCTGGACGCGCGGCGAGGCCGACGGACGGCTCTGACCTTGCCGCTCTTTCCACCGCCGCAGAAGAACTGATCATTTCCGTTGGAGTCGAGCCCTGATACGGAGACGCCGGGCGGCATCTCAATCTGCTCAAGCACCTCTCCGACCTGCGGATCGACGCGCCTGAGGTCGCTCGCATCGGCTTCCCAAGTGCCGTGCCACAGCTCGCCATCGACCCAGGTGACGCCGGTGACAAAGCGGTTGGATTCGATGGTGCGAAGGATCGCCCCGGTCTCCGGATCGATCTGGTGGATTTTCCGCTCGCGATACTCGCCCACCCAGAGCGTGCCTTCGGCCCACGCGAGGCCCGAGTCACCACCGCCGCCGGGCGCCGGAATCGTCGCGAGCACGCGGCCGGTTTTCGGCTCGATCTTCTGAATCCGGCTCCCCGAGATCTGAAAGAGATGTTTTCCGTCGAACGCCGTTCCGGCATGTGCGGGGACATCGATCGAGCGTTGCGTTCTCCCGCTCACCGGATCGAGTGCAGTCAGCCGGTTGCCGGACGCGAGCCACAAATGCGCGCCGTCAAAACCCACCCCGTGCACCTGGTCGACGCCGGGGAAAGGCCCGTATTCGCGTACGATATCGGCTTTGAATCGCTGCATCGGTCCATCTTAGCTGAACGGGAGGGGTGCCGGGAGTAACAACGTCGTCGTGAATCCGGGTAGCGGCGGGGTCGTCCAGCGGCGCGCCCGGCCACGGCCGAATGCCTGGACTTTGCCCGACGCGGTCAGTGACTCGAGCGCCCGCTGTACTGTGCGCTGACTTCTGCCTAGCGCGAGCGCCAGCGCGGAGCTCGACCACGCCTCACCGTCGGCGAGGAAGGCAAGCACGGCGGCGTGTTGCTCCTCGACCGGCCGGGCCAGCACGACGACCTCGCGGGCATGGCGCGGCGAGAGTGCGAAGCCCTGTTTCGTGGCGCGCACGCCGGCGACTGCCGGGAGGAGCATGCGGAGCCGACCGATCTCGACCCGCAACCGCGCGCGATGGGATTCATCGACGTGCTTTGCACCGAATGCGCAGGCAAGCAACGTATCTCGCGGCACGTCCCCGGGCCATGCCGCGGCGAGGCTGCGCGCGAGTGCGAACAGCACCGGACGCCTTGCGAGCGAGACAAACATGTTTCGCTCCCGCACGAGGTTTCGGCAGGCGTCGATGATCAGCGCGTTCGATGCGAGCAGCGCCTCGACCTCCTCCAGCAGGAGAAGGCGCTCCTCGCCGTGGGCAATCAATCGTGCCGCAGGCGCATCAAGGCCGGCGAGCGCCCGTTCGACCTCCGCGGCGAGCGCCGGGATGCCTGCCCAGCGCGCGGCTTCCTCGGCGCGGAAAAGCGCTGCACCGGCCGCCCTGGCGCGAACGCGTCGCATGCAGATACCGGCAACCGTGAGTTCATGGATGGCGCGCAGCGCAGGCGGCAGTGCCGAGAGGTCGAGCTGCGCGAGTATCTGCTCAGCCTCGTCGAGCCGCCCGAGGAGGAGCAGGCGCCGAATCCCGAGGTAGCGCGCATGGGCGGCGTTCGCTCGGTCGCCATGCGCTTCGAGGGTCACCGACGCCGCGGTGAGCGTTTTCGTGGGCCAGGCGAGATCGCGCGAAGCGAACGCGATCTCGGCCTCGGCGACGATGCATCTCGCGCGAGCCACAGCCTCTCTCGGGCCGAACGCACGCGCCGCTTCCCGTACGAGTGCCTTCGCCCGGTCGAAATCGCCGAGCTGGGCCAACGCGACACCACGCAACGCGAGCGCCGGCGCATCATCGCGGAGCGCCACCCTGTTCAGCGCTCCGAGCGGATCGCCCATCGCAAGCGCGCGTGCCGCGGCGGTGATCAACGAGTCCATCGGAATCCCGTCACACTTGTAACTCCCAGGGGAGCCAGGCCCGGTCCTAGTGTGCCGACACTAGCGCTTGTTACCAACGGCGAGCATCCTTGGGCGGCACACTAGCTCTTTATTTTCGGTGACCCGCTTATCCCTTTTCGTTCGCTGCCCTCGGCGCCGAATGACGGGGGCAGGACACTCGTCTAACCCACGACGGTATGGACAACGGAGAACAGCGATGACCACGCACAAAACCGGAACACGTGAACAGTGGCTGGCGGAGCGGCTCAAGCTGCTCGATGCGGAAAAGGCGCTGACGCGGCAGAGCGATGCGCTCGTCGAGAGGCGCCAGGAATTGCCCTGGGTCCGCGTCGACAAAGACTATTGGTTCGACACCGACGAGGGAAAGGCCTCGCTTGCGGACCTCTTCCGGGGACGCTCGCAGCTTCTCGTTTATCACTTCATGTTCGGGCCGGACTACCAGGCGGGCTGCATTTCCTGCTCATCGATCGCCGATGGATTCAACGGGATCGGCGTGCACCTCGCCAACCATGACGTGATGCTCTGGGCGGTATCTCGCGCGCCACTCGCGAAGCTTCTGGGGTTCAAACAGCGGATGGGCTGGACTTTTCCCTGGGCGTCTTCGCAGGCAGGCGACTTCAATTATGACTTCAACGTCTCCATCACCGAGGAGCAGCAGCGCAAGGGTGATAGCGAATACAATTACCGGCGCGGCGGCCACGCGATGACCGAGACGACGCTTCCGACGGGCGTCATTGAAAACGCAGCCAGGACCGGCGCCGAGCCGAGTGCCTACGTGCGCGAGCGGCCGGGCCTCAGTGCTTTCGTTCTCGATGACGGCGTCGTCTACCACACCTATTCGACGTATGCCCGCGGACTCGACGGGCTTTGGGGCATGTACCAGTGGCTCGACCGCGCTCCAAAAGGGCGCAACGAAGAGGGCGTCTGGTGGCGTCACCACGACAGCTACGAGCAGGCGGCGCAATGATCTCCATCGGAGATGAAACCGGGCGCCGCCGTGATCCGGTGGCGCTCGGTGCGGCCGGCGGGCTGGCCCTTGCGGCCGCGCCGACCTTCGCCGTCATGGCAGTCCTGGCCTATATACCCGGCGGAGGCACGAACGTGATGCACTCGCCCGCGGCTGGCGGGTTACCGCTGAGTGGAATGGTCCCGATGTACGTGCTGATGAGTGTATTCCATTCGGTGCCTTGGGTGAAACTGATCGCACGCCGACGACGCGGTGCTCGTCGGTTGCCGCAAAAGGGTTTGTACCGCTCAGGCTGACGGTCAGTCTGCGGCATGAATGGACGCTGCATCGTAGCGAGCGCGTTCAGCCGCCATAATAGGCCTCGATGCGATAGCCGTCGGGATCGATTGCGAAGGCGGCATAATAGCTCGACCCATAATCTTGTCTCAGCCCCGGCGCTCCGTTATCGCGTCCTTGCGCGGTGACGGCGGCGCTGTGGAAGGCGTCGACCCCATTGCGGCTCGGCGCGGCAAAGCAGAAATGCAGGTTCGAGCCTTCGTCCGCTGGAACGGGCCGGTCCACCTTGCCGATCCACAGGGCAACTTTGTCGCTTCCATAGCCCAGCGTTCCCGCACCCTCGCTGAGGCAACGATAGCCCAGCGGCGCCAATACCGCGTCGTAGAAACGTCTCGCGCGTGCCACGTCGCGGACACCGATCGAAATGTGGTCGAACATGAGATCCTCCTCGGGATTGAATGCCGTCACGTACGGCGACGGCATTGGAACTCTGCCTGCAGATGCCAGCTCGCTTGCCGGTTGATCGAGCGCTCGGCCGTCCAGCGGAACGAATTCGGCGTGATGTCGGTGAATCGCCAGCTTGTGTCCGCACCATCGTCGGACTTGCCGATCTGGACGATGTCGCGGCCCGCCCGCCGGCCGATCTGCCGATTGTAGAATTGTCGAAGCGGATCACTCCAGACGATATGCCAAGCGTCGATCGCCGGGTCGTAGACACGGAGGGTCGTCCCGTGGAAGAAGTCCGGTAAGGTCCAGACATCCAGGATGGCCCGGCCCGCAAGCGCCCAGACGAAGGCGATCTCGCCCTCGCGCTCATGGGTGGCGCCGTCGGGAGTGTGCATGACCGCATTCATTTCCCACGTGCCGATGAGCCAGCCATAAAGGCCCATCTGGTCGACCCGGTCGGGCGCCGGACCGTCCGCGAAGAGCAGCCGAGCTATCGCAGCGTCGAAGCCGTCCATGGTTGTCTTCCTTGCTGACGGAAACGGTTTAGGGCAGGCGGGCTCCCCCGTGCTTGGGGAAAATTGCTATTCTTCAGCCATGTCTTTGCACGCGCATTTGCTGGCGAAGGGTCCCGGATGGTCAGCTGCCGACGTCCTGTGCACGGGGGTCCCGCTGGACCGCCCCTTCGAGGAGCGCCACGAACAGGTCTGCGTCGCTGCAGTTTTGAGTGGCACCTTCCAGTACCGGACCTCGCAGGGTCGTGCGACCATGACGCCCGGCGCGCTTATGCTGGGGGATGCCGAAGCCTGCTTCGAATGCGGCCATCAGCACGGGGTGGGCGACCACTGCCTCTCTTTCCACTTCGAGCCCGGCTGGTTCGCTGAAATCGCGGCCTCGATTCGTGGCGCCCGGGGCTCGGGCTTCTCAGTGCCGCGGCTTCCGCCGTCGGATGCGCTCGTGCGTCTCGTCGCGGCGGCCGAAGCGGCCGGAGGCGACCCCCTTGCGCTCGAAGAGATTGCGCTCCGGATGGCCGGCGCCGCGGTCAGTGTGCCGGAGGAGGGCGCTTCCGTCCGGCCCGCCAGCGTGCGAGACGAGGAGCGCGTCAGCGAGGCAATCCGTCTGATTGAACGCAAGCCCGAGGAGCCGATGACGCTAGCAAGCCTGGCACGCGCGGTTGCGATGAGCTCCTATCACTTCCTCCGAACCTTCCGCGCAGTGGCGGGGGTGACGCCGTACCAATTCATACTCGGCCAGCGCCTCCGGAAGGCCGCGACGCAGCTCAGGGAAACCGCCGACCCGATCGCTGATGTCGCCTTCGAGGCTGGCTTCGGAGACCTCTCGACTTTCAACAGCCGGTTCCACCGCATCATGGGCGCAACGCCCGGTGCATGGCGCCTGCGGCGCTGATGGCTCGTCCGCAAGATGAGGGACGTCCCCACTGAGGAACGAGTTCAGCAGTGTGCGCCGAAGCGCCACAAATTTAAACCTGTGTCGCAAGGAACTGGCGGCATTTTGCTGATGGCGAGGACCCGCGGCGTGCCTGACCTGATCCGAAAAATCGGCCGATCGCCGCCGGTGGCGGCCGGCACGAATCACATCGCGGATCGCGGCGAAATTCCGGTTTGCAATCAAAAGTGCGATTCTGCGACGGGCTGCTGATTCGGTTTTCCCGATGCGCAGCATGAGTCAACGCCTGAATTCTGGTGATTTCGGCCATCGCCTTCGACGATCTGCGTGCCCGAGGTATCGACGTTGGCCGGCTTGCTTGCTCTCTGGAGAAGCAGGGTCGGCCGGATGGATTGATGACCCGGCAGCAGACCCACCCCGTGTCGCGCGATCTGTCCGCCGGCATCCAGGGTGGTATTGCTCTAGTTAGCGCCTGCGAGCAGTACCGGTGGCCTCGGGTTGCCATCCGGCGACGAGTGAAATCAACCGTGGCATCGAACGGGGGAGCAGCGATGGAGATCAAGCGAAGCGGATCAGCGCCGTCCAGGAAGGGGCCGGCGGAGTATTTCACCGGCAACGTGCGGATCGATCCTTTGTTCGAGGCGCCCGGGCCGGCCCGCGCACGCGGCGCGAGCGTGACGTTCGAACCCGGGGCTCGCACTGCGTGGCATATGCATCCGCTCGGGCAGACATTGCTCATCACATCCGGGCTTGGTTGGGTGCAGCGTTGGGGCGGCCACCTCGAGGAAGTCCGGCCGGGCGATGTCGTCTGGTTTCCGCCGGGCGAGAAACATTGGCACGGGGCGACGCCGACCACGGCGATGGCGCATATCGCGATTCAGGAGGCGATGGACGGCAAGGCGGTGGAATGGTTGGAACAGGTCAGCGCGGAGCAATACCGGGCATGATGATCCACGATGAAATGAGATCGCCCGCAGGCCGGATTTTCCGGACGCCGGCCTGAAATGGCGCGCTCTTGCCGTGGCACCTGGATAGGTGCAAGAGCGCGAGGTGGAGGCCCTAGCTGGGCTGAGGATGAAAACGGGAAACCTTCCCGCAGAGGAAGAATTAAGGCGCCGAGCATTCTGATTCAGGCATGCGCATTGCGGTCGCCAGGCAGATGATTGCATGCGAGAGGCTGGAGTGTCAGCCGGTAGGAGAACTTCTTGGGAAAACCACTGCGCGGCCGCAATTTCTTCTTCGGGCCCGGACCGACCAACATCCCCGACAGCGTACTCGCCGCAGTCGCGCATGCGACGATCGACTTCAACGACGCCGATTTCCTCGCGCTTTACGAAGGCTGCGTTGCGGGCATGAAGCGTCTGCTTGGATGCGAGCGACACGTCTTTCTCTACACGGCCTCCGGTCATGGTGCGTGGGAGGCGACACTCGCCAATCTCTGCAGTGCGGGCGATCGTATTCTGATGGTCGAATCGGGGTACTTCTCGGACGATTGGACCAAATTGGCGCGGAGGTTCGGCGTCACGGTCGAGACGCTGACGGCGGACTGGCGGCGTGGCGCCGATTTCTCCGAACTGAGAAGGATGCTCGCTGCCGATAGCGGCAAGACATTTCACGCGCTTTGCATCGTCCACAACGAAACCTCGACCGGACTTAGGCTTCCGCTCGAAGAAGCACGCCGGGCGCTCGACGAGACCGGCCATCCGGCGCTGCTGTTCGCCGATGCGATCTCTTCCTTCGGATCGATGGAATGCCGCTTCGACGCATGGGGGATCGATGCGCTGGTCGGCGGCAGCCAGAAGGGCCTGATGCTCCCCACGGGCATGAGCTTCACCGCCGTCAGCGAAAAGGCGATGGCGGCGCATGCAAGAGCCCGCCTGCCGCGCTTCTATTTCGATTGGACGGAAATGCTTGGCCGCCGCCAGAAGAGCTTCTGTGGCACGTTGCCGGTTGCCCTTTTCTTCGGCCTCAAGGAATCGCTCCGCCTGATCGACGAGGAGGGCCTTGCGGCCGTCTTTGCGCGCCACTGGCGGCTCGCCGAGGGCGTGCGGCGCGCTGTGAAGCACTGGAGCGGCAATGCCGGCCCGGAGCTTTTCTGCACCGATCCGACGCGGGTTTCAGATTCCGTCACCGCGATCCGGATGCCGGACGGGTACGATGCCGAACCGATTCGCGAAACCGCCCTCAGGCGGTTCAATGTCGCGCTCGGCGGCGGCCTTGGGAAGCTGCGCGGGCGCGTGTTCCGGATCGGCCATCTCGGCGATCTCAACGAGCCGATGGTGCTCGGTGCGCTGGGCGCGGTGGAGATGAGCCTTTGCATCAATGACGTGCCGCACTGCCCGGGCGGCGTCGATGCGGCGATGGCATGGCTCGCCGCAGAAAAGCAAGGAGAGGCGAAAACGGTGCACTGAATGTCCGGCTTGCCTCCGCCCGCCGCCGCTCCCCCGCGGGAGCACACCCGGCCGCTTGCCGGTGCGAAATTCCTCACGGAGCCCGAGCCTCGACATGAGATCCCGTTGTCGGTCATTCCCGGTGTGTCGCGCGTCGTGGCCAACAATCCGGGA
>JBOHMN010000102.1:0-3025 GCA_050730175.1 Acetobacteraceae bacterium | reverse complement strand
GTGCCAGGCACCCTGCACGATGTTGACTTAATGGTGAAAGACAGAAAGAGATTCGCGGACAGCGGCGGCTGGGGATGGGGTGCGTTCGAGTATGAAGCGGCCGCGAATACATTCAGGCCCGGTAACCTGACTGACAGTCCACCGCAGGGACACGACGCCAAGTGCGGGTTCGCCTGCCACACGCTGGTGAAGAACCGCGACTACGTCTTCACGGAATACGCGCAGAGGTGAGCAGCGCCTGCAGCCTATTGTCAGCTCTGCGACCGAAGCAGGCGGATCTCGTCCGGTGCTACGCGCGCTGCCTCGGCACCGAAGCGCTCCGTGACGTAGTTGGCGACGGCCGCGATTTCGGCGTCGGAATAGGCAGAGCCGAAGGCCGGCATGGCCACCTGCCCTTCCGCGCTCCTGCGCGTCATGCCCGAAATCACGATCTGTGCAACATTTGTTGCGCCGGGATCGTTCACGGCACGCGCTCCAGTCAGCGTCGCATAGGAGATCAGTGTGCCGTGTCCAGTCCAGGAGTGACAGCTCACGCAGGCGCCTTCGAACACCTGCTTGCCGAGCGGATCGAAGCCTGCCGGCACCCCCTCTCTGTGAGACGCGGGTGCCAGGCTGACGCGCACCGCCGGGTCTCCGGGTGACGAGAGTTTCGGGACCGTGCGTACATAGGCAACGATCGTCTGAAGGTCGGCCGGCTCCAGGAACGACAGGCTGTGATCGACTGCCTCGCCCATATTGCCGGAGGCCGTGCCGTGGTCCGTGGCATGGCCTGCCGACAGGTACTGCGCGAGCGCCGCATCGCTCCACGCGCCGACTCCCGAGGGGCCGTCCGCGGTGATGTTGTAGGCGCGCCAGCCTGCCGTAGTGGCACCGGAGAACTTGTGGCGGTTGGCAAGCGCCTGCAAGCGATTGCGCGGCGTATGGCAGTCGCCGCAATGAGCCAGCGCCTCCGCAAGGTAGGCGCCCCGGTTCCATTGCGCGCTGCGATCGCTCCTCGGCTCGAAGCGGGTATCGGGGTCGTACAACCCCTGCCAAAACGCCATCAGCCAACGCTGGTTGTATGGAAACGCACGTATCGGCCGGAATCGCGGCATGCACCGGCGCAAGGCTGAAGAGATACGCCTTGATGGCCAGCGCATCGGCATCCGTCATATAGGTATAGGAGTCATACGGCATGGCCGGATAAAGGCGCGTACCGTCTGGCATCACACCCCGGTGCAGCACCCGCAGGAAATCCTCATCGGTGAAGTTACCTATCCCGGTCTGGCGGTCAGGTGTGATATTCGGCGAATACATCGCCCCGAACGGGGTCCGGATGGCGAGTCCGCCGGCAAATGCCTGCCCCCGGACGTGGTGTGGCAGACCGCGCAGTCCGCGGCGCGCGCCAGGTACTCGCCGCGAGCGACGAGACTCGTGTCCGCAAGCTTGTCCGGCACGCCGGTGGGGTCGTGCCCGCGGTAGTCGGCAAGCGGGACGCGCTTGCCGCCGGCGAACGCCATGCGGCCGGGCTCGGATCGATGTCCGAATCGTCGGGGTTCGGCGTCCCGGCCAGCAAAGCGGCCGCGGACATGATCTGACCGGGCTGGCAGTAGCCGCATTGCATCACTTCGAGCTCCAGCCATGCTCTCTGGATGCGGGCACCAGTCGGCGTAGCGCCCACAGCCTCGACGGTCGTGACAGCGGGATTACCCAGGCGCTCCCCGGGTGCGACTTCCCAGCCGCTACTCGCCGAACTCCCTCCTCAGGATCTTCGCCGCTTC
This sequence comes from Acetobacteraceae bacterium, assembly GCA_050730175.1. Classification (GTDB taxonomy): domain Bacteria; phylum Pseudomonadota; class Alphaproteobacteria; order Acetobacterales; family Acetobacteraceae; genus JAKAWQ01. The sequence goes on along the minus strand of JBOHMN010000102.1, from coordinate 1,265 downwards.
CGCCATCGCCCGCATCTTGCCGAAGGCGATCTCCCGCGGCAGGTACTTCATGCCGCAGTCGGGAGCAATGATCACGTTTTCCGGGCTCACGTACTTCAGGGCGCGGCGGATTCTGGCCGCCACGGTTTCCGGCGATTCCACGCTCATGTCCGAGAGGTCGATGGCGCCGACCATGACCTGCTTGCCGGCGAGCTTCGCCAGCACCTCGCAATCGAGGGCGGATTGCGCGGTCTCCACCGAGATCTGCCGGCACGAACAGGCGGCCAGCTCCGGGAGAAACGAATATCCCGACGGGCGCTGATGAATGATCGCGGCATAGCCGAAGCAGATGTGCACCGCGGTCCGCCCGCTTACGCCATCGAGAGCCCGTTCCAGCGCCTGCAGGCCAAACTGGCGTGCCTTCTCCGGCCGTGCCTGCATGTATGGCTCATCGAGCTGCACGATGTCAGCGCCCGCCGCAAAGAGGTCGTGGATCTCTTCATTCACCGCGGCGGCATAATCGAGCGCGAGCTCCGCCTCGGTCGGATAAAAGTCGTTCTGCGCCTGCTGACTCATGGTGAAAGGTCCTGGCACCGTGATCTTCACCGTGCGGCGGGTGTTCCGCTTGAGGAACAGCAGGTCGCCGACCTCCACCGGGCGCAGGCGGCGGACCTTACCCACGACGCGCGGCACGGGATTTGGATGCCCGGACCTGTCGAGCGCCGTGCCCGGGTTGTCGAGATCGACCCCCGAGAGCGCGGTGGCGAAGCGGTTCGAGTAACTCTCGCGACGGATCTCTCCGTCGGTAATGATGTCGAGGCCGGCCTCCTCCTGCGCCTTGATCGCCAGCACCGTCGCATCGTCCTGAGCCTGCGCCAGAAACGGCTGCGGAATCCGCCACAACTCCCGCATGCGGACCCGCGGCGGGAAACGCCCGGCCAGCTTGTCGCGGTCGATCAGCCAATCCGGCTGCGGATAACTTCCTACGAGCGTCGTCGGGAAGAGCATGCCGCATCCCCCAGATTCAACGTGGGCGGGTAGACCGGGAGATTATCGCCCGATACGAGCGGTCAACGCAAACGCTCCGGCCCGCGCAGGCCGCGGAGGATCGCGGCTCAGGCTTGAGTCAGCTCGAAGCGATCGAGATTCATGACCTTGTTCCACGCTGCGACGAAATCCTGCGCAAATTTCTGCCTGGAATCAGAGGACGCGTAGACTTCCGCGATGGCACGCAACTGTGAATGGGAGCCGAAGATGAGATCGACCCGTGTGCCGGTCCCTCGTGG
>JBOHMN010000101.1:0-1818 GCA_050730175.1 Acetobacteraceae bacterium | reverse complement strand
CGAGCGCGATGCGAACCCGGCGTGGCGGGCCGCGCGGTTTTCCGCCCGACAGCGGTTCCGAGGAGTCCTACTTTCTTTTCGGGGAGGTGCAGGGGCAGGAGGAGAGCATGGCATTCCGGGCAATCCTGATATCGCGTGAGGGCCAAGAACAGACGGTATCGCTCGTCGAGCTCGACGAGAAAGAGCTGATGGCGGGCGATGTTGACGTGGCGGTCGAATACTCTACCGTCAACTACAAGGACGCGCTTGCGATCACCGGCAGATCGCCGATCATCCGCCGCTTCCCGCTGATCCCCGGCATCGACCTTGCGGGCACGGTCATGGCAGCATCGCACCCGGATTTCCGCCCGGGCGACAAGGTCGTGCTGAACGGCTGGGAGCTTGGAGTATCGCATCACGGCGGCTACGCAGAGATTGCGCGGGTGAAGGCCGAGTGGCTGATCCGGCTGCCGGCTTCGATTTCAACCAAAGAGGCGATGGCGATTGGCACTGCGGGCTACACCGCGATGCTGAGCGTTCTCGCGCTCGAGCACGGTGGCGTTCGGCCGGAGCAAGGCGATGTTCTGGTGACCGGAGCGAGCGGTGGTGTGGGTTCGGTTGCGATTGCGCTGCTTGCGAAGCTCGGGTTTCGCGTGCTGGCCTCGACCGGCCGGCCGGCGGAGAGTGATTACCTGAAAGCGCTGGGCGCGGCGGAGATCATCGCGCGGCAGACGCTGGCGGCGCCGGGCAAGCCACTCGGTGCGCAGCGCTGGATCGGGGCGATCGATTGCGTGGGCAGCCATACGCTTGCGAATGTGTTGGCAGAGACGCGCTATCACGGCACCGTGGCGGCCTGCGGCCTGGCGCAAGGGCTCGATCTTCCGGGGTCGGTTGCCCCGTTCATCCTGCGCGGCGTGACGCTTGCCGGGATCGACTCGGTGAACGCCCCGAAGCAAAGGCGTGAGCGGGCCTGGGCGCGGCTCGCCACGGATCTCGACCGGGCGAAGCTTGCGGCGATGACGACGGTGGTTGGCCTCGAGGAGGCGCCGGATGCGGCGCGCCGGCTTCTCGCGGGCGAGCTTCGGGGCCGGACGGTCGTCGATGTGAATGCGTGAGCCGGGCGCGACGCGCCGCTCTCGCTCCCTCAGGCCGAGGTACGCTCCCTTGCCGGACTGTGGGCCGCGCGCGCGTCCCACCAACGCAGCATGTCGAGCCCGTTCCAGTGCAACACGCCCGCGTGGCGATTGATGTAGTCGTACGTTTCCTCCAGATAGCGGATGCGGTGCGGCTGGCCGGAGATGTAGGGATGGATCGCGATCGCCATGAATTTGGGCCGCGATGCGCCTTCCTCGTACAGGCGGTCGAACGCGTCGCGGCAACGCGCGAGCCAGTAGGGTGATTCGTGATGCTGCACGACCATCATCCCGATGTCGTTGAGCTCGACCGTGTACGGCAGGGTGAGCAACGGCCCGTGGCTGGTTTTGATTTCGGTCGGCTCGTCGTCATAGACCCAGTCCCCGATATAGCGGACGCCGGCGGCGGCCAGCAGGTCCGGGGTTTCCTCGGTTTCGGTGAGGCCGGGGCCGAGCCAGCCGACCGGGCGGCGGCCGGTAAAGGTTTCGATGGTTTTCAGGCTTTGCGCGATCATCGCGGCCTGATCGGGGACGCGGTGGATCGGCTGCTGGTCCCAGCCATGCCCCATGAACTCCCAGCCGGCATCGCGGGCTTCGCGGGCGACGCGCTCGTAATCCTCGCAGACGCGGGCGTTGATCGACAGCGTTGGACGGATGCCCAATTCGCGAAACAGCTTGAAAAAGCGCCAGACGCCGACCCGCATGC
>JBOHMN010000100.1:0-3172 GCA_050730175.1 Acetobacteraceae bacterium | reverse complement strand
ACCCTTGTAGATGTTGAATTCCGTCTGCACTGCGGGGTCCATGATGACATTCGCGAGCTTGCGCTGCGCTGCGATCTGCTCCTTGTTGTTCGTCTTGGGGAACACGAACGCGTCGGCGACCAGGATGTACGTATCCTCTGTGCCCGGCGCGAGCTGGCAGCCAAAGTCCTGTCCGAGCTTGAGTCCGTTCGCCGAGAAATCTCCCGACGCCCAGTCGCCGACGATCATGAACGCCGCCTTGTTGGTTTCAACCAATGCCAGCGTGTCGTTCCACTTTCGGTTCGGGCTGCCGGCATCGACGAACTTGCGAAGCTCACCGTACATTTTGAACACGCGCTCAACCGCCGGCCCGCCGGCCACCTTCGCATTGTGGTCGTTGGCGACCTGGCTGTAGATATCCGTACCACCGACGCCCGCGAGGAGCGACATGAACAGCCAATCCTCCTGCTGCGAGTTGGCCCCGAAGGCCAGCGGGATATAGCCGGCTGCCTTGATCTTCGGCGCGTCTGCAAGGAACTCGTCCCAGGTTTTTGGCGGCTCCATCTTCAGCGCATGAAACACCTTGACGCTATAATACATGTAGTTGACACCACCGATATCCACCGGAGCGCCATAAATGTGGCCACCGAAGGTTATGTTCTTCATGATGATCGGCGGAATATTCTTCGCCCAATCCCCGGCCTTCGCGAATTCGTCGAGATTCGCCAATACCCCCTGATCAGCAAGCTGTTTCATCGCCGCCCCGACGGACCACTGCATCGCCGTCGGAGGGTCGCCTCCCGCAATCCGGCTCAGCGCGAGGCTCTGTTCGGCGGGCGGTCCGATCGCCGGTTCATCCACCCACTGCCCGCCCCGCTTGTTGTACTCTTTGGCAAAGACTGAAATCGCGCGGGATTCGCCGCCACTTGTCCAGTAGTTGATGACAGTGGCCTTCTGCGCGGCGGCGGGTTCCACGAGGGCGGCGCTCAGTGCCAGGGCGAGCAACCAACGCAAGCCTGTCATTTGTGTTCCTCCTAGCGGCGGTCCGGCATTTGTTGGCTTGAGATGTGACCGCTTACATCCCGTACCGGATAGCCCTATGCTGGAGGAGTGTCAAGCGAACCACACGGATAAAAGAGGCATGCAATTTCTTGGGTTGTGCATAGTGGCGATGACCATGCGCCGATGTGTAATCGCTTTGCATAACGCATACGGAGGTGCTCACGGACGGCCTTGGTGGCGAGGAGCATGGAGCTGCCTTCATTGCGCCCGGGCGGTTCGCTCGTAAAGCCTGAGCATGTCCGTTGATCTCGTCTGGCTTTCGAAAGTTCAGGAGGACGCGGTAGATCCCGATCTGCCGATCGTCGATGCCCATCACCACGTCTGGGACCGCTCGGGGTTTCGCTATATGTTCGAGGAGCTTCGGGCCGATCTCGAGGCCGGGCACAGGATCATCGGTACAGTGTTCGTCGAGGCGAGTTCCCGGCAGAGAACGGATCTCGGCACGATGTATCGCGCGGATGGTCCCGAGGCACTGCGATCCGTGGGTGAGACGGAATTCGTCAACGGCCTGGCGGCGATGGCAAGAAGCGGGCGATACGGGCCGCCGGGTACTTGCGCCGGCATCGTGGCATATGTCGATCTTCGGCTTGGGGAGAACGTTCAGCCGGTTCTTGACCGTCACCGGTCACTGCCGCGGGTCAGGGGGATCCGTAACATGACGGCATGGGACGCGGATCCCGCGTTCGCGAATCCCGATCTGGTCACCTATGCGGGCATGCTGTCCGAACCGTGCTTCAGGCGCGGCGTTGCCGCACTGGCTCGGACAAATCTCCGCTTTGATGCCTGGGTCTTTGCGCCGCAAATTCCGGAGGTGATTAACCTTGCGAGGCAATTTCCCCGGCTGCGCATCGTTCTCGACCACGCGGGCGGCATTCTCGGCTCGGGATCTTTCAAGGGGAAACGGTCCGAGGCCTTTGCGGATTGGAAAATCCATCTGTCGCGCCTGGCGCGTTGCGCCAATGTCTATGTCAAACTCGGCGGAATGGGGGCGCCGAGAACCGGCTTTTTCTTCCGTGACCGGCAACGCCCGCCGGACTCGCTGGAACTCGCCAGTCTGTGGCGGCCTTACATCGAGACGTGCATCGAGCTTTTCGGCCCGAAGCGCTGCATGTTCGAAAGCAACTTTCCGGTCGACAAGCAATTCTACAACTACAAATCTGTCTGGAATGCCTTCAAGCGCGTCACCGCGGCGTTCAGCCCGGAAGAGCGGGACGCTTTATTCAGGGGTACCGCAGTCGAATGCTATGAGCTTGAACTCCCTCTGCTGGCGGATCCCTCGCACCCCGTGATGTGACCTGTTCGAACCGCCTCTTGCCAGCGCGGATTTGACAGGTCGTCGTGATGATCGGCCGAACGGCAGGAGCGTTAGGGATATCACCTTGGCGGCGGTGCGATGAGACAGCCGAGCTTCGTCTTCATGGCGTGGCGAGCGAGTCCGGTCCATGATAACCCCTCGAAGTGGTCGAGGCCGAGGTCCTCCTTGAGTTGCCCATGCGCCTGCTCGCGCGTGCCTTGATTGGCGAGCGACGCGATAAAGACCAGCCAACATCGGAGATCGGTGTCATGCCCGAGCCCGAACTTCTTCTCATCGAGCCAATGATGCCGGAGATCGAGGCATCCCTGGATCGGATCTATCGGGTGCACCGCGTGTTCAGCGCAACGAGCCGTATGGCGGCGACAAAGGCAAATACCGAAAGAGTACGTGGTGTCGTAACAGGAGGCGGCAGCGGTCTCGCGCGCGAGTTGATGGATGCGCTGCCGGGCCTAGAAATCATTGCGATCAACGGGATCGGCACCGATCAGGTGGACCTGGCGGAGGCACGTACACGCGGCATCCGGGTAACGACCACTCCCGACGTTCTTACCGATGATGTGGCCGACATGGCGATCGGCCTGCTGATTGCCACGATGCGGGGTCTCTGTGGGGGCCACGGTTTTGTGCGGGCTGGGGGCTGGGGCCGAAGCGAGCCGCCGCCTCTGGCCCGAAGGGTGAGCGGTAAGCGCGCTGGCATTCTCGGCTTCGGGAGGGTTGGGCAGGCGATCGCCCGCCGCGCGCAAGCATTCGGGATGGATATTGCCTACACTGACCTACGCACGGTTCCTGACGCACCGTTTCGTCATGAACCTGACC
>JBOHMN010000099.1:0-4839 GCA_050730175.1 Acetobacteraceae bacterium | reverse complement strand
GTGTCGTTTCGATTGTTCACCAGGAACTGCAACTCTTCCCCACCTTGACGGTGCTCGAGAACCTCCTCATCGGCTCCGAGAGCAACCGTATCACCCGCCCGCGTCCGTCTTCGAGAGTTCGAGAAGTTGCTTCGGAATTCGGGCTGTTGGCGGTGGCGGACAAGCCGCTCGATGCGTGTTCGCTGGTTGTCAACCAGTTGACTGAGATTGCTCGCGCGATCGTTCACCGGAAACGGATTGTGTTGTTGGACGAACCCAATTCTGCGCTCACGGAGAGCGAGTCGGAACGGCTCTTTCGAGAGGTCGTGCGCATCCGCGACGAAGAGGGCACGATCATTCTTCTGGTGTCACACCGGCTGAGTGACTTGCAGCGTTTCTGTAACCGGGTGATGGTGGTTCGAGAGGGCGCGGTGGCGGCGGAGTTTGCCGGACGGGAGCTGACGTCCGAGAACATTGCGCAGGCAATCGTGGGCGCTGCTTCAGAGTGCAGCGGCAAGCCGGGTTCGGGCGGACACGAGGCGAAGCCACTGGTTGAGGTGGCGGCCCCGTTGGGGCTGTCTCCGCGGCGGGGTGATGGCCAATCAGATCAGACCATACGCAAGCTGGAGGCCGAAACGCGCGAGCGTGGACGGATTGTCGTGGATGTGCGTGGTTGGACTGACGAACAGGGAGAGGCATTTTCGAAGGTCAACCTCACCGTCCGCGCGGGTGAGGCCCTCTTCATCACGGGACAGGAGGATGGCGGGGGGCGAGAGATTCTTCGGTCGATAGCGCGTCTCCGCGCCGCCAAGGGCGAGGCCGCGATACGGCCAAAGATCTCCGGCGGGACGGCCCGGTATCTCCCCGGGAATCGCGCCAGCAGCCTGTTCCCCAACCTCACCGTGCAGGATAACCTGTGCGCGCGGCTCAGCGCGAGAGTATTAGGCGGGCGAGCCGGGTTGCTGCGGCGGAGATTCATGGCCGAGCGCGCCGCCTTATTCGTGAAGAGTCTTGCCATACGCACGCCGGGTCTCGGCGCACCTATCGGGGCCCTGAGCGGCGGAACCCAGCAGAAGGTCGCGATGGGGTCGGCGCTCGCGAGCCTGCCGAATTTCCTCATTGTGGAGGAGCCAACACGCGGTGTCGACATCAAGACCCGCCAGGAGCTGGTTTCCATTCTACGGTCATTTCTGGCCGAGGGTGGGGCGATTCTGGGTTTTTCGCCGGAGCTGGATGAAGTGTTCGAAATGGCTCACTCGGTCCGTGTTGCCGTAAAGGGAGGGCTATCTGCGCCCCTTTACCTCACCAGCGCCACAACGCTCGAAGGCCTGGCGCGGTGGGTTGACATGATGAACCAGGGCTTGCCCGAAGACGGCGGCGGTCACAGCCTCCATCGAAATCATGCTGGCGCTGCGTGATCCTCGGTAATCCGGCGGACGGGGAGGAAAGCGATCGTCAGCAGGACTTATGTGTGTAAGCTTCGGCGCTGCAGCGGCAGAGGACGCGTCCCAACCGGTTTCAGCACGCGGGAAGGGCATCACAGTCCTGAATACCGGCGGTGGTGCGTGGCACTCGATCGGCAAACCGAACGTTTAGAGCGGATCGCGCTCGAGTCGAATCGCGGAGCGGTCCCAGGGGACCATGGGGAGCGCGTTGATCCGCTCGGTCAGACGAAGGAGAGCGTGTTCGGTCAACCTGAACACGCTCCAGGCGGCGATACGGCGTCTCTGTCCCTTGAGCTTCTTTAGCGCAGCCGCAGCCCCTCGGGCCAACGCCCTCGGTCGTCCTCACCGACTGGCAGTCGGCTATCATGACGGTCAGCGACGCGGTCTTGCCATGCGCCGCGCGGACGGCCATGACGAGGAGGGCGAGGATTTGATCCGACAGGACGCTTTCACGCCAAGCGTAAAAGCGGTTCTGCACGGCGGCGGCGCTCCAAGTTTGTCGGCAGGCCACCAGGAGGCTTCGCGGGAACCATGAGCGAAGCAGAGGAGCCGAGCGCTACCCCGAGGTATCGGTCGCGAGTTGATGAAATCGTACGGGCGACCCGGGACTTGCTGGCGCGAGTCGGTGTCCTGATCGCGGCAAGCATCGTCGCAGGTGCCATCTTTCAGGCGACGACCGGGGTCTTCTTCAGCGTTGGCAACTTCCTGTCGATCTTCCTGTTCATGACCTCGGTGGCGATCGTTGGTTTCGGTGAGACGCTCGTCATCGTGAGCGGAGAGTTCGACCTCTCGGTCGGATCGACATACGGTCTATGCTCGATGACGGTCGCATTGCTGTGGGGTCATGGCTGGCCGATCGGTGCGGCCATCGTGTTCGGGATCATCGCCGGCGGCCTGGCAGGCGCCGTCAATGGGTGGTTTATCACGCGTCTGCATGTGAACTCGTTCATCACGACGCTTGGGACGCTCAATCTCTATCAGGGCATAACTCTGCTGATCAGCAATGACGTCGCGTTCACCCCCATGACGAGCCAACCCGGCTATGGAATCTTTGAATTCATCGGGACGAGTCACCCGTTCGGAATACCGATTCAGATCGTCTGGCTCGGTGGCGCGTTCATCGTGATGTGGACGCTGCTTCACCGCACGGTCTTTGGCTTTCGGCTCGCAGCGATCGGGGGGAATCCGCGGGCCGCCCGAGCGGCCCATCTGCCAATTGAACGAACCAAAGTTTATGCGTTCGTGATTTCGGGGGCCCTGGCCGCTGTCGCCGGGATCATCGATTTCTCGCTGGTCAGTTCTGTGAGCCCAACGGCTGGAGCGAGCCGTCTGTTTCCGGTGCTGGCGGCCGTGATGATCGGAGGAGCGAGCCTCTCGGGGGGCCGTGGCACCATCGTAGGAACGCTGATCGGCGCGTTCCTGCTTGAGGTTCTGACCAATGGCCTTGGACTGCTTGGCGCAGGCGCTTATGCGCAACTGCTGTTTGAGGGCGGGGTGATCCTCGTTGCCGTGGCAGTCGATCGGTGGACGAACCGGAGGCGTGCAGGGGTGGAAATCTAGTGATCCGATCCTGACATTCGCATCCCGGTTGGGCAGGCACTGCGCGGGTCCTGGATCGCCACGCCGCCAAGCGGTGGCTGGCGACGACGATTCCGTTTCATGCGCAGCGGGTCGGCGCCACCGGTGGCGAACGGAAGGGTAAGCCCGGCGGGAGTTCCCGCGCGCACGAACACCTACGCTTCGATCTGCAGCGACTGGATCGCGGTTTCGACCTCCTGAAAGCTCGGCATGTACTCATTCGGTGCCATCTTGCGTCCGGTCTCGACGCTGACCTGCGGCGCGTTGCCGTGCAGGTGCGCCACCAGAACGGCGCGGATGACCTCGAAATACTTCGCCTCTTCCTCGGCCACTTCGGCGAGGCGCCCGGCGAACGGCCCGGCCACTCCGTAAGCCAACAGAACACCGAGAAAAGTTCCGGTCAGCGCCTCGCCGATCATCCGCCCGAGCACGACCGGCGGCTGCGCGATGTGCGCCATCGTCTGGATCACGCCGAGCACCGCGGCGACGATGCCGAACGCCGGCAGCGCATCCGCGACCACCTGCAACGCGTGCGCCGAATGCAACTCCTCCTGCAGCGTCTTCTTCAGCTCGCGCGCCATCACGTCTTCGATCTGATAGGGATCGTCGGCGTTCATCCCGATCATCCGGAGATAATCGCAGATCATTCCCTTGGCGTGATGGTTACCCAGGATCTTCGGGAACTTGCGGAACGCCGCACTCTCTTCCGGGCGCTCGATATGCACCTCCAGCGCCATCGTGCCCTTGGTGTTGGCGAGTCGCGCAAAATAGAACAACAGGCTCAGGAGCTCGACGTAATCGACTTTCTTGAAGAGGCCGCCGCGCAGCACCTTGCCAAAACCGCTCAGCGTATGCTTCACCGCGTGCATCGAGTTGGCAATGATGAAGGTGGCGACCGCGGCACCCCCGATGGTCGCAAACTCGAACGGCAGGGCCTCCATCACCGGGCCGATGCTGCCGCCCTCGGCGATGTAGGTACCGAAGACACAGATCAGCAGGAAGGCAAGGCCGCCGAGGGCGAGCACGTCTGGCCGTCAGATCAACATGGCAGTTGGCGGAATCGCTCCGGCCAGCCGCCCACGCCATGACATCGATCGGGAAAACGCGGCCGGAACGTGATCGTCGGAATTCACGCGCCGCTGGAAACCAAGGGCCGGGGTCCCGACGCGGCAACCGGCCGTGGGCTCGGGATTGGGGATCGGGGACACTAGCGGATCGCGGACGATGCCGGCGTCGCCGGGCCCGTGAGCACGGCCGAAGGCGGCGCCGTCACCCGCTCGACCAGGATCGCGACGCGCCGGTTCTGAGCGGCCAGCGGCTGCGCGGGAAGCAACAGGTCACGGTCGGCGTATCCGCTCACGCTCGCGATGCGAGCCCCGGCGAGCCCGTGCGCCACCAGGAGGCTCCGGGCGGCGTTGGCCCGCTCGGTCGAAAGCTCCCAGTTCGTCATGCCGGTTCCCTGGCCGGTTCCCTGGCCGGTTCCCTGGCCGCTTCCCTGGCCGCTTCCCTGATAGGGGGCCGCGTCGGTGTAGCCGGAGATCGCGATCGGGCCGCTGAGCCGGCCCAGAATGGGCGCGAGACGGGCAAGGAAGCGCTCGGCCGCCGGCGCCAGCGCGGCAGAGCCCAAAGCGAACATCGGCCGCTTCCGACCGTCCAGGATCTGAATCCTGAGCCCCTTCGGGGTGACCTCGCTCGCGATCTGCGTGGCGATCGCCTTGAGACCCGCATCGGCGCGGATCGCCGCGCGGATCTGCCCGGCCGCGCGCGCAAATGCGGCCTGCTGCCGCGCCGCCTCTTTGGCCGCCGCCTCGCGCGGGGCCGGGCCGGGCCCGTGGCC
>JBOHMN010000098.1:0-9976 GCA_050730175.1 Acetobacteraceae bacterium | reverse complement strand
TCTGGCGATGCTGGCGGGAACGAAGCCGAGTGGTCGCCGCGGGGGTTTGGCTTCTCCTTGCCGCCGGCATCGGGCTCGGGATCGGGCTCACCATCGGGTGGCGCATCTTCCAGGAATATCCGGCCGGCGCCGCGGCCGCGCTGTTGCCGGTGGCGCTGACGGACCTTTCCGCCCTGCTCGCTCGACGTCCCACCGCCGCCGCTGCGGCCCGGGTCGGACTGATTGGCGTCCTCCTGGTGGTGCCGCGCCTCCCGGGTTTCGTCGGCGAGGCGCTGGCGCGGGCAACTCCGGCGCTTCCCTCCTGCGATCTTCGCAACGCCGCCCGGCTGCTTGCCCCGGCAGCGGGCAAGATCGTGCTGACCCGGCCCGGCGAAGTGCCCGAACTTCTCTGGCGCACTGAGATCATCGCGGTGGGCTCGTTCTACCAGCACGGGGTGGCAGGATTTTTGCGCCTGCGGGCGGCTTGGCGCGCGCCGGCGGGTCTCGTGCCGTCCGGCGCCTTCCGGGCGAGTGGGGCGCGATTCGTACTCTTCTGCCGCGCGGGCCCCGCCTATCCGGTCGGGATGGGTGCGTCGCCTGGGGCGCTCTGGAACCGGCTTGAAGCGGATCGCCCGCCGCCTTGGCTCCGCCTGATCGGGAGGGACAAGAAGGCCGGGCTCCGCCTCTACAAGGTGGACAATTGGGATGGGTCCCAACTGACCAGCCACCCATGAGTTCATCACGACAACGCAGCAACCAGTAAAACCGCAGCTATTGCGTGCGACCAGGCAACAGCGCCGCGCCGAGCGGCGAAATCCGAGCTGGCCGACCCGGCGCCGAAGCGCGTGCGCCGAAGCGGCACGTGATCTACGCGGCGATCGCCGAGTGGAAGAGATGGATCGCAGGCATCGCGCGCGTATCGTCGAGAATCCTCGGCTCCCGGGTAATGCACGGTGCGGAGCGGCCGGCCATCCCGCTACACCATAGAGGGGGATGCGGCCGGCCAGCGGCGCGGCGCTTCCGAATACACGGGTTAACCGTTCGGCAACGGCACCCTGTCCTTGATCCGGAGCTGCAAACTACCGCCCGCGGAGGTTGGACGATGAAAGCGCTTCTCGCCGTCTCACGCGAACTTGTTGCCGATCGCAGGAGCGTCACCGCCCTTGAATATGCGCTGATCGCATCGGTGACGATTGTGGCGATGGCGATCGCCGTGCCGCTGATCGGAACGCGCCTCGCGCACATTTTCAGCAACCTCGCGGCCAACTTTTGATTCAAGCTGGCACCGGCTGGAGCAAATTTCCGCGATCACTCGATGTGTCCGCAAACCCTGGCTACGCGCTACGCGACGAAAGCGAGAGCCGGCAGCGGCAAAGAGCCGTTCGCATCACGGGCAGGCATAGGTGGCAACGTCTGACCAGAAAGTCGGTGCGGATGACGCGAGCGCGGGCACTTAACGTTTTGGCAAGCCGTTTCGTGGTCTGCTGAGCAAGACGAGGTCTCGCGCTCTGAGTGCGCCAACCTTTCGGAGAAAATTCCGGGTGTTCGTCATGCAACCTTTCACGCCCCGCCGGCCGCTGCGCCGCGCGGAGGAAAACAGGAACCGGAATCATGATCAGCTATGTCAAGACCTGGCTCTGCCTCTCGCTGGGACTCAAGGAGGACTCGCGCGCGGTGACCGCCCTCGAGTATGGAATGATCGCCGCGTTGATCGCGGCGGTGATCGTCACCGTGGTGGCGACACTGGGCCAGCAGCTCAACACCGCCTTTACAACCGTCTCCACCGCGCTCTGACCGGTCGATCCGGCAGGCCGGCCGCGGGCGACGGCAGGATGCGTCCTTCGCGGCATACCCGCGGGCGCCGGTTCGAAGTGTCGGCCAGGTGGGCCCACCCAAAACGGGTGGCATGAAAATGCTCCACCTGCCTCCGCTCGCCCTCTCGTTGCTGACGGCCGCGAGCGTGCTGCTGCTGCTCGCGGCCACCGCGACCGACGTCGCCTTCCGCCGGGTGCCGAACAAGGTTTCCGCAATGCTCACGGTATGCGGCCTGATTTTGCGTCTTGGGTCAGGCTCTCTATTGAGCGGCCTGATCGCCGCGGCGGCGGTGTTTGCGCCAGCGGCGTTCTGCTGGCGGCGTGGCTGGCTCGGCGGCGGCGACGTCAAGCTCCTGGCTGCCGCCACGCTCACGCTGCCACCCCTCTTCACCCCGACCTTCGTGCTTGCGGTGGCGCTGGCCGGGGGCGTGCTTGCGCTCGTGTATCTCGCTCTATCGCTCGTCGCGCGACGCAACGCCGGCAGGCGCGCAACCGCACTTCTCGCCGCGCCACCGGGAGCTTCTCTGAAGCAGAGAGGAGTGGCGCGATTTTTCCAACGCCTGCTGCGTGTCGAACGGTGGCGGATCCAAAAACGGAGCTCGCTTCCTTATGCCGCAGCGATTGCCGCGGGTGCCTGCTTCATCTTGATCACGCAATGAGGCCACGATGTTTGCGCGCATTGCCCTCTTCGCTCTCATGGCCCTCGGGCTCGCCGGTTTCGGCACCGTTGCCTGGATCGCAACGCGCCCACCGGCAGCGCAGCACAAGTTGGTGAATGTTCCACCGAAGAAAGTTGCCGTTCTGGTGGCGGCGCGCCCGCTGAAGCCGGGAGCGCTGTTGCAGCCGGGGGATCTCGCGGCAGAGAGCATGCTCGCCAGTGCGGTGCCGGCCGGTGCCACCGATGATGCGCCGGCCGATCGCGCCGGCCTGATCGGGGCGATGGTCCGCCGCCCGATGCTGAAAGGCCAGACGATCCTCCCGCTCGACGTGATGCGCCAGGGCGATCACGGCTTCCTTGCCGCGGTGCTTGCCCCAGGGATGCGCGCGGTCACGGTCGGCATCGATGCCATCAGCGGTGGCGCCGGCCTGATCTGGCCGGGCGACAAGGTTGACCTCGTGCTGACCCAGCAAATCTCCGACACCAGCCTGCCGCTCGGCGAGCGTCTCGCGGCCGAGACCGTGCTCACCGATGTCCGCGTGATCGCGATCGACCAGCGCCTGATGCAGGGCGAGGATCCAAATGGTCTGCGGGCGGCCACCAACGTCGCCCGCACCGCCACGCTGGAAGTCACACCACTCGAGGCCGAACAGGTCGCGGTTGCGTCGCGGCTCGGCCAGCTTTCGCTGATGGTGCGCTCGGCAGATCATTCGGCGAAGCAGGCGGAGAATGATCCCCCGGCTATCGCCTGGGCCGGCGAGGTTTCACCGGCGCTCAAGGTGGCAACCCCGGCGTCGGCGCCGGGGAAAACAGTCGATCTCTTCCGCGGTGTGGCGAACGTCGAAAAGGTGCATTTCTGATGTGCGCGCAACCGATTTGCCTGAGCGCGGCGCTTGCCGTTGCGCTTTCCCTCTCGTGCGCGTTGAGCACGGTCGCAGCAGGCGAGCCTCCACCTGCCGGAAACCGAATCGTCGTTGCCGCAACCGGAGATGACTGGATAAGCGTGGCCGACGCTTCCGGGCATGTCATTCTCGCCCGGCTCCTGCACAAGGGCGACAAGCTCGCGCTGCCCGAGGGACCGGGGTTCGTCTTCACCGCCGGAAACGCTGCCGCGACGACACTCCTGGTGGATGGCCAGGCCGCAGCACGGCTCGGAGCGCAAGGCCAGGTCGTCAACAACCAGCCGCTCGACGCGGCGCTGATTGCAGCGGGGCGGCTTCCGGCACAGCTCGCACCGGCCGGTAAGGCCCACGTAACGACCAGCGCTCCTTCGCCCACAGAGCCTGCAAGCGACCCCGCGCCCGGCATTGCCCGAGCAGCAGTGCAACCTTCGCAGCAGGCTGCCGCCGCGCCTTCTGACGGAGGCCGAAGCGCGGCAAGCCGGATCGTCGTTGCCGCGAGCGGAGACGACTGGATCAGCGTCTCCGATGCTTCCGGGCGTCGCATTCTCGGCCGGCTTCTGCACAAGGGCGAGGAGCTCGCGCTGCCGCAAGGACCAGGGTTCGTCCTTACGGCCGGCAATGCTGCCGCAACAATCCTGCTGGTCGATGGCGCGGCCGCGCCGCCGCTCGGTAAGGAAGGCCAGGTCGTCAGCAATCAGCCGCTCGATCCGGCACTGATCGCGGCCGGCAGGCTTCCGGCACAGCTTGCGGCAAGCCATGGAACTGCAACCGCTCGCGTCGCAACCGCTGCCGCCGCCCGCCCCGCGCCCCGTATCGCCGCCACCCAAGCTGCAGCAAGCCCGGCGATCGCGCCGGCATCGAGCCAGGACGCCCCGGCTTTCGACCCGTTGCAGAAGGTTGCGATGGTGGTTGCGCAGCCCATGCCGGCACCTGCCGTCTCGAAGATGCAGGTCGCGCCGGCCGTGCAAGGCGCGGCACGGATTGCCGCATCTCCGCGGCCGGTCGCCATGGTCGTCCCGCTCCGGCGCGCCGAACCGAGTCCGCCGGTCGCGCCGCCCGCAGCCGCGCCCCTCAAGCCGGCCGGCGTGCAACAGAGCATCCCTGCCGTGCGGCGTTCGATGCGTGCGGCGCCGCCGACAGCGTTTGCCTCGGCTGACCCAAGTTCACTCGGTCGCACGATTGCCCTCCGATCCGGGTCGGGCCAGGTCATTTCGCTCGCGGTTCCAGCAGCGAGCGTATTCACGGCCGATCCGAAAGTGGCCGATGTTCGCCCCGCGAGCCCGACCAGCCTTTTCGTGCTCGGCATCGCGCCGGGAGAAACCACGATCGCCGCGCTCGATCAGAGCGGTCACCCGATCGCTCAATATCGGGTGATCGTCACTCCGTCGGCGTATGGGCCCGATGCCGCCGCGGCTGCGATCAGCCGCCTCGTGCCCGGCGCGCAGGTCAGCCTGAGCGCGCTGCCCAATGGGCTCACGGTGTCGGGAACGGTCGCCACGCCCGCCGACGCGGCCAAGATCATGTCGCTGGTCACAGGCTTCGCCGGCCCCAAGCAGACAGTGCACAATGAGCTCAACGTGCTCGCCGACGTGCAGGTTTCATTGCAGGTGCGTATTGCGGAGATGTCGCGCACCATCACGCGTGAACTTGGTGTCAACTGGCAGGAGCTTGGCACGACCGGAGGCAAGATCACCGCCAACTTCATGGCGCCGAGCGCGCTCGCATTCCTGAACGACGCAGAGAACACGTTCAACCTCACCTACCATAGCGGTTTGACGAACGTGAACTCCGTCATCGACGCGCTGGCACAAGACCAGCTCGCGCGCCTGCTCGCGGAACCCAACCTCACCGCGATGAGTGGCCAGACGGCGAGCTTCCTGGTCGGCGGCGAATTCCCGATTCCCGTCTCGGAGCAGAACGGCGAAATCTCTATACAGTTCCAGCCCTATGGTGTCTCGCTCTCGTTCATCCCGACGGTGCTGGCCGACAATCGCATCAGCCTGCGCGTCCGCCCGGAAGTGAGCGAGCTGACCGATCAGGGAGCGGTCCAACTCAGCGAAGGCAATTCGACGATCCAGATCCCGGCACTGCTCGTCCGCCGTGCCGAGACGACCGTCGAGCTCGGCAGCGGCCAGAGCTTCGCGATTGCCGGTCTTTTACAGGACCAGACGACGCAGGTGGACCAGGGCCTGCCGGGACTGAGCGAAATCCCGATCCTCGGTGCGCTGTTCAACTCCAACAGCTTCCAGCGCCAGGAGACCGAGCTCGTCATCATCGTGACGCCCTATATCGTCCGCCCGGTCAGCCGCCCGTCTCTCCTCCGGTTGCCGACTGATAACTGGTCTCCGCCCTCGGATCTCGATCGCATTCTTTTCCACCGCCAGGAAGCCCTCGGCAACAGCGGAACGCCGGTAGCGCGCATTCCCGGTGACGCCGGGTTCATCGCGCAATGAGGGGGACGGACGTGCGCATTCTCAGTTTTTCCCTTCTGCTCCCGATCATTCTTGCGGCGTCCGGCTGCACGATGGTCGGAAACCCGATGATGCGTGAGGGCACCTGGCACCCGACGGGCGCCAATGCGGACAACCTTGCCGCGATGGTCGCCAATCCGCACGACCTGATCGCGGGCCAATCGGCATCCGGAACGGTTGGTCCGGAGGCCGCACTTCCCGTGGCGCGGCTGCGGAAGGACAATGTGAAGCCCCTGCCGAACAATGCGATCGTCGATATCGGTGGCACCACGACCAGTAACAGCGGCGGCGGAGCCGGCAGCTCCGGCGGCAGTGCACTGGGGGGCGGCAACTGATGCCCGACGATGGCGTCCTCTCAGCTCGCTCTGTCAGCGAGCCTGGGGTCAAGGGCGAACGCAGCGCGGTCCTCGCGTTCGTCGCCGACGCCGATTCGGAGACCGTGCTGCGCGAAGCGATCGTCGAAGCGCTGCCGCAAGGCATGGAAGTCAGGCGCGGCAACATCCGCACGGCGATTTCCGTGCTCTCGCGCATGGCGACGCCCAGGGTCCTGATCGTCGATGTGAGCGGCGAGGAGCAACCCCTGACTACGCTCGGCGATCTCTCCCAGGTGGTCGAGCCGGACGTTCGCGTGCTGGTGATCGGGGATCTCGAAGACGTCAACTTCTATCGGCACATCACGCGCGGGCTCGGAGCCCTCGAATATCTCTACAAGCCCCTTTCGCGTGACATGGTGGCGCGGCACTTCCGCCCCTTCATCGTCGATGAGAAGAATCCGTCCGAAGCCGTGCTGGGCGGACGGATCGTTACCATTACCGGTGTCCGGGGCGGAGTTGGGGCAACCACGATTGCCGCCAATCTCGCCTGGCATTTCGGCTGCGCGGCGCGCCGCCACACGGTGTTGTTCGATCCGGACCTCTATTGCGGAAGTGCTGCGCTCCTTCTGAATACCAAAGCCGGCAGCGGCTTGCGCACGGCGCTCGAATCGCCGCAGCGGATCGACGAGCTGTTCGTCGAGCGCGCCACCCAGCCGGTCGCCGAGCGGCTGCACGTGCTGGCCGGGGAGGAAAAGCTTGCCGATCAGCTGACCTATGCGCCCGACGCGGCCGGAAAGCTCCTCGAAGCGCTGAGAAGGCGTTACAACTTCGTTGTCGCCGACGTGCCCTTCCTGCCACTTACACTCAACCGCGACCTGCTCGACCTCGCGCATCAACGCGTGCTCGTCCTCGACCCGACACTCGCGGCAGTGCGCGACACGTTGCGTCTGCTTGCCCTGCCGCCCGGGGCGGCACAGTCGAGGCGCGCGGTCGTCGTTCTGAATCGCTCCGGCCGCCCCGGCGGTCTGACCAGCCGGGAGATCGAAAACGCGCTGAAAATGAAACCCGACGTGACGATCCCGGATCTGCCGCGCGTGGTGGAGACGGCGGCGAGCATGGGCGAGCCGGCGGTGGCGGCACGCGGTCCGTTCCGTGCCGGCATCATCGAACTGGCACGCGAAGTGGCGTTCGTGCGGCTTCTCGATGCCTCGGCCGGCGCGGGCAGCACCGAGCTACTCGAACCCGCCAAGCGCCGGCGGTTCTTCGGGCTGTTCGGATGAGCCGGGCACAGTCCGCAGCGTTCGGCCGCCGCACGGACCGCCAGGACCCGGCAGGCGAGGTGGCGGCCCTCGACGCGTTGCCCGCTCTTCCCGAATCCCTTGAGACGGCAACGGTCGTAACGACGAAGGCGCCGCTCCGCCCCTCATCGAGCGAGGCAATCGCGGAGCTGAGGAGGGTCTGTCTTTCACGTCTTGATCCGGTCGCCGCCGCCGGCACTCCGGCGGATCGCCTGACCGACGAGATCGAACGGATGATCGCCGAGATCGCGACCGACCGGCGAGTCCAATTGAATGCCCGGGAACAACGGGCACTGGCCGGGGAACTGGTCAACGACATGCTGGGGCTGGGTCCGCTCGAGCCGTTGCTCGCCGACGATTCCATCAACGACATCATGGTCAACGGGCCCGATCACGTGTTCATCGAGCGCCGCGGCCGGCTGGAGCAGACGGCAGTCAGGTTCCGTGATTCGCAACACGTGACGAATATCTGCCAGCGCATCGCCTCTGCCGTCGGGCGCCGGGTCGACGAGTCAAGCCCGATGGTCGATGCGCGGCTGAAGGACGGCTCGCGCGTCAACATCGTGCTGCCGCCACTCGCACTCGACGGGCCGAGCATCTCGATCCGGAAATTTGCACGCAAAGTGATCGACTTCGCGCGCCTGATCGAAATCGGCTCGCTCACGCCGCCGGTGGCACGGGTGCTCGAGATCGCCGCGCGCTGCCGGCTCAATGTCATCATCTCCGGCGGCACGGGTTCGGGCAAGACCACGATGATGAACGCCATGTCGCGGCTGATCGACCCGACCGAGCGGATCGTCACCATCGAAGATGCCGCCGAATTGCAACTGCAACAACCGCACGTGGTGCGGCTGGAAACCCGCCCGGCGAGCCTTGAGGGGCGCGGGGAAGTGACGCAGCGCGATCTGGTGCGCAACGCACTCCGCATGCGCCCCGACCGCATCATCGTGGGCGAGGTCCGCTCCGGCGAAGCCTTCGACATGTTGCAGGCGATGAATACCGGCCATGATGGCAGTTTTTCCACTGTGCATGCGAACAGCACACGCGATGCCCTGATCCGCATCGAGAACATGGTGCAGATGGGCAACATGGGGCTGCCGGAGAAGGCGATCCGCGCGCAGATCGTCGGCGCCGTCGACCTGGTCGTCCAGGTGGAGCGGCAACGCGACGGGATGCGCCGCGTCGTTCAGGTCACCGAGATTTGCGGCCTGGAGGGCGACGTGGTGACGATGAACGACTTCTTCATTTACGAAGTGCTGGGAGAATCGAGCGGCGGCCGTTTGCACGGCCGTTACAAAACGAGCCGGGTCCGGCCGGGCTTCGCTCAGCGCCTGGCCTATTTCGGGCTCGAACGGGCGTGGCTTGCCGCGCTCGACGAGGCGGAACGGTGAGCCGGTTTCTGCCCGCACTGCTGCTTGGTGCCTCGTTCGGCCTGATCGGGCTTGGCTTTTCCTCGATTCTTATCATGCGATTGCAGCGTTCCAACGATCAGCGCCGCCGGCGCATCCAGGCTGCGATCAATCCTCACTTGCCGGTCGCCGAGGCTGAGCTCGTCAACCTGTTCCGCCGCGCGCGGGTCAGCCGGGTGGCGAAGCTCGGGCGGCGCGTGGCGAGCCTGATCGCTTATGATCCGGCCCGGCGTGACGTTTATCCCGCACCCTGGTGGGTCGTCGTGATCGCATCGTTGGTGCTCGCCCGTGTCGCGGCAGGGATTCTCGGCGGGTTGTTCGGGGCGGTGTCTTGGCTCGCGGTTCCGCTCGGCGGGGTGTTCCTGGCGCGAACGTTCTTCGGCTGGTGCAACGCGCGGCGCAGCCGGATGCTGTTTCAACAGATGCCGGATGCGCTGGCGATGATTGTCCGCTCGGTGCGTGTCGGCATTCCGATGCAGGAAGCGCTCCAAGTGGTGGCCCGCGAGGCGGGAGAGCCGACGGCCAAGGAATTCAACGTGCTCGGCAATCGCGTCATGATCGGCATGCCGCTCGACGAAGCATTGCGGGAAATGGCGGATCGCAACAAGCTCGCGGAATATCGCTTTTTTGCCACCGCGCTTTCGCTGCAAAGCCAGACCGGCGGCGGGCTCACGGAGACGCTGGACAACCTCGCGGATGTCATCCGCAAGCGGGTGGCGCTTCGGGCCAGGGGCTATGCGTTGGCCTCCGAAGCACGCACCAGCGCCGCTATCCTGGCCGCGCTGCCGGTGATTTCCTTCGTCGCGCTCTGGTTTCTCAATCGCAACTACGCGCTCCAGCTCTTCGTCGACCCGACCGGCGAGAAGATCTTCGGCATGGCCGTGATTTCGCTGACGATCGGGATTCTCGTCATGCGCAATATGATCCAGCGCAGCCTGTCATGAGCGATCAGGAGATTCTCCTGGCGGTTGGCGGCGCGGGCATCTTATGGGTTGTCTCGGCCGGGCTACTCCTGCAGGCAACGACGCGGCAGAGCCGGTTCCGCGCGCGAATCCGGCTGGTGCAAGCGAGCACGGGGCTGCTTGCGGCCGAGCCGCCGGTCGCGGTGGGCGGCCGCGGCATCCTGCGGCT
>JBOHMN010000097.1:0-2068 GCA_050730175.1 Acetobacteraceae bacterium | reverse complement strand
CTCGTCGACCTCGAAGACGCTCTCCGATCTCCCCGCTTCATCCCTTACCTGGGACGCAAATCCTGCCCGCTGATGCTCCCGCTCGCGCCGCGGCGCATCAGCGCCGCGGATCCGGCTGCTGCCCTTTCTCATCGCGCGATCGAGCGTCCAGATCTCGAGCGGCTGTTGCTGCAAGGCTCACATCGAAGTCCTCAGGTCACCATGGACGCTGCCGATGCTGAGCGTTTCGACCTACCGATCTCGCGGCGCGAGCTTTCCCGCGACAGTCTGCTCAGCCGGCGGCGCTGGCAGTTCGCGCTCCGCGAGGAGGCCATCCTGGAAGTCCCGCCATGAACGCCGAAGCACCGGTCAACCTGATCCTGGCCCGTGCGCGGCTGCGCCGCGACGTTCCGGCCGCCGCGCTTGCGCCCCTCCTCGTCCCGGACGACCCCGCGGCCGGGATCGCAGCTGCGCATCGGCTCGTCTGGGCGCTCTTCGCCGACGCGCCGGACCGCGGGCGGGACTTCCTCTGGCGCCAGACGACGGCCGGCGAATTTCTGATTCTCTCGTCGCGGTCGCCCACCGATCCGCACAAACTTTTTGACCTTGAATCGAAGCGGTTCGCGCCCGCGCTTCGCGCCGGTCAGCGCCTTGGCTTCAACCTCCGCGCCAACGCGGTGACAAACATTCCGCGTGGCCCCGAGCAGCGCGGCCAGCGAACGGATGTCGTCATGGCCGCCCTGCACGCCGTGCCGCGATGCGCCCGGGCGTCCGCCCGTCGCGACGTAATCGACGCCGCCGGCGCCGGCTGGATCGCTCGCCAGGGCGCGAAGTTTGCCTTCGTGGCGGAGACGAGCGGGCTCCGCATCGACGGCTATCAGCAGGTGCGCATTCCGCGCGGCCCCGGCCGCACGGCGATCACCTTTTCCGTCCTCGAGTTCGAGGGCGTGCTCACCGTCAATGACCCCGCACGCTTTCTGGCCGGCCTGACATCGGGCTTCGGTGCAGCCAAGGCCTTCGGCTGCGGTCTGATGTTGATTCGCCGCGCATGGCCATGAGCGGCGTGCTACCAGGCTTGCCGCCGCCGCGTCCCATTCCGATCAAGGAGAGAAGCTCGATTCTCTTCCTCGAGAAGGGTCGACTTGACGTCCTTGATGGTGCCTTCGTGCTGGTGGATGAGGCCGGGGTACGCGTGCACATACCCGTGGGCGGCGTCGTCTGCCTGATGTTGGAGCCCGGCACGCGGGTCTCGCACGCTGCTGTGGCGCTCGCGGCACGGGCCGGGACATTGTTGATCTGGGTCGGAGAGGCCGGCGTGCGACTCTACGCCGCCGGCCAGCCCGGCGGGGCACGCGCCGATCGGCTTCTCTATCAGGCGCGGCTCGCTCTCGACGACGACGCACGGCTGCGCGTCGTGCGCAAGATGTACACGATACGCTTCGGCGAGGACCCTCCCGAGCGCCGCTCCGTCGATCAGTTGCGGGGCATAGAAGGTGCGCGGGTGCGCGAGACTTACAAGATCATTGCTTCCCGCTATAACGTTGCCTGGCAGGGCCGCGACTACGATCCGCATGAGTGGAGCGGCGCCGACGTCGTCAACCGTTGCCTGTCGGCGGCCACGGCCGCTCTCTATGGGCTTTCGGAGGCGGCGGTGCTCGCCGCCGGTTATGCTCCGGCGCTCGGGTTCCTCCACACGGGCAAGCCGCAAAGCTTCGTCTACGACATTGCGGACCTCTTCAAGTTCGAGACTGTGGTGCCTGAAGCCTTTCGCGTCGCCGGAGCCGCACAATCCGGCCGGCCGCTCGATGGGAGGCCGCCCTCGGATCCGGTTTCTGAGGTGCGACGGCGTTGCCGTGACGCCTTCCGCAGGACCGACCTTCTTTCCCGACTGATTCCGGCGATCGAGGAGGTACTCGCTGCCGGCGGGCTGCCGGTCCCCGCCGCGCCACCGGAAGCGCTGCCCGTGGCATTCAAAGATCCCGAGGGGCTCGGCGATGCTGGTCATCGTGGTTGAGAATGCTCCCCCGCGTCTGCGTGGGCGCCTCGCGGTCTGGCTGCTCGAGGTGCGGGCAGGGGTCTATATCGGAAA
>JBOHMN010000096.1:0-2699 GCA_050730175.1 Acetobacteraceae bacterium | reverse complement strand
CCTCAACATCGATCTTGATTAGTGCGATAGATGTCTCGGGGATGCTCGACGCGACCCATCCGTCCAGCGCGATCGTTTCGATCTGTGGACCAGGGACGCCTATCCTCGACCACGGGCCGTCGTCGCTGATGGTCGCGACCCCGGCGCGACTGCTCACTGCCGCTCGGACTGCCGTGCAGTTAGGTGCGCCCGCGGCTACGATGTTGCGCTCAAGCAACTCGTAATTGCTCGGGACGGGCTCAAACGCTATGACGCGGACATCGGGCCGGCTCAGCGCTGCTGCAATTGCGGTCACCCCGACGTTGGCCCCCGCGTCCAGGTACGCCGACCCTGGCGGTGCTGTGGCGGCGAGGCGGCAGATGGGGAGTTCTGACAGGTCTGCGCCGAGAAAACCGCGCAAATACCCCTCATGCCGCGACGTAAAGGCGACAGCACGGCCGAGAACCGTAAGCGTGACTGTGTGCTCTGGCATCATCGGTGCCACGCCCAGCTCGTGTGGGACAAGAGGCGCCTCGTGCGCTCGTACGACATGTCGCAGTTTCTCAAACGTGGCGCCCGACGGTCCAGGTCGGCCGAGCATACTGACCGAAGCGACTGCTTGCCACCCGCTTTGCAACCCATTGATTCTGCTCGTGCTGCTTCGCGGGCTTGTTTCGGCTGATGCGCTGAAACCACGATGAGCTCGCTGGTCCCATAATCTTGGTGGCAGTCGGTTTGATTCTTACCGACGCTACGTCCGCTCGGCGTATCGCACGCCCGTTTCGATCGCATTCTTAGTCACGGCGCCGGTTTCGTCACTCCCGATTGCGTCCTGCGACTTCAGTGCGCCGCCAAGGCCGCACTGCTGCTGGTGCTCGACGGTCCGGGAATTCCGGTTCGCACCAACAGTTCGGAACGCGGTATCCGCTGCCAAGTCGCCAGCCGCCGCACAAAAGGTAACAAAGGCGACGCCCAACAATGGGCGAATCGACTGGGATTGCGTAACGGGAGATTTCGCTGAGGTGGATTCCGGCGCGGACTCGTGCGGGATAGACTGGGCAGATGATCGATCCATCGGCGATTCGCGAGCGGTTTGCGGCGGTTGGTCGCGGCTTGAACGAGCGTACTCGCCGGCTGTTCGCGGCGGCGGAAGCGCGAACGGCCGGCTACGGCGGTATCACGGCGTCCTCGCAGGCGACGGGGATCGCGCGAAGCACCATCGGCCGTGGGCTGAAGGACCTGGACGATCCCGCCGCGCTGTCGGGCGAAGTGCGCCGGCCCGGCAGCGGCCGGCCGGCCCTGACGGAGGCGGATGCGACACTGCTGGAAGACCTGCGTCAGTTGTTGGAACCCGCGACCAAGGGCGACCCGATGCGGCCGCTGCGGTGGGTCTCGAAGAGCCACGCGAAGCTGGCTGCGGCGCTGTGCGCGATGGGGCACCAGGTCAGCAAGAGCACTATCCCCAAACTGCTGGCGGCGCTGCAGTACCGTCGGCAGGTGAATCGCAAGGCCTTGGAAAGTAGCCGCAACCCCGATCGGGACGCGCAGTTCGAGCATATCAATACCGCGACAATCGCCATGCAGGCGGCCGGCAAGCCGGTCATCTCGATCGACACGAAGAAGAAAGAGCCAATCGGGCCTTACAAAAATGCCGGCAGCGACGACCGGCCGAAAGGCTGCCCCGAGCAGGTCAAGGTGCATGACTTTGTCGACGCCGAACTCGGCAAGGTCGTGCCTTATGGTGTGTATGACATCACGACCAATGCCGGCTGTGTGAGCGTGGGCATCGACAACGATACGGCGCAATTCTCGGTCAACTCGATCCGTCGCTGGCTGGACCTGATGGGCCGGGAGAGGTATCCGGACACGGACCAAATCATGATCACCGCAGATGGCGGCGGTTCCAACGGATCGCGCGTGCGGCTGTTCAAGGTCGAACTGCAGAAGCTGGCCGATGAAACCGGACTTACTCTGCAAGTTCGCCATTACCCGCCGGGGACGTCGAAGTGGAACAAAATTGAGCACCGACTGTTCTGCCATATCACCGAGAACTGGCGGGGCACACCCCTGACCAGCCGCCTGGCGGTCGTCGAACTGATCGCCTCCACTACGACCAAGACCGGCCTGAAGGTCCAGTGCGAGCTCGATACGCGGACCTACCCAAAGGGGATCAAGGTGAGCGAGGAGGAAATGGCCAGCCTCCACATCAAAGGCGACGCATTCCACCCGGAGTGGAATTATACCATTTCCCCCAGGCCGCCCTGACGCGGTAATTGTTGGGCGTCGCCAAAGTGGCGTCGGCCGCGGTTGCCGAGGCACCTTCATCTGCCTCGCCAACACCTACCGCAAACCTAACATTCCCTTTCGGAATTATCTCCGCGGCACGCTCGATGTCCAAGCCTCCCCGATCCTGCCAAATCTCCCTCACGTCGTCCACTGCCACACTCACTCCGCATAATCGCTGCGTCAGTCCGCCCCAGGTTTCGCTGCACCTGTCACGGCTTCTGCATGCGCGATTGCCTTACCTCGCTCAGAGGCAAGATTGGGCGCAAGTTTTAGGTGAGGCTGAGCGGCTGGATCCCGCGCGTCCGCACCGCTGGACTTCTTTTCACACTGACCTGGGCTGATCCTGTCTTTCTTCCGGCCAACCGCAATGACCAGATTTGCTTGGCATCACCCGGGGCGTAGAAATCCGCTAGCACCGCCTCGAGGGAGAAACC
>JBOHMN010000095.1:0-3883 GCA_050730175.1 Acetobacteraceae bacterium | reverse complement strand
ATCAACTGCTGCTTGGATTGCGCCGTGAATTTCAACCCCTCGAAATTTCCGAACCCGCCCCGCTGGAGTGCCTCGACCACCGGATCGCCGACGCCAGTTGCGTCAACCAATGCCGCCACGCTGCCCGTCAGCTCCCGGATGCGCGCGATGGTCTCTTGCCACGGCGCTTGCCACCGCTCGAGCCGGCAGACGTTCGCGCTTCCATCGAGCCCGACGCCAACCGTCCAGTCGTGCGACTTCGCGAGATCCCAGCCCCAGGCCACCGGCTCTCCCGTGCTCAGCGGGCTGATGCAAGCAGCGATCGCAGACAAGCCGAACGGGTTGCCACCGTCATCGCTCGGCTCGGCGAGGTAGAGCTCGCGAAACACCGCAACAGGAAGCGCACGCTCGGCGTCCCGCACCTCGCTCTCACTGAGCACCCCGGCCTCGATGGCGTCCGCGGCAATCAACTTCGCGTAGTGCATGCCCGGCTCACCGGCTTCGGCGCGGCGCGCGAGCTGGTAGAACCAATTGCGCCGCCCTTTGACGTTGCCGATGATGCGGATCGGGCCTTTCGTCGCCGTCAACGTGGTGCGCACGGCGAACCAGGCTTCTTCTCGGAGCCGGCTGGCCTCATCAATCACCGCCGCATAGACATCCTCGCCATACAACCCATCAGGCTTTTCACCGGACTTGAACCAAACCGTGGCCCCGCTCTCGACCATCGTAACGGTCAGCTTGGTCTCGTTCGCGGTGAATGCGCTCCGCGGCAAGCCGTTCTTGACGCGCCGGAAGGCGATCTCTGCCTGAGCATAGGAAGGCGCAACCCACCAGAAAGAGCGGCCTTGGCACGAATTGACGGCTTGCTCCGTCAGCCAGGCCAGGCACGCAACGGTCTTCCCCGCTTTGGTGCTGGCCTCGATCAGCCCGTAACGAGCTTCATGGAAGATCGCCGCGTGCTGCTTCGGGTAGAGGTTCGGCCTCTGAAATTTTCTCTTCGGCGTCAATGACATTTCCAAATGGCCCTCGGCCGTCGCCCTCAAATCTGAGCGTGTAAGGCTTGTCCGGCCCGATGTTCACCTGGACCGCAACGCCTCCGCCCGATCGGCTGAAGCGCTCCGGGTCCGCGGCGGCCAGAAGTGTTTTCAACAGCGGGTCGGAATAGACGCGCTCAGTCGTTACGATCTTGCCCGCACTCACCACCGGCCGCTCGACCCCCTCGACCGCGCGGCGCACAGCCTCTTTCTCCAGCCGCGCAATCACTTCTTCCCGGGCCTTCATTTCGTCTTCCGCGAACGCGGGATCGTCCCGTATCCATGATCTCGTGCCCCACCGGCTCCGGCCGCTTGCGGCAATGGCAGCGCTGATCGAGCACGTCTCCCTGAGCGTCACGAGGTAACGCTGCTTAGCCTCGCCCGTCGCAATGCTCTTGCCGGTGAACCCTCCCACCTGATCACCGCGCGGCTGCAACCTGCGCCCGCCGCGCGGCACGAATTTCCCCGATGCGGTGTAGTGGCCCCGAGAGCCCGGTCTGTCTGTCATGCCGCCTCCCGCTCAAGCCGCCGGGCGAGCCGCCGCAGCCCGCGCTCGATCTCGTCACGCTCGAGATGGAAGCGCTCCGGGTCCCTGCGGTCCGGGATCAGCCGGTGTGCCACCTCGGCCAGCCGGTGAGCCTCCTCCGCCTGCCGCTCGGCCTCAGAGCGGGTCATGCAGCCTCCGCCTCGAGCGCCGCGGCCGGGATCACGCCGCTTCCTTCGCCGGCGCCGGGATAAGCACGCGATCCTGCCACCGCGCCCGCAGCGCATTCCGCACCTGCTCGGCACGATACTCGATCGCCAGCATCAGATCATCGTCCAGCGGCCGGCCGCTGTAGAGTACCGCCCCGGCAGGATCGAGCCGAACGCTGCCGCGCTTCTCCACCTCGCCCAGAACATCCCAGCCGTGGGCGCATCGCTCGCGGATCGCCTGCTCATGGGCGGCGCGAGCTTGCCTCCGATGAACCTCCGCAAGCACTCGCGCGTGGTGCTCTTGGCCTTGCTGCCGCTCCTGCTCAGGCGTCCGGTAAGTGCCGTTCGCCGTGCTTTCCACCGTCGCAGCGAGGTGGCGGCAATGCGAAATGTTGCCCGCCGCTTTCGCCTCGGCGAACATTCTCAGCCACTCACTCACCTGCGATTCGTATTCGCAGAACTCCTGGACCCGCGCAGTGAAAGTGCGCTCAAGCTCCGCAAGCTCGCGAGCCGGCCGCTCAACCTCTTCCTGCTTCCGTTGCGCCTCGATCCGACGTGCCGCACGTGCTGCGCCCAGGCGCGCGTCGATGTCGTCGGCCATCACCCGGCAGCGCGCTTCGTCGCCCGCCACCGCCGCACTCAGGAACGCTGCCGTCAGCCCGCGCTCGTCGTCGAGCGCAATGTCCTCGGCCACCGCCCCGGCCATCAGCGCCGCGAACCTGTCGGCCAGCGCCTTCGCCGGTGCTGGCTCAGGAAACAATGTGTCGCTCATCAATCTCTCCTGCTCAATGTGTCCACCCAGGAACAAGCGCCGCAGCCTTCTCGGGGTGCTCCTCGCCGAGCGCGCGATCCAGTTTCACGTCGTCGAGGATCGCGCTCAAACGATCGCGCGCGTCGCTCATGATCGCCCGTGCCGCCTCGATGTCGCCGCGGTGCAACGCTTCCCAGAGATCGCTCCGGTTCCTCTGCTCCCACCGGCCAAACGGCAGCACCGTGTTTGGCGTGGTGCAGATTTTGCGCCCGAGCTCGACTAGCTCGCGGAACTCGCGGGCAATGGCTTCGAGGCCCTTGATGCTTGCCTCTTGTGGCTGCACGTCGCGCAACCCCGGCGCTTTGTTGCGATCCCCCGGCCCGCTGGCGCGCTTGACAACGGCGTCCGCCTCGGGGCGCAGGATGCTCCGAATCCCGCTCAGCGTCTCGTCCAGAACGGCAGCAGGCCATCTTCCGCCCTCGCCCGCTGCGACGCGCTCGAGCGCCGCGACGGCCTTCTGCCGCAGGTTCGCAAGCGCCCTGTTCTGCCGTGCCGTGCCGGATTTCTTCAGCGCGTGGTCAACGGCCGCCTCGATGTCGGCCCGCGCCGTGGCGGCCAGGCCGGTCGCAAACTCTCTCCCCAATTCGTCCATGTTCAACTCTCCTTAATCGCAGTCTCGAATGCCTCGGCCAGCAGCCGCCGCGCCATCGGCACGCTCTCCACAAGCGCCGGACGCATGAACGGCCGCGGCGGGCGATATCCCGCCTGCCCGACCACCTTCCGGGTTGTGCCCTGCTCCTGCCACCGCGCCGGCGCGTCCGCCCTCACCTCGGCGATCAGCGCAGCACCCTCGCCGCGAATGCTCCGCCGCATCGCGCCCGTGCGCAGCAGCGGATTATCCGGCGGGCTGTAGCCGTGCCGCGTCTTCTCGCGCACGGTCGAAGCGGCAAGTGGCGCCCATCCGAGCTGATAGTGCCCGATCCTGGCCCGCGCATCCGCAGCCACGCCGCTGGCGATCTCCTGCATCACCTCCGGCAAATCCGCCCGCAGCCGCGCGACGGTCATCCTGAGCCGCCAGTCCAGCTCACGAATCCCGCGCATCTCGATGCTCATCATTGCGGCGATCCCGCCATCGCCGGGCCGGCCAGCGTGCGCCGGTGCGCGTGTTTCTGCTGCTGGTCGATCCGGGCCGCCACGGTATCGCCGATCAGCCGCCCGTGCGCGTTCCACCAGCCGCCTATCAGCGCGTCAATCTGCGCCTCCGTAGCGAGCAGGCTCCCCTCGACAGTGAGCGGCGCATGCACGTTCACGTTGATCGTCGTCGGCCCCGGAGCAGCATGCGGCAAGCCGATCGGATGCGTGAACACCGGATCGCCATGCGCACCAGTCGGGCCCACCACAACCGGCTCGCCGATCGCCCGCCGGC
>JBOHMN010000094.1:0-2289 GCA_050730175.1 Acetobacteraceae bacterium | reverse complement strand
GGTTGGCGAGAAGGTGGTCAAGGCCGAGCGGATCATCATCGCGACCGGCGGGCGGCCGGTCAGGCTTTCGATTCCCGGCGCGGAACTCGGCATCGTTTCCGATGACGCATTTTTTCTTCCGGCGATGCCGCGGCGGATTGCGATCATCGGTTCGGGCTACATTGCGGTCGAGTTTGCCGGCATATTCGCCGGCCTCGGTGCCGAGACGCACCTTGTCTTCCGGCGGAAGGTGCCGCTCGGTGGGTTCGATCGCGATCTGCGCACGGCACTTGCCGAGGCGTTGGTTGCACAAGGCGTGATTCTTTGCCCGAGTGCGCACCCGGAGCGCGTGTCGGGCGATGGCGCGGGGCGGGTGCTGCGCCTTACGGACGGGCGCGAAGTCAAGGCTGATGCGGTTTTTTTTGCGACCGGCCGACTGCCCAACACGGCGGAGCTTGGTCTTGCGCAAGCGGGAATTGCGGCGCGCGCGGCCGGGGCGATTCCGGTCAATTCGCACTGGCGCACGATCCAGCCGCACATTTATGCGATCGGTGATGTGACGGAGGGAAAACATCTCACGCCGGTTGCGACCGCGGAGGGACACGCGCTGGCCGATGCCCTGTTCGGACCGGGGCCGCGGCCGTTCAATTTCGCCGCGGTGCCGACCGCGGTTTTCACGAGCCCGCCGATTGCAACGGTCGGGCTGACGGAGGAAGAAGCCCTGCAGCGCGGGCCGGCGGAAATCTATCTCACACGGTTCACGCCGATGCGGCACAATTTGACCGGGCGGCGGCGGCGGACACTGATGAAGCTGATCGCCGAGCCGCCGCGCGGCCGCGTACTCGGCGTGCACATGTTGGGCGAGGACGCGCCCGAGATCGTGCAAGGGTTGGCAGTGGCCATGACCGCCGGAGCAACGAAGGCCGATTTCGACCGCACGATCGGCATTCATCCGACGGCGGCCGAGGAATTCGTGACGCTCAGGACCCTGACGCGGCTGGCTGGGGCGGCGCGGGCAGCCGAGTAGCCAGCATGCCGCGATCGGTGGATAATTGCCGCGACCTTGCGAGGAGGGTTGCCGGAGATGGCTGACGCGCGTCGGCGAGAGTGGACCCCGGATTCCTGGCGCGGGTGCCCGGTCCGCCAGGCACCCGCCTATCCGGATGCCGCGGCGCTGGCCCGGACGGAGGCGCGGCTGGCGCGTTTTCCGCCGCTTGTTTTCGCCGGCGAGGCACGGCGGCTGAAGGCGGCGCTGGCGCTGGCCGCCGACGGGCACGCTTTCGTGCTGCAGGGCGGGGACTGCGCGGAGAGCTTTACCGACTTTACCGCCAACATCATCCGGGACAGCTTCCGTGTTCTGCTGCAGATGGCGGTGGTGCTGACTTTTGGGGCCGGGCTGCCGGTGGTGAAGATGGGGCGGATGGCGGGACAGTTCGCCAAGCCGCGCAGCTCGGATGAGGAAACGGTGGATGGAGTGACGCTGCCATCGTACCGTGGCGACATGATCAACGGAGCGGAATTCACGCTTGAGGCGCGGACGCCCGACCCGAGCCGCATGGAGTTCGGCTATTTCCAGTCTGCCTCGACGCTGAATTTGTTGCGCGCCTTCGCGTCCGGCGGGTACGCCGATCTGCATCATGTGCATCGGTGGAATCTCGAATTCGTTGCCCGCTCTCCGCTCGCCGAGCGCTACCGGGATCTCTGCCAGCGCATCGACGAGACGCTTGGCTTCATGGCCGCCTGCGGGATGAATGGCGGCACGATACCGCAAATCCGCGAGACCGATTTCTACACCAGCCACGAGGCACTGCTGCTGCCGTACGAGCAGGCGCTGGCGCGGGTGGATTCGACGACGGGGGACTGGTACGGCTGCTCGGCACACTTCCTCTGGATCGGCGATCGCACCCGGCAGCCAGACGGCGCGCATGTCGAGTTCCTGCGCGGCGTGAAGAATCCGATCGGGATGAAGGTCGGGCCGACCATGCCGGCGGGCGACCTGCTGCGAATGATCGAGACGCTCAACCCCGCCGACGAGCCGGGACGCCTGACGCTGATCAGCCGCATGGGGGCTGAGCAACTGCACGAACGCCTGCCGCCGCTGCTGCGCGCGGTGAAGCGGCAGGGGCGGCGCGTGGTGTGGCTGTGCGATCCGATGCACGGCAACACCGTGACCACGCCGTCCGGGGTCAAGACCCGCAGCTTCGAGGCGATCCTGGCCGAAGTGCGGCATTTCTTCGACGCGCACGCCGCCGAGGGCACGCGCGCCGGCGGGGTGCATGTCGAGATGACCGGCCAGGACGTGACCGAGTG
>JBOHMN010000093.1:0-7315 GCA_050730175.1 Acetobacteraceae bacterium | reverse complement strand
GACGAACGAGACCCGTCAACGCGGATTGGATTATCCGGCAAGCGAATAGAATTGTTGCGCCGGACGCAATTCGCCCACAGCCCTCAGCTGACCTTTGCGGATCATGTGCATGAGCTCAATACCCGCGAGGGTAATGGCGGCGGACCGGAAGGATTTGAACCCCAACATCGGTCGCACTGCTCGCTTGATGGCACGCTGATCCTGCTCGAGAATGTTGTTGAGATACTTGACCTGCCGCATTTCGATGTTCGCTTCCTGCTCCACCTTGTAGCTTTCGATCGCCGCGGTGTTGGCACCGCTCTTGTCGATCGTGATCTTTTTGGGCATGCCATGATTGCCGGTCGCCCTGTGCCAGAAGCGCAGCGCCGCCTTGCGATTCCGTTTGGCAGTAAGCAGAAAGTCAACCATGCTACCTGCCTTGTCGACGGCTCTGTATAGGTACTTCCACGCGCCCTTGATCCGCACATATGTCTCGTCCATTCGCCAACTGGCGCCCACTGGGCGCTTGCGTTGGCGAAAGGCCTGCTCCAGGAGCGGAACGTACTTGAGCGCTCAGCGATTGAGCGTCGAATGACCAACCTCTACCCCCCGTTCTTCCCTCATCTCCTCAAGCTGACGGTAGCTCATCGGATACGCCACGTACCAGCGCACACCCCAGAGAGTGATATCCCGCTCAAAATGGCTGCCCTTAAAATCGATCACTGGAGGCCTTCCTGCTACCAAGTTCCCGGCGATCATATGCCAGGCCGGCGCTGCCCAGAAATTTGCGACAGAACCGTTCAGAATTGCACGCCGGTCGCGGGTCGACTTTGCACGTGCAGCGCCGCGCCGCGACGGCCTGGAGCGGCGCCACTGTGGCGTTGCCGCAATCAGAGCCATCCTCTGATCCGGCGAACCATCGCCTCGGCCGAGATGCCATACCGGTCATGCAGGGTGGGCAGCGCGCCGGCGGCAAGAAACTCATCGGGCAGGCCTATCTGGCGGAATTTCGGTGCGATGCCGGCCGTCAGCAATCCGGCGGCTACTGCCTCGCCGAGCCCGCCAATGACCGTGTGGTTCTCAGCGACGACGACGAGGCGCCCGCCCCGGCCGGCGGCTTCGGCGATCGTTGAGAGATCGAGTGGTTTGATCGTGGCCACGTGCAGTACTTCAACTCCGATGCGGTCCTTTTCGAGCATCTTCGCCGCCTCAAGGGCGCGCATGGTGGCGAGTCCGGTCGAGATCACGAGCACATCATTGCCGGATCGGAGCGCCTTGGCCTTGGTGAGTTCGAACCTGTAGCCGTATTCGTCAAGGACGAGTGGTACGTTGCCGCGCAGCAGCCGCATGTAAACCGGCCCCTCATAGGCGGCGATGGCGGGCACCGCCTGCGCAATTTCCAGCGCATCAGCAGGATCTACGATCGTGAGATTGGGCATGCCCCGGAAAATCGCGATGTCCTCGGTCGCCTGATGGCTCGGCCCGTAGCCGGAGGTGAGGCCCGGTAGGGCACAAACAATTTTGACGTTCAGCTTCTCCTCAGCGATCGCCAAACAGATGAAGTCGTAGGCGCGACGCGAGGCAAACGCCGCGTAGGTGGTGGCAAAAGGCGTTGCCCCCTCACGCGCAAGGCCGGCCGCTGTCGACATCAGGAGTTGCTCGGCCATACCCATTTGATAGAAGCGCTCTGGATAGGCCTTCGCGAATATGTGCAGATCAGTGTATTTCGCGAGATCGGCGGTGAGGCCCACGATTTCGGGCCGCGATTCCGCGAGCGCGACCAGCGCGTTGCCGAACGGCGCGGCAACGGTCCGCTGACCGGGTGCGGCAATCGAGGCGATCATCGCCGATGTCGTCGGGCGCTTCCTGGCGGTGGTAGCACTGGTGCGCGTAGTGCTCATGGCGTCGTCTTTCCGCTGAAGGTCGCATCAAGCAGCTCGATCGCCTGCTGCCATTCCGCGGGTTCGACACGGAGGAAGTGGTTGCGGTCACGGGTTTCGAGGAAGGGAATACCCTTCGCTAGCTTGGTGTCGCAGATGACGATGCGCGGAGCCCCCACTTTGGCAGCGCGCGCGGCGTCGAATGCGGCGACTAGCGCATCGATATCGTTGCCATCGACGCGCTCGGTGTGCCAACCGAACGCGCGGAAACGCTCGTCCAGCGGCTCACGTGAGGAAATCAGCGATGAGGGACCATCGGCCTGCTGGTCGTTGACATCCACGATGCCGATCAGATTGTCGAGCTGCCAGTGCGCTGCCCCCATCACGCCTTCCCAGATCGATCCTTCGTTC
The DNA here is from genome assembly GCA_050730175.1 of Acetobacteraceae bacterium. Taxonomy (GTDB): domain Bacteria; phylum Pseudomonadota; class Alphaproteobacteria; order Acetobacterales; family Acetobacteraceae; genus JAKAWQ01. Next base: position 5,045 of record JBOHMN010000093.1, on the reverse strand, counting down.
AGCTCCCCGTCGGAAAACAGTGTGTAGACCCAGGACTTCGACTTCTTGCGTTTGAGCCCAAGCGCCATACCGACCGCGATCCCGACCCCGTGACCGAGCGAGCCGCCGCTGATCTCCATCCCAGGCGTATAGGCAGCCATACCCGACATCGGCAAGCGGCTTTCATCGGTGCCGTAGGTTTCGATGTCGCTTTCAGAGAGGATGCCGGCTTCGATCAGTGCGGCGTAAAGCGCGATCGCGTAATGGCCGATCGAAAGCAAGAAGCGGTCGCGCCCCTCCCAGAGCGCCTCGTCCGGCCGATAGCGCAGCGCATGGAAATAGGAGACGGCGAGGACGTCGGCGATGCCGAGTGCCTGAGCGATATAACCCTGACCTTGCACTTCCCCCATCCTGAGCGCATGGCGCCGGATCCGGTATGCTCGCTCGCTGAGCGAGATGTTCGAGCGTGCGTACGGAAAATCACCATCGCGGGTCGGCAGTGTTGCGGAAGACATTATGCGTAGATCCTTGTGCTATAGGTCACTCAGTGAATCAGCATGCCGCCGTTGACATCGATCACCGCGCCGGTGACGTAAGCAGCGAGGTCTGAAGCCAGGAAAAGAAAGACCCCCGCTACATCCCCGACGTCGCCGAGGCGTCCAAGCGGAATGCCTTTCGTGATCTCTGCCTTCATCGTTTCGGTCAACTTGTCGCCGGTAATATCGGTCTGGATCAAACCGGGGGTCACGCAGTTCACTCGAATCCCGTCCGGACCGAACTCGCGCGCCATGTTCCTGGCGAGGCCAAGCACGCCGGCTTTGGACGCAGAGTAGTGCGGGCCGCCAAAAATTCCGCCACCGCGTTGCGCGGAAACCGACGACGTACACGCAATGGAGCCGCTGTGACGGGCGCGCATATGCGGTATGACCGCCTGACTGAGATAGAGCACCCCGCGCAGATTGACGTCGAGGACCGCATCCCAGTCTGCGGACTTGATTTCCATAAGCCTGAGCGGCTGGGTGATGCCCGCATTGTTAATCAGCACGTCGATCCGACCGAACCGGCGCACCACCTCGGCGATAGCGCTCTCGCAATCCTGTTTGCGACTGACATCACATGCCAGCCCCAGGTGATCGGGGCCAAGTGCAGCCGCTGCGCGTGCGGAGGCTTCTTTGCTCAGGTCAAGGATCGCTGTAGAGGCCCCGTGGGAGGCAAACAGGCGCGCCGTCGCCAGGCCGATGCCACGTGGACCCGCTGCACCGGAGATCACCGCGACCTTATCCTTTAACAGCATGATGGTGCCTCTTCTTTCCGACCGATTTAAAGCCGATAATAGTGTACTGCGTTGTCGTGAAAGAGCTTGCGCCGCTCGGCAGCGCTACACCCCTCAGTAACTGTCTTGAAAGCATCGAAAACGGCATCATAGCTGCTGAAGAGCTTATCGACGGGAAAGTTGCTGGCGAACATACAGCGATCGACGCCAAAGGCTTCGATAGCAGTGAGAACAAACGGGCGAATGGTTTCGACAGTCCATGTCGGATCGCCCATGCCGAGGCCGGAGATCTTGCAGGCTACATTCTGCGCCTCCGCCAAGCGGCGCATGCCCTTGGCCCAGTCCGTAATTTGCTCGGCCGAGCGATCGACCGGCATGCCGGTGTGGTCCAGGATAATCTGCGTGTCGGGGAAGCGGCGGGCAAGGTCGAAGAATTCTTCCACCTGCGGATAGTAGATTTGCAGGTCGAAAGAGAGATTAAATTTGTGCAGAAGGGCAAATCCGGAGCGCCAGGCGGGCTCGCGAGAAATACCGGCACGGGGCGTGTATGTTTTGGCCGGATCCGGGTGATAATTCATAGACTGGCGGATGCCACGAAAGTTCTTGTACGACCGATGCTCCTCCAACAGTCTCTCGACCTTTAGATCGGCAAGGTCGGCGTAGCCCACGATGCCGTGCGGGAAGCCTCTGCGATCGGCAATGCTTTGCAGCCAGCGCGTCTCTCCGGCAGGATTGGTAGGCTCAAAACCGACATCGAGATGGACCGACTTGACCACATTCTGGTTGCTTGCGTCGGCCAGGAAATCGTCGATCAGGTAGCTTTTGCAAATCGCCGTGTAGTCCCCGAAGACGATTGGCTTCACGCCGTCCTGGAGCCACGGATAGCGGTGATGCTCGAGATCATAGAGGTGATGGTGTGAGTCGGCGATCGGAAAGTCATCCATAACGGCACCTCTTGTGCGTGGGCCTGCAAGGGCTCCGCCCTTGACCCGCTGGGGCCTGAGGCCCCAGACCCCCGGACTTTAAGAGAAGGGATTCCGAAGGCTGGCCTTTGGCGGGGTGCGGGGCGGAGCCCCCCGTATTTTGCCGGCGAAAGCGGCAACAACGTTTTTCAGCAGACTGTCAGTACGCGCCGGCCGAGGGCGGGTAGACGCGCGCCAACGTCGCCTTAGCCTGAGGCGAGTTAATCGTTTTTGCGGTCACGAGGGGTTCGGTAAGCGGGATGTTCTTGGTCACCGGCTTTCCGTTCAGCGCGTTCCAGACCTGCTGCGTGCCGTCGAGACCTTGGCCCACCGCCTCTTGCAGGAAGATGCCCTGAATGGCGTCCTCATGGAGCAGCTTGATTGTGGTGGGACTGCCGTCCGCCGTGGCGACGCCGATCTTGCCGAGCAACCCGCGGGTCTGCAGCACCTTGGCCGCTCCGGTCCCCGCCTCGTCATACATTCCGTAAATCGCCTTGATGTCGGGGTGAGCGGTCAGCAGATCATTGGCCTGGTTGACGGCTTCCCGGACCGTGAGGCCGTGGGTCTGGAGAATCTCGACCAGATCACACCCTCCGGCCTTGATCGTCTCTTTGGCGCCTTTCAGGTACTTCTGAGCGTTCTCGCGATCTTGCGGTAGCGACAGCATGCCGATCTTATTGCCGCCGCGCTCCTTCGCCAGGCCGCAGACAAACTTGCCCTCTGCACGCCCGGTCTCGTAGTTGTTGGCGGTCACGGACGATGTGTAATCCGTCTGTCCCGGTGCCGGGCCGATTCCGGCGAAAGCGACCGGAATCCGATGCTGCTTGAGGTAGCGCAGCACAGGCGGCGTGCTGGTCGAACTGACCGGTCCGATGACGACAGCGTCGACGCCCCGCGTGACCGCCGTTCGGATGTTGTTCATCTGGGTCGTCGGCGAGTTCTGGGAAGTGAGCTCGACGTATCTCATGCCGAGCTCGTGGGCCTTCTTCTGCACCCCGTAGCCGACCCATTGCCAGTAGGAGATGTCGAGCGATGGTGCAATGTAGGCGACTGTCAGCTGCTTCGCCATGGCCGCCGGAAAGGGCGATGCCATCGTCATGCCGAAGCCTATCGCTGCGGTTGCGGCAAGCCCGGCGAACGACCGTCTCGTGAGTTTGCGTTGTTTAATCATGACCTGGGACTCCCTCCATGGGTTGCGTTTACGTCCGGCGGCGGCTCTTGGCGACCCGGTCGATGAGAACAGCGATGAGGATGACAACGGCGGTGACCGAACCTTGCCAGAAGCTGTTCACCCCGATCAAATTGACGCCGTTCTGGATCACCGTGATCATGAGCGCCCCGAGAACGGCACCGACCGCCGAGCCTGTACCACCGAACAGGCTCGCACCGCCGATCACCACTGCGGCAATCGCCTGAAGCATGAGATTCGCCCCGGCAGTTGCCTCTGCATTGCTGATGTAGGAGAGACTGAGCACGCTCGCGAAGGCAGCCAGCAGCCCCGATCCGAGATACGCCGCAGCGACGGTGCGGCGTACCGGAATCCCCAGCAGCCTGGAGGCGTTGCTGTTGCTCCCGACTGCGTAGACCCACCTCCCCGCTACTGCCTTTCTGAGGAATAGCTCGAAGACAACAAGGAGGATGACGCAGAACAGGAGGTAGTTCACGACCCCCGGAACTAATGTCCCTCCGTTCAATAGCCAGTAATGCGGATCAGTGACCGGCAATGATTGGCCATTGGTGACGATAAAGGCCAAGCTGCCGCACGCGGCGAACGTGATGAGCGTGACCACGAACGGCGCAAGCCCGGCGACAGTCACGAGCAGCCCGTTCACCAGTCCGACGACAGTTCCAATTGCGAGCCCCAACAGAGTGGCATCGACTGCACCGAAGCCATGCGTCATGGTCAGCGCGGTCACCATTCCAACCAGGGAGAAGATGGACCCGACCGACAGGTCGATGCCGCCCGTGATGACGACCAGCAACTGCCCTATCGCCATGATGACGAGCGGTGATCCGGCCTGGCCGATGTTCGAAAGGTTGCCCCAGGTCAGCGCGCTCGGAGCCAGGATTCCGACGACGCCCTCGATCACCACAATGGCAACTGCGATCGCGATTTCGGTCCGGTAGTCCGAGAGAAGCCGCGCGGGCCGCGCAGCCCACCGGGCGCCCGGCAGGCGGTCGGTAGCAGCGCTCGTTGCCGCAACAGAGTGACGCCTGTCCTGCCGATTCCGCTGGTTTTGCCTCAGCATGTTCACGCTGCCATTCCCGTCGCTCTGGCGAGACTTTCATCGGTCAACTGATCTGCCCGCAGTACCCCGGTTGGATTGCCGTGCGGCTCGAAGGAAATGACGAGGTCGCAGAGAGAGGCGAGCTCGGCGTGCTCGGTCGACCACCAGATGACGATGGTTCCTGCCTCGGCCAACTGCCGGATCAGCGCGTAGATCTCGCGCTTGGTACCCAGATCCACGCCCCGCGTCGGTTCCTCGAGCACGAGGATACGTGGGCTGAGCGCGAGCCATCGCGCAATCAAAAGCTTCTGCTGGGTTCCGCCGCTCATCGCCGCCGGAAATCCCCAGACAGAGCGCTCTCCTGCATTCAGTGCCTGCAGCATTGCCCGGGCCTCGGCGGCTTCATGGCGCGACACGACGTGCCGATGCTCGACGACACGGCGGGATGCCATGACGTTGTCCACGACCGGTAGGCCGCCGATGATGCCTTTGGCGGCCCGGTCGCCGGAAATGTAACCGATGCCCGAGCGGGCGGCCTGCCGAGGGGTCCTCGGGGCAAGCGGACGCCCATTACAGGCGATCTTCCAGTCGGGGGATTTGGTC
>JBOHMN010000092.1:0-2230 GCA_050730175.1 Acetobacteraceae bacterium | reverse complement strand
CCATATCGGCCGCCATGGCAGCCGGACCTGGCGCCGCCTCCGCTTGGGCGTCCCTCATGGCTGATAATGACCCGGTGCAAGCCCTCGCCGTCTGCGAGAGATCGGTCGCCACCGATGCTCACGGCCGCCGGTATTGCTCGATGCCGGTGTGGCTTGATCCCCCCACAAAAGCGGTGCCCGGACAATGAGCGGGACGCACCGGCATGGAGCAAGCGCGGAGCACACGGTGTGTATCAACGCTGTTCTGCCAGCAGATGACCGACATGGGCGATAAGAGCCTCTTCTCTGATTGGGGTTGTCGGGGTCAAGCTGCATTTTCTCTCTCATCGGCGCGTGGTGTCGATTATTGGTTCAATCACGCCCGTAGCCGCGCGGCGGTTCGATGTCAGCAAGGGGCGTGAGGTCGATATCGACGATGGCTTCGAGGGCGTCCGCTGTCGCGCTGTGCTGGAGGCTGTCTGGGAGTGCTGCGAGCCAGTCGGCATACTCAGCCTGTAATGCGAGCAATGTGCCAACGGCGTGACTCCAGCGTTGGGGGCGGCTCCGTCGATCGGTCGGACGGCGTGGTCGGGTGACGGCCGCGATCGCTTCCGCTTGGTGGCGGGCGCGATAACGGGCTTGGCGTTCGGCGTTGCTCAGTGCGTGGTCACCCGTTGGTTTGCAGCCTCGCGGCATGGCTGTGTTCTCCGTTACCGTAACGCGTTGCAGTGGGAGCGGCGGCAGCCAGGCCCACCTTTCCGGACGCCCCTTCTGCTTGAGGCAACCGGCGGCAAGCTGTTCGTTGTTCCTCATGTCGCGCCCGTGGGTCACTCGCTTCTCTTCGCGGTCGGCGCAGGGCCGCCGCAGGATGGGGTCAGGAGGACGAGGCGTCTCAATCTGTCCCGCGACCTGGAAGCATCGTGCTTCCGGTTCCAGACTCTCAACGAGATCACCTCGTCCATCGTCCCCACGGGAACGACGCGGCTCCGCCCTCTCAGGCAGAAACTGGAATGCCTCCGCTCATGCCGCGGCCATCACGGGCGCTGCGGCCTGCTTGCCCCAGCGGAACTCGCTGCCGTCGACCCACATGCGGTGCAGGATCACCGCCAGCTTGCGGGCGACCGCGACACGGGCGCGCGCCATGCCCCGCCGCTTGGCAATGTTCATCCCCCAGGCACGCAGTGCCGACCACTTGGTGCCGCGGATCAGCAGCGAATGTGCCGCCTCGTAGAGCGCCGTGCGGGCCAACTCGTCGCCGCACCGGCTGATGCGGCCCTGCACATCGGTCTCGCCGTACTGATAACGCCGTGGCGTCAGGCCGAGATGGGCGCCGACATCACGCGACTTTCGGAAGCGGTCAGGCTGGTCGATGGTGGCGCGGAACGCCAACGCGGTCAGCGGGCCGACCCCCGGCACCGTCATCAACCGGCGACACGTCGGCTCGACGCGCACTTCGTCGAGCACGCGCCTGGTGAGCGTCTCGACTTCCCGGGTCATCACCTCGATGACGGACAGCAGCGACACAGCCAGGCTCATCAGCACCGGTTCGTCGGCTGCGAGTTCGCGCACGCGAGCCGGGAACTCCTTGCGGCTCGGCGTGCCGATCTTCAGCCCGGCCTCGCGCAGCAGCGCCCGCACGCCGTTCTCAACATCGCGCCGCTTGTTGAGGACCATCCGCCGCGCCGCCAGCAACGCGCGCCAGGAACGGCAGGACGGTCTCTTCACATGCACCATCGGATACGAGCCAGTGCGCATGATCTGTGCGATCCCGCGGGCATCGTTCCGATCGGTCTTGTTGGGCATCGCACCCATCGCCGCCTTGGCCTGGCATGCCTCAATGCAGATCGCCGGAAGGCCGGCCTCTGTCAGTCCCGCGTGCAGCCACGCCGTCAGCGAGCATGCCTCCAGTCCGACCCGCTCCATCTTCATTCCGCACGCTGCGAAGAACGCGACCAGTGCCTCCGGCTCGCTCACGGCGCGTGCCTCGCGCACGATGCAACCTGCATCATCGACAATGCAGATGGCAGTCTCTTCCAACGACACGTCCAACCTGGCAAAGTAACCCACGGCTGCCTCACGACTCCCCTCATTTTCCGTTCGCCCAGATCTTGCGCCGATTCGCGCGGGTTCCCTACCAGATCGGGGGATTTCATGGATGGGTGCGTCATGGGGATGGAAGCGGCGGAACTGCGCGATGGCGGACGGCTGAAGGACATCCGCACGTTCATTGACACCCTGTACGCCCACGACC
>JBOHMN010000091.1:0-8121 GCA_050730175.1 Acetobacteraceae bacterium | reverse complement strand
GGGTTTCGTTCAGCCGCTGCCGTCGTAGAAGGCTTGGAAGTAGAATATTCCTACCTCGGCAAATTTGTTCGTGCAGCGCATGACTTCGCGAACTACATCGCCGCCAACGCCGCCAGCCTGATCAACTATGGCGAGCGGTTCCGCGCCGGCGAGCGCATCTCTTCATGCCTGGCGGAGTCCACGGTGAACGCCGTCATTGGTAAGCGTTTCGCCAAGCGCCAGCAGATGCAGTGGACGAAGCGGGGCGCTCATCTTTTGCCGCAGACCAGAGCGCGCGTGCTTGACGGAACCCTCCGGTCGGACCTCGAGCGCTGGTATCCCGGTCTCGCCAACGACAACACGGACGCCATTCGGACCCCCGCGGCATGACCCACCTCACATTTTGCGATGCTCCCCGGCTCACCAGATCCTGTGCCGGGCCTCGAAGGCCGTGATCTTCGCCATCTCCCCGAGTGTCACGTCGATTTCGGCGCGCCCCTCAAGCAGAAGCTCGGTCTGGAACCGATCCATTGTGAAGGGGTGAACCGCGCCCGAGGGCGCCTGCACGAGCGCCTTTGCGAGTTTGATCCCGACGCACGCGCCCGGCCGCTCCAGGAGCCCTGAGAGCATGGCGGTGACGGTGTCTTTCGGCAGGATGATCGGGGCCAGTCCGTTCTGGAAGCAGTTGGTTCGGAAAATATCGCCCATGCTCGGCGCTATCACCGCGCGGAAGCCGTAGTCGGAGAGGGCGTAGACGGCCTGCTCGCGCGCCGAACCGCAGCCGAAATTGCCGTCCGCGACCAGGATCCTGGCGCATTTGTAGGCGGGGCGGTTGAGCACGAACCCGGCCCGCTCCTCGCCGTCGGCGGTGTAGCGCAGGTCATGGAAAAGGCACTCCGCGAAGCCCATATCCCGCGGCCGCGAGAGGAAGCGGGCAGGCACGATCTGGTCGGTATCGATATCGGAATCCGCGAACGGAGCCGCGATCGCCGTCAGGTCATCGAGCGGTTGCACTTACGCGTCCCCGGCCAGTTTCCGGATGTCGGTGATGCAGCCGGAGACCGCGGCGGCGGCGGCCATCGCCGGGCTCATGAGGTGCGTGCGCGCGCCTCGTCCCTGCCGGCCGGCGAAGTTGCGGTTCGAGGTCGCGGCGCACCGTTCGCCCGCCCTGACCCGGTCGCCGTTCATGGCGATGCAGAGCGAGCATCCGGGCTCCCGCCACTCGCACCCGGCGGCCTTGAAGATGCGATCGAGCCCTTCCGCCTCGGCCTGGCGCTTCACCATTCCGGAACCCGGAACCACGAGCGCGGGAATGGAGGCCTGTCGGCCGGCGAGCACGGCAGCCGCCGCGCGCAGATCCTCGATTCGCCCATTGGTGCACGAGCCGATGAACACGCGATCCACCCTGAGGCCGGCGAGCTTCATCCCCGGGCGAAGGCCCATGTATTCGAGCGCGCGGCGCCGCCGTTTCTGCCTCTCCGCGTCCAGAGGCTCATCGGGATCCGGGACGCTGCCGGTGACCGGTGTCGCGTCCTCCGGGCTCGTGCCCCAGGTCACCATCGGAGCGACGCTCGCGGCATCGATGCTCACCTCCCGGTCGAAAATCGCGTCCGGCTCCGAAGGGAGCGTGCGCCAGAATGCGACTGCCTGGTCCCAGTCCGCGCCACGTGGCGCGAAGGGTCGGCCGGCGAGGTAGGAGAACGTGGTGTCATCCGGCGCGACGAGACCGGTACGCGCTCCGGCTTCGATGATCATGTTGCAGAGCGTCATCCGGCCTTCCATGGAAAGGCCGCGGATCGTGCTGCCGGCGAACTCCATGGCGTGCCCGGCGGCGCCGGCGGCACCGATCCGGGCGATGATCGCGATGATCAGATCTTTGGCCGCGACGCCTGGAGCAAGCGGCCCCTCGAGCGTGATGCGCAAGCTCCGCGGCCGGCGCTGCCAGAGCGTCCGGGTTGCCAGGACATGCGTCGTCTCCGCCGAACCGATGCCGAAGGCGATCGCCCCGAACGCCCCATGCGTCGCCGTGTGGCTGTCGGCGCAGACGATGGTCATGCCGGGCCGGCTCAGACCCTGCTCCGGGCCGCTCACGTGGACGATGCCCTGGCGCGGATCTTCGAGACCGAACAGTGTGAAGCGGAATTCCGCGGCATTGCGTGTCAGTTGCTCGATCATCGCGCGGCCCGCCGGATCGTTGATGTCCTCGAGCCGGTGCGTTCGGGTCGGAACGAAATGGTCGGGCGTCGCAAAGATCTCTTCCGGCCGACGCACCTCAAGATCTCGGTCCCTGAGCGCATCGAATACGTCCGGCAGCAAATCGTCGGCAATGAACTGGCGATCGACGTAGAGGAGCCGCATGCGATCGCCCCGCTCGAGGATCGTGTGCCGGTCCCAGATCTTCCCGAAGAGTGTGCGCGCTCCCGCGGTGCCCTGAACGGCTGCGGCCCCGCTCACAGCGCGTCCACCACGGCTCTGCCCATTTCACGTGTCCCGACGGTCCGGCATCCGGGCTCCGTGATGTCGGGGGTCCGGTAGCCCTGACCGAGGACCGATCGCACCGCGGCCTCGATGCGGCGCGCCTCGGCCTCGCGGCCGAAGCTCATCCGCAGCATCAGGGCGCATGAAAGGATGGTCGCGAGCGGATTGGCGAGGTCTTTTCCGGCGATGTCGGGAGCGCATCCATGCACCGGTTCGTAGAGCCCGAACCTGCCCTCGCCGAGCGAGGCCGAGGGCAGCATGCCGATGGAGCCGGCGAGCACCGCCGCTTCATCCGAAAGGACGTCCCCGAGCAGGTTTCCCGTGACGATGACGTCGAATTGCCTCGGCTCGCGGATGAGCGCCATCGCGGCGGTATCGACGTAGAGGTGGGAGAGTGCCACTTCCGGATAGTCCGCCTGCAATTCGTCCATCACGGTGCGCCAGAGTTCCATGGTCTCGAGCACATTGGCCTTGTCCACCGAGCACAGCCGCCGCCGCCGTCGCATGGCGGCCTGGAACGCCTTGTGCCCGACCCGCCGGATCTCGGCCTCGCTGTAGCGCATCGTATTGATGCCGATGCGTCCCTCTTCGGCCGAGTTCGAGAGCCCGCGCGGGGTTCCGAAATACACGCCTCCCGTCAACTCGCGCACGATCACCAGGTCCACATCGGCGATCACCTCCGGCCGCAGCGGCGAGGTGCCGGCCAGTTCGGGAAAGACCAGAACGGGCCGGAAGTTGGCATAGAGCTGCAACTCCTTGCGCAGCCTCAATAGCCCGTCGCCCGGACGCTTGCCGCGCGGCAGCGTCTCATACTGGAACCCTCCCTCGGCGCCGAACAGCACGGCATCCGCCGCGCGGACGGCCTCGAGTGTCGGTTTCGGCAACGGATCGCCGTAGCGTTCGTAGGCCGCGCCGCCGATCGCGGCTTCCGAGAGGCGGAGCGGCAATCCGTAGCGGCGGGCCAGCGCTTCGAGCACCGCCCTCCCCTCAGTGACAACTTCCGGGCCAATCCCGTCTCCGGGAAGAATGACGATCTGCGTTTGCTTCACTCCTGTTGGCGTGTGTAAAGCCACTCGCTCACCAGTGCATCGACATCACCCTGAAACAAGTTCCGCGCGCCTTCCGCGTAGAGTGCGCCGGTGCGCATCACATAGACGTAATCGGCGATCCCGAGCGCGCCTTTGACGTTCTGATCCACCAGCAGGATGGCCATGCCGGAGCGCGCGAGATTGGTGACGATCCCATAGATCTCGGCGCTGACGCGCGGTTCGACGCTCGCCGTCGGTTCGTCGATCAGGAACACCGAAGGTTCGGAGAGCAGGCTGCGTGCGATCTCGAGCTGCCGCTGCTGCCCGCCGCTCATGGTGCCGGCGGGCTGGCGCCGCTTTTCTTTCAGCATGGGGAACTGTTCGAATGCGCGATCGATCCTTTCCCGCACCCTGGCCTTGGCGCGCCGGAATCCCCAGGTTCCGAGCCTGAGATTGACCTCTACCGAGAGGAACGGAAAGAGGCTCGGGCGCTGCGGCAGGTACGCGACGCCACGCTTGCCCATCGCGTGCGGTGCCGCGTCGCCGAGCGGCGCATCGCCGAGTTGGATCGATCCCGCGCGCGCGGGAAGAAAGCCGAACAGCACCTTGAGCAGCGTGGACTTACCGGTCCCGTTCGGCCCCAGCACGGAGCGAATTTCGTGCGCGACCGCCCGCACCGAAACCCCGTGCAGGATGTCGATTCCCGGGAGGTATCCGGCCACCAGGTCCGACCCGCTCATGCGCACCGTTCGTGATGGGGCGGGGCCGTCCATCGGTCAGCCCGTGTACGCCCGGAGCACGTCGCGGTTTTCCCTGACCGCTGCGAGCGGCCCATCCGCGATCATCCTGCCGCGTGACATCACGGCCAACCGCTGCACCAGCCGCTGGATCGCATCGATGTCGTGATCGACGATCACGAACGTCTGCCCAACGGAGTGCAGTTGCTGCACATGGCGGATGATTTCGTCTCGGAGGTACGGGTTGACCCCCGCGAACGGCTCGTCGAGGAACATGATCTTCGGCTCGAGCATCAGGGCTCGCCCGAGCTCGAGCAACTTCTGCTGGCCCCCCGAGAGGCTCTTGGCCGGCAGTTCTTCCAGTTTGTCGAGGCCGAGAAAGGCGAGATGATCCCGGGCCCGCCGGGCCGCCGCCGCCCGCTCGGTGCCGCGCCGCGTCAGCCCGGGCACCAGCATGTTTTCAAGCACGCTCATGCGGCTGAAGAGTTGCGTGATCTGAAACGTTCGCGCGACCCCCATGGCGGCAAAGCGTTCCGCCGGCAGGCCATGGGCGGGAATGTCGTTGATCGCAATGCGACCCGTGCTCGGCCGGAGGTGCCCGGTCAAGAGGTTGATGAGGGTCGTCTTGCCGGAGCCATTGGGCCCGATGAGGCCGACGATCTCGCGTTCCCTGACGGTGAATTCGACCGATTGCACGGCGACGATGCCGCCAAACCGCTTGCCGAGACCGCTTGCGTGCACCAGCGCGGGTGCCATGCTAGCTCGCTTCCCTCCGCAACGGGCCGAGCTTTCCGGTGGCGAGGAGGGCCTGCACCGAGCGCGCTGCGAGGGCCAGCAGGCCGTTGCGTGCGAAGCGCATCGTGAGCAGCAAGAGGGCGCCGAACAGGACGAATCGCCACTGGCCGTAGCTGCGCAGGAGTTCCGACAGGAGCTCCACGCCGACCGCGCCGGCGAGGCCGCCGGCAAGGCTTTCCGAGCCGCCGATGACCGCCATTGCGACGACCAGCCCCATGTTGTCCACCGAGCCCACGTCGGGCGTCAGAATCCCGATGTAATGCGCATAGAAGGCGCCGGCGAGGCCGGCGAAGCCGCTGGCGACGGCGAACGCGAGGATTCGGAACCGCACCACCTTCACGCCGCAGGCAGCGGCGGCCGGCTCGTTCTCGCGAATCGCCCGGAAGAAGAGCCCCCAGCGCGAGCGGATCATCGCCGCCATGATGGCGAGTGAGGCCGCGAGCAGCGCGAGTGCCAAGTAGTAGTAAGGCAGATCAGTCCGGGTATGGAACAGAGGTGCTGCCGAAAGGCCGCCCGCTCCACCCGTCACCTCGTTCTCGGTTACGAAGACGATGCGCAGGACCTCGGCGAACGCCAAGGTGAATATGGCGAGGTAAGGCCCGCGCATGCGGAGGCAGATCCAGCCGATCGCCGCGCCCCAGATGAGGCACATCAGAATGGCGGCGACCATGCCGAACGGGATCGGAATCGCCAGCCATTGCACCAGCAGCGCCGACGTATAGCCGCCCAGGGCGACGAAGGCGACATGTCCGAACGAGAATTGCCCGGCATACCCGACCAGCAATGTCCAGCTCGTGGTGACGATCGCATAGAAGAAGGCGATGATCATGACGTGCAGCCAATAGGCATTGAGCCCGGCGGGCAGGATCAATGCCACACTCCCGGCGGCGAGAGTGGCCCAGAGGCGGAGCCGCTGCATCGGCGCTATTCCATGGCCGAATGAGCACGGCCGAAAATTCCGGTCGGGCGAACCAGAAGGACCGCCATCAGGATCACGAGGCCGAACGCGTTCGAATAGGAAAGGCCCCGCGTGGGATCGGGGCAGAGTGCCACGAACAGGCTTTCGGAAACCCCGATCAACAGTCCCCCGATGATGCTGCCGGCGACCGACCCCATGCCGCCCAGGATCACGATCACGAAGGCCTGGATGTCCGGCAGGAGGCCCATCGAGGGGGAAAGCGAGTAGATGGGTCCGACCAGCGCGCCCGCGCCGCCGGCAAGCGCGCCGCCGAGGCCGAACGCGAGCATGTACGCCCGCTCGGCATTGATGCCGACGATGGCAGCCGATTCCTGCGATTGGCTCACGGCATCGAGCGCCTGCCCCCAGCTCGTGTGGTGCAGAAAGAACACGAGCCCGCCGAGCAGCAGCACACCCGCCGCCATGACGAAAAGTCGGTCATGCGTGATCACGAGGTCGCCGAACTGGGCCACTCCGGGCCAGAATGGAGGCGGACGGAGCGGAAACGGGCCGAACAGGATGATGGCGATGTTGCGGAGAAAGATCGAGATGCCGAACGTGACGAGCACGCCATAGTCGGATTTGCGTTCCGTAGTCGGCTTGTAGAGCGGCGTGAGCAGTGCCCGTTCGATCGCCATCGCGAACAGGAACGAGACCGCCATCGCCACCGGCACGCCGGCCCAGGGCGGAATGCCAAGCAGTGCGATCGCGAAATAGCCGAAATAGCCCCCCATCATGTAAAGCTCGCCGTGGGCAAAATTCACGACCTTGAGGATCGCGAAGATCACGGTGAGCCCGGTCGCGATGAGGGCGTAGATGATTCCGATCCCGAGCCCGTTCAGGCTCTGGGCCAGGAGATAGCTCAGCACCGGGAGAGACCTGCGCTCGGCAGTGGTCCCCGCACCTCTCAGGCGGTAGGCTGCCGGTAGAGATAGGAAACGGTCGCGAACTTGCGCGGCCAGACGATCGGCGCCGCGTACGGGGACTGGTTCTCCTTGTCGTACTGGATGATGGACATCGGGGAGTCCATGAACTGGTGATAGGCCCAGGCCGGATCATGGCTGCTCGAGAACGCATAGGGGCCGCGCGCGCCGGTCCACCGGATCGTCTCCAGCGCCTTGATGATGGCGTCCGATGCCGTGCTTCCCGCGCTCCTGATCGCCTCGGCGAGCAGCCATGCCGCATCGTAGCTTTCCATGGCCGCGCCCGGTGGCTCGGTGTGGAATTTGCTGTCGAAGGCTTTGGCAAGCGCCTTGGTCTTGTCGTTCCAGGCGCTCTTCGGCAAACCGACATCCTCGGTCAGCAGATAGACGCCGGCCTCGCCGACGTTCTTCCAGAAGGTCGGATCCACCGCCGGTCCGCCGGACTGATACATGCCGGTGCGGTGCGTCGGGGCAAATCCGAGATCGTGCGATTCCCTGACCAGGGGATAGGCGCCGGTCTCGGCGAATTCTGCGAAGAAGAAATCGTAGGGTGGCGAATGGCTCTTGAAGCGCAGGATCTGGGCCGTGAAGTCCTGCGCGGTCGGCTGGGCGTCCACGGCCGTGAACGGCAGCCCCTTCTTCTGCAGCACGGCCTGGACCGCCTTGCGCGACGCCAGGCCGTTGTCGTTCTTCTCGGCGAGCACGGCCACGTTCTTGAAGCCGGCGGCGGCGATCCATTCACCGATCGTGGTGAATATCAGGGACACGGTGGTCGAGTTCCGGAACACCTCGGGGTAGCCGCTGCCGGTGATCTGGTCGGACCAGACATCGCACGCCATGAACGGGATGTGATACTTGTGGAACACCTTCATCTCCGCCAGCGCGACCGCGCTGTGGAATTCCCCGAACACCGCGACCACATGGTCCTGCACGACCAGCCTCTCGGCGGCGGCGACGCCCGCCTCCGGCATTCCCCTGGTATCGGCATAGACGATCTCGATCGGCCGGCCGAGCACGCCCCCTTGCGCGTTGATCTCCTGGGCCGCCATGGCCGCCGCGTCCTTCATCAGGATGCCTTCCGCATAACCTCCCGGCGGCGAGAGCGGCCCGACCCAGCCGAGCTTGATCGGCGCGCCGGCCGCGGCGGCCCGCCGGGCGGTCAAGGCGATGGCAGCGGCGCTCGCCCCGCCGAGCAACATTTCGCGCCTGCCGGGGGCGATCCG
>JBOHMN010000090.1:0-4980 GCA_050730175.1 Acetobacteraceae bacterium | reverse complement strand
GCGCACCGACGAGCGCGGCGGCCGGGTTCGTCGTGCAGAGCCCAGCGGCAATCCCGTAGGCGAAGACCCCGCTCGCCCGCTGGCGCAGCCGATGCGCGGTCTCGACTGCGCCGCGGTGCTCGACCCGTCGCAGCGCCGCCAGGAGAGTCGGCGGCGTGATCTGGTCGGCGGCGCTGGCGCCGAGCGTCGGGAACAACTCGCCCTCGAGGCTCTGGAGCACGTCCGCCGCGTAGTGCGGCTTCCAGCGCGCGCGGTTGGCCGCGTGCCACTCTCGCGCGATCTCGGCGAAGGTGGCGGCACGTTTCACCGGCTCCGACGCGCGGCCGGGGTCGATTCCCTCGCGCAACGCCCGGCGGGCTTGGTGCCAGGCCTCGCGCGCGTCATGCAGCGAAACCTCGGGATAGGCGCCCAAGGCAAGTTGCCGTTCTCGGCCCGCGAGGCGGTATTTCCCACGCCAGAGCCGACTGCCGGCCGGCGTGACCAGCACGTGCAGCCCTTGGCCGTCGCTCACTTTGAACGCTCGCGCTTGCGGCTTGAGCCCGCGGAGAGCGCGGTCGGTCAGGCGGAATGCCCCCAGTGCCATCCCTCGATGCCCCTTTTGTGCCCCCAGCGGACGGCGCTAAACGCGAAAATGCGTGCGCAAGCGTCAGGAAGGGTGGGGATTGGCATGGAAGCAAAATACGAGGCTTGTCAATGGGTTTCTTGAGGTTCGTCGGGTGGCGTCAATACCCGTCGGGAACGCTCAAGAAGGCTGGATGGCTCCCGGAGTAGGACTCGAACCTACGACCCAGCGGTTAACAGCCGCTTGCTCTACCAACTGAGCTATCCGGGAACAGGCATCGCGCGGCCCTATAGCACTTGCCAGCCGCGGCGGGGAGGGGCAGGCAGGGGTGGGCTTCCCGGTCCGCCGGAACCGGCGGAAACACGCGCACCAAAGCAATCCGCGCGCGGCTTCCCGCACCGCGCCACAGGTGCATCGAGAGCGGACCCGGCAGAAGTGCAGGCGAGAGCAGACCACAAACTTCCGCCTTCGCGCCCGCTGCGGTATGAGGACCTTGATCAGCCGATCGTCTGGTGCCTGCGGGTGTGGCGGAACTGGTAGACGCGACGGACTCAAAATCCGTTTCTGGCAACAGAGTGTCGGTTCAAGTCCGACCACCCGCACCATTTTCTCGAGGCAAGTCCGGGCATTCCGTCGGTCCACTGCTTCTGGGGCGATGGGCGCCGCCAACCCTTCCGGTTGCGGTTCGGCTCACCGCGCATGCCGCAGATCTTCCAGAAATTACCCGGGAAACTGAGACCCACGGGAATTGGCGGACCCGACACGATTCGAACGTGCGACCTTCGCCTTCGGAGGGCGACGCTCTATCCAGCTGAGCTACGGGTCCACGCGTTCCCAATACCGCGCCTCATGGCTGCCGGGCAAGCCAGGCCCGAGCCGCCCGCCCGGCGCCGGACGGCAGTGGCGCAGCCGGTGAACGGATCCAGGCAATGATGTCACCGATCGGCAGCCCGCGATCGAGATCGCGGAGCAGCAGGTGATAGCCATCTGCATAATAGGCAAAGCGCACTGGCGCTCCTTTCGGGATCGCCCGCCACATTGCCGCCATTGCCGGCTTCGGCACCAATTCGTCGTGCTTGCCATAGAGCACGAGAGCGGGCGCAGCGAAGCGCGAGGCGGCGGCAAGTGCCCGGCTCATCAGATCAACCAAGCCGTGAATCACGTCGACCCGGGTCTCGTGAATGGTCAGCGGATCGCGTCCGAGTGCCTCCAGCGCCACCCGGTTGCTCGAGGCTTTGACGAGGCCCGCCCCGAAAACGCGAAGCCCGGGCACGGTCTCCCACGCGAACCACAGCGCAGTCCGGTAGAGCACATTCATGTCGGCGCGGCCCCAAACCGCCGGCGCCGCCAGGATATAGCCCGCTGCGGGCGGCGGGTCCGGAGAGGTCGCGAGCAGCATCAGCACCGCCCCGCCCATGCTCTCGCCGAGCAAATAAAGCGGCACGGAGGGATACCTCCGATGCAGAAGCTCCGCCATCGTCCGCGCATCATCCACCAGGGCCTTGGTGCCTGGCCAGAAACCACGCTCGGGCGTTGCCCCGAAGCCGCGCTGGTCCGGCGAAAAGACGGCCATCCCGGCCAGCGCGAACAGCGGCGCCGAAAGCGCAAAGGCGTCCCGGCTGTCGTTGAAACCGTGCAGTGCCAGCATGACCGCGCGCAGCTTCCCGGAGGGCAGCCACGCCCGGTAAGGCAGCCGCACACCGTCGGGCATGACAAAGGCCTCTCTGCCCATTGCGGGCACGATCTCCGCGGGCCCGGCCGGGGCCAGCCTGGCCGCGCAGGCGGAAAGCGAAAGCCCGATCATGAGCGCGGTGAAGGCGCGCCGGGGCGGCAGGTGAGGCCGTGCGACGGCACCAATCCGAGTTGCAAGCACCGCCGCCATGCCGCACATTCACGACTCTCGTTGAGACCGATAGAGGACCCGATGCCGGAGGGTGCCGTCACCCAGACCGAGATTGTCTTTGTGACCGAGGATGTCGTCGCCTGCGATGGCGGCGAAGGCTTGCTCGGTCATCCCCGCGTGTTCCTCCACCTGCTGAACGACGAAGCGGTCTGCCCCTATTGCTCACGGCGGTTCGTGCGCAAGCCCGGGGTCGAGCGACCCGGCTCCGAGCACTGAGTGCCGGCCCCCTCGACGAGCGGGGAACCGCGTCACTTCATTCTGATCGATGGTTCGGGATTCCTGTTCCGGGCCTTCCATGCACTCCCGCCCCTGACCCGCCCGGACGGGACGCCGGTGAACGCCGTGCTCGGCTTCACGAATATGCTTGCCAAGTTCTTGAAGGACCACACCGGCACCCATCTCGCGGTGATCTTCGATGCGGGCCGGGAAACCTTCCGCAACCGTCTGTATCCCGCCTACAAGGCTCAGCGCCCACCCCCACCGCCGGAACTCGTGCCGCAGTTTGGCCTGGTGCGTGAGGCCACCCGCGCCTTCGCAGTGCCGGCGATCGAGGCCGCCGATTGGGAAGCGGATGATCTGATCGCCACTTACACCGCGGCGGCGCTGCGAGATGACGCCCGGGTCACCATCGTTTCCTCCGACAAGGACTTGATGCAACTGGTCGGGCCCGATGTCGTGATGCTGGATCCGATCAAGCAGCGGCCGATCGGTCCGGAAGAGGTCAAGGAGCGTTTCGGGGTCTCGCCGGAGCAGGTGGTGGAGGTGCAGGCCCTGATGGGCGACAGCACGGACAATGTGCCGGGCGTCCCCGGCATCGGGCCGAAGACAGCCGCCGATCTCATTCGTACCTATGGCAGCCTGGAGCGCGCGCTCGCGGCGGCTCCCGAGATGCCGCCCTCGAAACGGCGGGAGGCTCTGCTCGCACATGCCGAGGACGCCAGGCTCTCGCTCCGCCTCGTCACCCTTTCGCGTGACGCGCCGCTGCCCGTTCCTCTCGCCGGGCTCAGCCTTGGCGCACCCGACCCGGTGCAACTCGCGACCTGGCTCTCAGAACAGGGGTTCCGCAGCGTCCTGCATCGGCTGGGCTTCGATGCGATCGCGATGGGGGCCGAACCGTCGCCGGCGGACGTCGCCCTGCCCGCGCCTGCCGAGGCACCCGCCTTCGGTCCTTACGAAGCCGTTACTACCATGTCGGCTCTTGCGGGCTGGATCGAACGGGCGGCGGCGGCAGGGGTGGTCGCCGTGGATACCGAGACCGACTCGCTTGACCCCCTCCGGGCGACGCTGGTCGGATTCTCGCTTGCCACTGCTCCGGGCTGCGCCTGCTATGTACCGCTCCGTCACGAGGATGCAGGTGTCGCCATCGCGCCGACCGAGGCGATCGCCGCCATCTCGCCCCTGCTCGCCGACCCTACAGTACTCAAAGTCCTGCAGAACGCGAAATACGACCTCCACGTGCTGGCGGGCGCCGGCGCGAGCACGGTCGCCCCGCTCGACGACACCATGCTGATCTCGTACTGCCAGGCGGGCGGGCGGCACGGTCATGGCATGGACGAGCTATCGACACTTCATCTTGGCCATCGCCCCATTTCCTATGATGAAATCACAGGTTCCGGGCGAGCGCGCATAGCCTTTGCCGCCGTGCCTCTGGATCGTGCCACCGCGTATGCAGCGGAAGACGCTGACGTTACCTTGCGGCTGTGGCAGACCCTCCGCCCCGGCTTGCGCGAGGCCGCGACCCTGGCCCTCTACGAGCAGCTCGAGCGCCGCCTCATTCCGGTCCTCGTGCATATGGAAAGTGCCGGGGTGAGTGTCGACGCTGCCGAACTTTCCCGCATCTCGGTCGAACTCAGCGAGCGTATGACGACCATCGAGTCCGAGATTCACCGTCTTGCCGGTCATGCTTTCAATGTGGGCTCCGCCAAGCAGCTCGGCGAGGTGCTGTTTAGCGAGATGGGCCTTGGTGGTGGCAAACGCATGAAGACAGGCGCCTTCGGAACGGACGCCCAGGTACTGACAGCGCTTGCCGAATCCGGGCACGCATTGCCGGCGCAGGTGCTTGAATGGCGCCAGCTTCAGAAGCTCAAATCCACCTACACGGACGCGCTGGTCAGCGAAATCAATCCGCATACCGGACGTGTGCATACAAACTTCGTCATGGCCGGCACCTCGACCGGCCGGCTTGCCTCGACTGATCCGAATTTACAAAACATTCCGATCCGGACCGAGGAAGGCGGACGCATTCGTCGCGCGTTCATTGCGGCCCCCGGACATCTCCTTGTCAGCGCCGACTACTCGCAGATCGAACTTCGCCTGCTCGCGCATGTCGCTGACATCGGTGCTTTGAAGGACGCCTTTGCTCGCGGAGAGGATATCCACGCGCGCACGGCCTCAGAGGTATTCGGCGTGCCGCTCGCCGGGATGGATCCTCTGACCCGGCGTCGCGCGAAGGCGATCAATTTCGGGATCATCTACGGCATCAGCGCCTTTGGGCTCGCCCGCCAACTTGGAATCG
>JBOHMN010000089.1:0-2720 GCA_050730175.1 Acetobacteraceae bacterium | reverse complement strand
ATCACGCTCATCACGATGATCAGCGTCGCGACCCCGAGCGCAATCCCGATCAGCGAGAAGGCCGCGATCACCGAAACGAATCGCTCGCCCCGCCGCGCCCTGAGATAACGGAACGCAACCGTCCGCTCAAAAATCCCGAACATGCCTAGAGAATCCGCGCCAGGGCGCAATCGAGCGAAAGCTCCTGGCGCTCCCCGCTCGCCCGTCGCTTCAGCTCCACCTGGCCCTTCGCCGCGCCGCGCGGGCCGACGATGATCTGCCAGGGATGCCCCATCAGGTCGGCATCCGCGAACTTCACGCCCGCCCGCTCCTCCCTGTCATCATAGAGAACCGACGGCGCGAGCTTCGCATAGAGCTCTTCCGCCAGCCGCTCGCACGCCGCATCGCCCGTCTTCAAATTGAGGATCGCCGCCCGGAACGGCGCGACCGAATCCGGCCAGATGATCCCCGCCTCGTCGTGAAACGCCTCGATCAGCGCTCCGACCAGGCGGCTCACGCCGATGCCATAGCTGCCCATTTCCGGCGCAACCGGCCGCCCATCCCGCCCGCTGACGGCAAATCCCATCGCCCTGCTGTACTTGGTGCCGAAATAGAAAACGTGCCCGACCTCGATCCCGCGCCCTTCCCGCCGCCGCCCTTCCCCCAGCGTGGCAAAGGCCGCCGGATCGTGCTTGTCGTCGGTCGCCGCGTAATGCGTCGTCATCAGACCGAAGAAGCGATCGAGATCGTCCGGCGAAAAAATGTCAAATCCGCCCGCCGAATAATCGATCTCCTCGAACGCTGCGTCGTAATAGACCGCGCTCTCCCCGGTCGGCGCGAGAATGATGAACTCGTGGCTCATGTTGCCGCCGATCGGCCCTGCCTCGGCCTGCATCGGAATCGCCTTCAAGCCCATCCGGCGGAACGTCCGCATATAGGAAAGCATCATCCGCCGATAGCTCACGGTCGCGCCCGCATAATCGATGTCGAAGCTGTAGGCGTCCTTCATCAGAAACTCGCGCCCCCGCATCACCCCGAAGCGCGGCCTCACCTCATCGCGGAATTTCCATTGAATATGGTAGAGGATTTGCGGCAATTCGCGGTACGAGCGCACCGACTGGCCGACGAGGTCGGTGATCATCTCCTCGTTGGTGGGCCCGTAGAGAAGATCACGGTCGTGCCGGTCTTTCAGGCGCAGCATCTCCTTGCCGTAATCCTCGTAGCGCCCGCTCTTGCGCCACAGCTCCGCCGGCTGAATGGTCGGCATCAGAAGCTCCTGCGCGCCCGCTTCGTCCTGCTCTTCGCGCACGATCTGGGCGACCTTCTGCAGCACTTTGAGACCGGCCGGCAGCCACACATAAATGCCGGCCGCGGTCTGCCGCACCAACCCCGCACGCAGCATCAGCCGGTGCGAGACGATCTGCGCCTCGCTCGGAACTTCCTTCATCGTCGGCACGAGACTGTGGGAAAGGCGCATCGGGCGCGGATCCTCCGTGATTCGCCGACAACGCTACAGGCGAGGCTCGCCTGCGGCCAGAGAGGCCCCAGTGTCCTGCCCCCGTCGCTCGCTGCCCTAAGCAGCGAACGAAAGGGGATAAGCAGGCCACTGAAAATAAAGAGCCAGTGTGCCGACCAAGCATGCTGATCGTAGGTAACAAGCTGAGGGTCGGCACACTGGTACGCCACTTTTGTGCAGTGCACAACGGGCGCGCGCAACAAAATCGATAATTATTCGTTGAACCCGCACGAAACCACGTGACACGCAATCGGCGAACCGCTATCAGAGCATGGGCGTCCGGCCAAGTTTAGGGAGAGAACGTCGTCTTCTGCTTGGCGGGATGAGGAGGGTTTCCTCATCCTGCCTGTTCTCGCCGGACGCGAACCCAAGAAACGCCCCGCCTGTTGCCTGACTCCTGATCCGCTCCATTCTGTGCGCCCCATCGTCGTCATTCCAACGCGGCTGGGTTCAACGCGGCTGCCTGGCAAGGCACTCTGCCAAATCGCGGGCGAGCCGATGATTGTGCACGTCTGGCGCCGCGCTCTGGAGGCGGATCTAGGCCCGGTGCTGGTCGCGTGCGGCGACGCTCAGATCAGAGACGTGATCCGCGCCGCCGGCGGCACAGCGATCCTCACTGACCCGAAGCTTCCCACCGGCTCCGACCGCGTGCAGGCCGCCCTCGCCCTCACCGATCCTTCCCGTAGCTTCGACACCGTGGTCGTGCTGCAGGGCGATCTCCCCACGGTCGATCCCGCGGTCCTCCGCGCCACCCTTCCGCCACTCGACGAGCCCGAGGTCAGCATCGCAACTCTGGCGACCGAAATCACCGATCCGCGCGAGCTTCAGGCACCCCAGGTCGTCAAGATCGCGCTCGCTATCCGCTCGCCCTCGCGGTCCGGCCGCGCGCTCTATTTCAGCCGCGCCGTCATCCCTGGCGGTGCCGGGCCGCACTATCACCACGTCGGCCTCTACACCTATCGCCGCGCGGCGCTCGATCGCTACGTGGCCCTGCCACGCGGTGTTCTGGAAATGCGGGAAAATCTCGAGCAGCTCCGCGCGCTCGAGCACGGCATGCGGATCGACGCCGCGTTGATCGAGGCGGAGCCGCTCGGCGTCGACACGCTCGCCGATCTGGAACGCGCGCGCTCCCTCCTCACCGCGACGCGCTGACACCCCGCCCCGATCGCCTCACGGGAGCGTCGCCACGCTGCCAAAAGCATCACCCCTCGCACCGTCGTTGCTT
>JBOHMN010000088.1:0-2450 GCA_050730175.1 Acetobacteraceae bacterium | reverse complement strand
GGCTGATGGCGAGGTAGAACCAGCAAGGGCAGAGCGAACAACGTGCCGACGGAGACCGCAACGCCGGAGCTGCCCTTCCGTCTGCATTTCATCGCCGGCCTGCCGCGCTCGGGCTAGACCCTGCTCGCCGCCCTGCTGCGGCAGAATCCACGCTTTCATGCCGGCATGTCCGGCCCGCTTTACGGGCTGTTCAACTCACTGCTCGGCGAGATGAGCGACAAGAACGAATTCTCGGTGTTCATCGATAACGACCAGAGGCGGCGGGTGCTTGCCGGGCTGGTGCGGGACTTCCATGCCGGCCATGCGCCGGAAGACGGCGTCGTGTTCGACACGAGCCGCGCCTGGACCGCGAAGATCGCGGCGCTCGGCGCGCTGTTCCCGCGCGCGAAGATCATCGCCTGCGTCCGCCACATGCCCTGGATCGTCGACAGCATCGAGCGGCTCGTGCAGCGAAACATGTTCCAGCCCTCGATCATCTTCGATTACCAGCCGGGCGGGACGGTGTATTCGCGGGCAGAAGGCGTCGCCGGTCCGAGCGGCATGGCCGGCTACAGCTACAATGCGCTGAAGGAGGCGTTCTTCGGCGAGAATGCCGCGCGGATGATGCTGCTGCAATACGAGACGCTGGCGGCCGAGCCGCGGAAGGCGCTGGATGCGGTCTACCAGTTCATCGGCGAGCCACGGGCCACGCATGATTTCGAGACGATCGAATTTGACGCCCGCGAGTATGACCGGCGGGCG
Source organism: Acetobacteraceae bacterium (assembly GCA_050730175.1). Taxonomy (GTDB): domain Bacteria; phylum Pseudomonadota; class Alphaproteobacteria; order Acetobacterales; family Acetobacteraceae; genus JAKAWQ01. The sequence continues at coordinate 1,709 of JBOHMN010000088.1, read as the reverse complement.
GGAACGCCCGGCCTGCACGATGTCCGGCCGAAAGTGAGCGCACGCTCGGCGAAGCGCGAGACGGTGCTTCCGCCCGACCTGTTCCATCGCTTCGAGAATGATTCGTTCTGGCGAAACCCGAACCTCAACCCGCGGAAGGTGCTGATCGTATAGCGTGCCGCCGCGGCAAGACCGCCGCTCAAACGGACAAGGTCCATCAGCGCTCATCAAGTCCGTTTGCGGCGGCGAACGGCCAACCCGAGGCCGATCAGTGCCGAGCCGAGTAGAGCGAGCGACCCAGGATCGGGGGCTGATGTCGTGCAATCCACCTGACCGGTGTTCGTGGCCGTGCCGCGCGCGAGCGGTGAGTATCCAGTCATCGAGGTCGTGCTGGCCGACATCTTGGGTCTCACGAAGATCAACTACAACGCCTGCAATTTCAGCGATGGCCTGCCGGTCACCATTCGTTGTCGCGGACAAGGTCGGTGAAGTGCTGACGATGGGGAGTGCCGCTGGGGCAGAGCGGCAGCCCTTCAAGTTCTACATCTGAGCATGCGTAGGTGTGCGCTATCCGACTTCCACGTGACAGCAGATGCGCTGTTAATCAGCCGTTGCAGATGGCCCCGACCAGCCGGGGAGACGGGGGGCTGCAGTCACGCCACCTGAGGTCATCGTCCTCGAAAGTGCTGGCCATGCGGGTCGGCAATGGGCATCTTGAAAAGTTAGTCCATTCGACGTACACCCATCGAGAGGTGATTATCATGGCTTCGAGGAAGCAAGACCGACGTTTGCGAGAAGAGCGACTGGGCTTTCGAGTCGATGAGCCGACGAAGGCGCTGATCGAGCGCGCGGCGCAACTCGAGCGGCGCAAGCTCACCGACTTCTGTATGACTGCACTGACGGAAGCCGCACGCCGGACGATCGCGGAGCACGAGACGATTGTGCTGTCGGATCGCGACCGCGTGGTGTTCTTCGATACGCTCGTCAGCCCGCCGGCCCCGAACGAACGACTCCAGCGGGCTTTCGCGGAGCATCAGCGCCGGGTCGTGAGGTGAATGCCGAGTCCCACATCCGCCGATCTTCGGATTGCCGTCCTGAACGACGCGCACGACCGGAATGGCTTGGCCTGTGGGGTCGAGAGTCTCGATGGCTATTTCAAGACACAGGCTGCGCAAGACGTCCGGCGGAAGGCAAACGCCGTCTTCGTGCTGAGCCGGGATGCCGAGCCGAATCGAGTCCTGGGCTATTACACGCTCTGCGCGATGGCGGTGTCGCAAGGCGAGGTGCCGGAGGCGGCCCGGAAGCACGTTGCCCGCTATCCGCTCGTCAGTTGCACCCTGATCGGCCGACTGGCGGTCGCCAGGGACCAGCAAGGCCAGCGCCTTGGGTCGGTCCTGCTTGCCGACGCGCTGCAGCGCGCGTTCGAGAGCGCCAACACGGTGGGCTCGTCCATGGTGATCGTCGACGCGCTGGACGAAGCAGCAGCCGGCTTCTACGCGGCGCATGGCTTCGTGCGACTGCCGGACTCGCTGCGCCTTGTTATGCCGATGCGTCAGGCCGGCCGGGGATCTGAACGATGTAGCGCGACATGAATGATGGCCGGTCGTATTGCCTCATTCAGAAATGTTCCCAGAGCTTCGAGCGTTGCCTCACTCAAAATGTTGCCGCCTTCATGGGCCTCTGGTGGTGTCCTTCTCCGCATTTACGGCACCATCACCAATCATCCTGGG